>NZ_JBANBJ010000025.1:0-110514 GCF_059803515.1 Bradyrhizobium sp. UFLA05-125 | reverse complement strand
TCACCAGCTGATTGTCGACGGTGTCCAGGCTCTCGCTGGTCTCCGTCAAAAACTCCCGCAACAGATCATCCATGGAATACGCCTTACCAACCTCGGACTCGCTGCCGGCTTCCCGGCCTTGTTCGCGACTGCCTAACGGCCGCTCGCGACCGGCATCTTTGCCAGGCGGAGGGTGTCGTGGTGACGCCTGACCGCCTTCTCACGATCGGACGCAATGCCCTCCCCTCGATCGTTAGACATCGCATTTCACGGCCGCGTTAATTTCGGCCTCCGTGCTAATACGGATATTGAAGACAACTTTGTCGTTTGGCGCTGCGCCGTGGCGGCTTGCGACAAAAACCGGACGCTGGCGTCGCGGCACGCTCCGCAAAAGAAAGCCTCGGCGGTGAAAGGCGCTATGCCGGCGCCGCGCGGATGAATCAAATCATCAGCTTCCGTCACCGCCCATTAGGTCGGTGATTGCTGTCCCGCTCGCGACGCGTGCGATGGGCATTTGAGGTAAACAGACCCTTACCCCATGATGGTTCGCGCAGGATCCGACGCGCCTACTCCCCCGTTGCGATTCAGCAATCGGCGTAGCTTCTCATTTCCGTCGCAAATGCGGCGAGGCGACCTGCTCACCAACGTGTAAATAGACCAATACACAACTTGCGTTGTATCGTGGATCAGCCGTGCAACAGCACCACGACACGCAGCGCGCGGCGTGACGACGAACCGCAGCGCCGGATTGATTTCGCATGACTGCAAGCGGTCGCCCAGCCAATCAATTGCTCAGGACGCTCGATGCAGCAGACTTCGCGCTGCTGGAGCCCCACCTCGCGACCGTCAAGCTGGTCAGGGAGATGCTTCTGGGCGTGGACGGCGCTCGGCCAAGGCAGGTCTACTTCCCGCTTCGCGGCGCGGTCTCGATGACGGTCAATCTCGCAGAGGGGCAGACGATCGAGGTGGCGATGCTGGGCCGCGACAGCGTCATCGGCAGCGGCGCAGCGCTGGCCGGCTCGGCCGCGCTGGCGGACGCGTTCGTGTTGTTTCCTGGCACGGCGGTCAGCTTGGACTGCACTGCATTTTGCGCTATCGCCAATCAAAGCTCGCGGTTCCGTCGCCTGATGGTCCGGCACGAACAGGCGCTGCTGGCCCACGCACAACAATCGGTGCTGTGCAACACGCTACACCCAGCCGAAGCGCGCCTTGCGCGTTGGCTGCTGCGCGCCCGCGACCTCTGCGACAGCGCGACCGTTCCACTGACACAGGAGTTGCTGGCGCAGATGATCGGCGTGCGACGCAACGCGATCTCGCTGGTGGCGCATTCGTTGCAGCGTGCCGGCATCATCCGCTACAGCCGCGGCCAGATCGAAATCACGGACTCCCATGCGTTGGAGGCAACATGCTGTGCGTGTTACGGCGCGGTGAAACATGTCTATGGACGGCTGCTGGTATCCGCTCCATGAGCCGGCAGGCTGCGTCGTGGTGACGCAATTACATGTGCATGCCGACGTGCACACAGGCTGCTCACGCCCCTGGGAACGCTATATGCCCAATTGCCAACATATCCCGGAAGGCACATGATGCGCGCCATAAACCCCGTGTGAGGATGGCGGATGCTTCGCCGGCTGGGAACGACGGGAGGCAGTTATGGAAACGATGGTGCGTCCATCCAATGGTTTCCTGTCTGCTTTGTCGGCGGATGATTATGAATTGATCCGCCCGCACTTGCGCATCACCGATCTGGCTCATGAGGCCGTGCTGGTGGAGACGGGCGAAATACTCAAGCGCGCCTACTTTCCGCATCGCGGCGTGATCTCATTGGTCGTGGAACTCACCAGGGGCGAGCATGTGCAGGTCGCGATGATCGGCCGCGACAGCCTGCTCGGAGCATTTTCAGCGATGGGCGATGCGAGCGCGCTGAACGGCGCGGTGGTACTGGTCGGCGGCACGGCCTCGGTGATGGACCTCGACCGGTTGCAGGCGGCGGCCGACCGGAGTTCCTCATTGCGGACGCTGCTGACGCGCCACGGGCTCGCGGTCTATGCGCAGGTCCAGCAGACCGCCGGCTGCAATGCCGCTCATCCCGTGGAGTCGCGGCTGTCACGGTGCCTGTTGCAGATCCACGACCTGTCGGGTGACGTCAGGCTACTGCTGACCCAGGAGAACCTGGCGCAGATGATCGGCGCACGGCGCAACAGCGTCTCGCTGGTCGCCAACACGCTGCAACATGCCAATTTCATCCACTACAGCCGCGGCCACATCCAGATCAACAATCTCGACGGGCTGCGCCAGACCGCGTGCGAATGCTACGCCAGGGTGAAGGCACAGTACGACCGGCTGCTTGGGCCGCGATGATCCGAAAGCCGCCACCAGGCATGAAATTTTACAGGGCGTAGACATTCAGCTGCTAGAACCGTCTCATGCGCGAAGCTGCTGCCCTGCTCTCTGCCGAATTCTCCCCTGCCGACGAGCCGGCACTCGACCCCGGCGCCTTCCAGGCGCTGGTGCGCGAGATCGGAGAGGACGGGGCCGGCGAAGTCCGCGCCGTGTTCCGGAGCGAGACCGATGCGCGCCTGAAGCTGCTCGGCGGTCTCGACCTTGCGCAGCAGCGCGCTCGGATCGAACGCGAAGCCCATTCGCTGAAGAGCGCGGCGCGCAGCTTCGGCTATCAGCGGCTCGCGGCGCTCGCCCAGCAGCTCGAACGAGACGCGGCTGCGCTCGACGACGAGGCCTACCGCAAGCTGGTGGACATGATGGCGAAAGCCTACGCCGCAGCACGCGAGGCAGACGCCTGATCCCTCGCGCAAAATCCCGCCGTACTTCTACGGCTTGGGATTTTCACACATGGCTAATCAACATTTGGCTAATCATAGGTGGCGATCGTCGCGCGAGACCAGGAGGGTTTCCATGTTCACCTATGAAACCGCGGACCAGAAGGAAGTCCGCCGCTTCCGCATCGCTCAGTTCAACGGCCGCATGGCGACGGTGAAGTCGGGCGAGGAGACGGTGACCGGCTTCGTGCGCTCCGTGCTGGAAAAGGAATCGAGCATCCCGCCGTGCTGGACCATCACGATCATCCCGAGCGCGCCGAAGGACGAGATGAAGCCGTTGCGTCCGAGCTCGCGCGTGCGTCCCTTCGCAGACGACTATTACTGACATTGGGCTGGCAGCCGGCCCGCCGCCTCCCGCCTCAATCGATCGAATGCAGCAGCGCTGCGCGGACCAGATCCGCGGTGTTGCGCGCCCCGAGCTTGCGCATGGCCTCCGCGCGATGGCTCTCGAAGGTGCGGGGGCTGATCTGCATGCGCAGCGCGCCCTGCTTGTTCGAATAGCCTTCGCTGATCAGCCGCAACACCTCGCGTTCGCGCCGGGTCAACCGCTTCGAGCCGTGCGAGCCGGAGGGTTCGCTGCTGGCCGGGCGCAGGGCGAGCGGCGCGCGGGCGGCCTTCGCTTCGGCGTCGTCGGTCCCTGACACTCCGTTCCGCGGCGCGCCGCCGAGCTGCTTGACCAGCGAGCAGACACGCTCGGTCTGCGCCAGTGCATTCTCGACCACGCGCTGCAAATAGGCCCGATCGGCGGACACCGGGGAAAGCTGGTCGCTGTGGTGCTTGATCTCGCCCATATAGAGGAGAAGGGCGGTCAGGGGGCCGTTGAGCTCGAGGGCGATCGCAGTGGCGGTCTCCTCGGAGGCCTTGGCGCGGGCGGCGTTCAACCGGGCGAGTTCGAGCTCTTCGTGCGGAGAACTGCTGCTTTCGTACCAAGCCGGCGATCGCGAATCAGCGATCGGATCATTCTGATGCCCCATGTGATTCGTTTAGCGGAACCCGGGCCGAATCGTGGTTAACTTTTCGTTCCGTAAGACTACGGTGATTTTGACAGTTTTGTGCTAGATCCCGGGCGATGGCGCAAGTCATGCTTGCCGAGACGGGCAGCGGGCCGCGCGTCGGTTGCAAAACCTGCCTAAATCTCAGGCATCTTCCGGACTCCGCTGTTAACGTCAGAGCGGCGGCGGACGGCCATGCCGTACGACTTTACCAATTAATTAACAGTGACTTGCTTTTCTGGGGCGCAGTTGAGAGCGCGCAAATGCCTCCACGCGACGAACCAGTCACGGTTCCGGAAAAGTTGCGGAAAATTGCGTGCCATGAGTCAGGTCGAACAGCTCTGGGAATTTTTGCAGCGGCTGACGCCGCTGTCGCGAAGCTGTCTGCTCAGCGAGCTCGAGCGGCTGGAGCTGTGCGGCATCGATATGCCGGGCTCGCCCGACATCCAGGCGAAGCTGCGCGCCGAATTCCGCAAGGACGGCTCGACCCAGGCGCGCGCCACCAATCCGTCGCGCTCCTTCTTCGCTCCGCTCGAGCCGCTCTTGATGGACGGGGCGCCCGAGCACGCGAATCTGGGACGGATCTCGCGCAACACGCTGACGCCGATCTGGGAGTGGATCTGCCGCGACCTGCTGCCGACCATGGCGCGCGACTACATCAAGGCGATCAACGACCAGGTCGCCGCCAATAACCCGAAGGACGTGCAGAAGACTGCGACCGCGTTCCAGATCAAGGTCATCAAGGTCCTCGAGAACACGCTCGCTTCGCCCGACGGCACCGAGCTTGCCCGCGCCAAGCTCGGGCAATACACCGCCTCGCGCTTCGCCTTCGACGACGTGACCAAGATGCTGCAAGTGCTGCGCGCGAACGCCGCGCTGGTGAAATTCAACGAGAAGCTGCCCGAGAATTTCTCGAAGTTCGACGATGGCCAGGTGGCGCAGATCACCGCACGCCTCGATGCCTTCAGGAAGGCCAATCCCGAGGCCCTGCCCTTTGCGCTGGCGCTGGTGGCGCGGCGGCTGAAGACGCCCTGGCAGCTGATCCGCCTCGCCACCAGGGCCGCGCCGACCAAAACCGCCGCCGACATCGCCGCCACGCCCTATGCCATTACGGTTCCGATGGTACTCGACCGGCTCGACGACAAGCGCCTCGCGCTCCGGGTCGCGCTCAAGCATAACAGGGTGCTGATCGCACGCGACCTGCTCGCCGAGATCTATGACACCGAACATGCGCTCAAGGTCCGCATCGACGAGATCGAGCCGTCCGAGTGGGGCATCCGCCTCCAGCAATTGATGGATGCAATCGCTTCCCTCGTGGCCGCCGAGGTCAGCCGCTTCCCGGCCAATGTCGGCCATATCCTCGGTTCGCGCCGCCTGCGCAGCCATGACTCGCTTGCGGGCAAGCTGACCTACCTGGCCTGGAAGGGGCGCGATGCCGTGCAGGACGGTGCGGCGGCGTTCCGGAAGCTGATCGGGCAGAGCTGAGCTTTTCGGCTAGTTCCGCGGCCCGCGCGGCAGGCTCAGGAAACGATCGATAAATCGTCCCGACAGCACGAACCAGAACCACCACGTCATCATACGCCGCATCGTCATCGCTGCGATCCTCACGCAGCCCATCACCGCATGACCGCATTCATAGCGCAGGTGCGGCAAGACGCATGTGAGGTACTTCACACTCGGCCGCCCGCTGAACCGGGTTCCTCCATAAGTCGAACCCGACGGAGGCAATCGTCTTGGAACCGTGACGGCGGCTCGGAAGTTTTTTCGCCAAAACAACCCCATGCACAGTAGGGGCTCGGGGCGGCCTCCAAGGAAAGGCTCCCGCCATGTCCCTCTCCCATGTCGATCCGGTCTCGCTGCCCGACAGCGAGCATCAGCTTCAACTGCGCCGCGCCGTGATCGCCTCTACCATCGGCACCGCCATCGAGTGGTACGATTTCTTCCTCTACTCGACGGTCACCGGCCTCGTTTTCGCAAAACTGTTCTTTCCGCATTCCGATCCGTGGGTTGGCACGCTCGAGGCCTTCGCGATTTATGCCGTCGGCTTCGTCGCCCGTCCCGTCGGCGCGGCCATCTTCGGCCATTATGGCGACCGCATCGGCCGTAAATCGACGCTGATCGCCACGCTGCTTCTGATGGGGCTCGCCACCTTCGCTGTGGCACTGGTCCCGACCTATGAGAGCATCGGGATCTGGGGCGCGGTCCTCCTGACCGTGCTGCGCTTCATCCAGGGCGTCGGCGTCGGTGGTGAATGGGGTGGTTCGGTGCTGATGTCGATGGAATGGGCACGCAACGATCACTCGCGCGGCCTCATCGCCTCTTGGCCGCAATTCGGCGTGCCCTGCGGACTGTTCCTGGCAAACCTCGCCGTGCTCTCCTTCAGCCAGATGTCCGGCGAGCAATTCTTGGCATGGGGCTGGCGCGTGCCCTTTGCGCTGAGCCTCATCCTGGTCGGCGTCGGCCTCTACATCCGGCTCGGCATTATGGAGACGCCGGTGTTTTCCAGGCTGGTCGCGGAGCAAAAGGTCGAGCGCACGCCGATGCTGCAGGTGATCAAGGAGCATCCGAAGGAGATTTTGCTGTCGGCCTTTGCCCGCATGGCCGAACAGGCGCCGTTCTACATCTTCACAGCCTTCATCTTTGCCTACGGCGTCAAGACGCTGAACGTGTCGCGCGACTTCCTGCTCACCGCGGTGCTTGCGGCCTCGGTGCTGTCCTTCGTCTCGATCCCGCTGTTCGGGCATGTGTCCGATCGCATCGGGCGCAAGAACATGTACATGATCGGCGCGGCCGTGACCGGCGTGTTCGGCTTCATCTATTTCCGCATGCTCGATACCGGATCGGAGCCGGTCATCTTCCTCGCCATCATATTGTCGCTGATCCCGCATGACATGATGTACGGGCCGCAAGCCGCGCTGATCGCTGAAAGCTTCACCGGACGCCTGCGCTACAGCGGCGCCTCGCTCGGCTATCAGCTCGCCTCCGTCATCGCCGGCGGTCCGGCGCCCCTGATCGCGACCTGGCTGTTCGGCACCTTCCAGTCGGCAACCGCGATCGCCGCCTATGTCGCGCTGTGCGCCGTGATCAGCCTGATCGCGACCGCGGCGATGACCGACTACACCGGCAAGAACATCTCAGGCGAATACCGAACGAGCTGACGCGACAACGGAAATGGCCCCGTCATCCCCGCGCGAGCGCGTAGCGCTCGTCGCTGGAGGTGCGAGCAATGCAGTGCATCTGCACTGCGTTGCGAGCCTCGAAGGGATGAACGGCCCCAATGCTGCAGCCGGGCCGTCGCCCTTCGAGGCCTCCGCTGCGCTCCGGCACCTCCAGCGACAATGGCTTCGCCATTGCGCGGGGGTGACGGTGATAGACCTGTGCACACGATCCGCTACGTGCGAGAGACGTATGCATCGCCGAGAGACGTATGCATCGCCTGGAAGGAAGGAATTTCATATGAGATCAGTGAGAACGACGTTGACGATGGCCGCATTGCTGGCCGGCGCAGTGGCGATCAAGTCCGCGGCCATTGCACAGACAGCGCCGCCATCGGGCAACGCCGCGCCGACCGCCGACAATGCCGTCATGCTCACGGTGTTCTTCAAGCACGACCAGTCGCGTCCGCTGAGCGAGCTGAATGCCCAGCTCGAGAGCCAAGGTTACTACAAATCCTTCCCGCCAGCGGGCGTCGAGGTGGTGAGCTGGTACGTGATGATGGGCATCGGCCAGGTGGTCACGCTGCGCCTGCCGGCCTCGCGGCTGCGCGAGGTCAATCGCATCATCGAGGACAGCGCGTGGGGACCCTATCGGACCGAATTCTATCCGACCTACGATTACAAGGCGGTTGGCATGGCGCGGCACGACAAGGCTGCCAGCAACTGATACCGGCGTTATCCTATGAGGCGACATCGCGCGCGGTGTCGCCTCTTCACTGGGTCAGGTGAGTTGCCGCTTCGCGGGCACGACACCGCGGATATCACAACGATTGCAGCACCGCATGCGCGAGACAAACGCGAGTGTGAAGATTTCTTCAACGGCATTCGTACAATTTTACATATGATGAGGGCTTTAACGTTACCCAAATAATTCAACAATGATGCTGAAGCTCTCCATATTTGGAGCCGCGCTCACCGTTATGAAGCTGTCACGGAACGGGAGTGCTGTGCGATGGACGAGGGGCTGGGCGAGCTCGCCGGACGGAAGACTGTAACCTTTGGACGGCGGAAAGTGACGCCACGCGCCTGCGTGGCCGACGGGAAGCGGCACTTGCGCGCATTCATGAGCGAGGTGCTGGAAGATCTCGGCTTCGTCACCAGCGAATGCGGCAATGCCGACGAGCTCCGGGGCTTGCTCGCCACCGAGTTGCCTGACCTCATCCTGCTCGGCATTGCCGTCGACGGCATCGAGCCCGGGCGATTTCTCGAGATCCTGGTGCGCGAGGAGTTTGGCGGCAAGGTCTTGGCCGTCGGCGCGCGCGAGTCGATCATCGTCAAGGCGGTGCAGCAGGTCGGCGAGGAATATGGCCTTGCCATGCTGCCGCCGCTGACGACCCCCTTTGCCGCCGAGACGCTGCGCGACCGCATCGCGATGCTGCTGCCGGACGAACCGGCGCCGAGCCCTGCCGTACATGTCGGCGAAGCCTTGCATGCCGGCTGGCTCGAACTCTGGTACCAGCCGAAGATCGACGCGCGCACCTTGATCCGCTGCGGCGCCGAGGCGCTGGTGCGGATGCGGCATCCGACCTGGGGCGTGGTGCCGCCGGCCTATTTCATTCCTGAGGAGCGCGATCCGCACTTTCGCGAATTGTCCGAGTTCGTGATCGAACGCGTCCTGCAGGACTGGCATTATCTCGTCGAGCGGCAGAGCCCGGTCGATCTCTCGATCAACCTGCCGGCCTCTTTCCTGCGCGAGGGACAGGCCGTGCGCGATCTCTGCCGGCGCATGCCCACGCATCCTGCTTTTGGCGGGCTGACGATCGAGATCGAAAGCGCCGAGGTGATCCGGGATCTCGACCTGCTGCTCGACGTTGCCTCGGAGGTGCGCTTTCACAACATCGGGCTCGCCATCGACAATGTCGGCACCAACTGGCCGGAGCTGATGGGTCTCGACCGGTTTCCCTTCGTCAAGCTCAAGGCCGACCGCCATTTCGTCACCGGCAGCAGCAACGATGCGCTGAAGCGCACCGTGTGCCGCCACATCGTCGAGCTCGCCCGCGACTACGGCGCGCGCAGCGTCGCCGAAGGCATCGAAAGCCGCGCCGACCTCGTCGCCGCCAACGAGATCGGCTTCGACCTCGTGCAAGGCTATCTGTTCGGCAAGCCGATGCCGCTGAAGAAATTTGCCAGGAGCGCACTGACGCGGACGGTGATGGGACAGGGGTGAGGCTGCGGCCTCACGCCAACCGCCGCGCGAAGGCGACGCAGACGACCACGCGCGCGGTCGCCGCGTCGACCTCCCAGGGAAAGATCGTTCGCCTAGAGCATGTTCAAATAAGGTCTAGTTGCATCCGCAAAGTAAGTGCGCTCCCTCTCCCGCTTGCGGGGGAGGGCTGGGGTGGGGGTGTTTCCGCAATGGACACTCCCGATATGGAGAGAGCCCCCACCCGGCGCTTCGCGCCGACCTCCCCCGCAAGCGGGAGAGGCAGAGCGAGCCCGCGGCCAATCGATTCAACCAAAAGCATTCCGCTTCTAGCGACAGACCCATACGCCGTTGACCATCACGCGGGCGCAAGTTGGCGCCGCGACGGCGGCTCCAACCGTCGCTGCACCTACGGCCGCTCCACCGACCACGGCACGGCGCGTCGTTCGACGCGCGACGCCGGCGACGCTCACTGGCGTCGCGGGCCGCCCGACGCGGGCCTGCGCGCTCTGAATCGAGAATGAAAGTCCATCTCCTTCTGACCACTGCACAGAGCTTATCGCTGCACAGGCGATAACGGCGCCGGCAAACCACAGTCTCGTTCCGCATTGCATGACAGCCTCCCTTGTTGGTTCGACAGACCTACTTCGCGTCTCGCTTCTTGCTTGCTCGCCTCTGCGGGCCTCCGGACGGCGGACTCGCGGGGTCGCCTTCCTGGATACAAGTGAGGAGATCGACGTAGCTTTGAGCGAAGGCAATTGAAGTCGCCTCCTTTTCGCAGCGATCACGAACAGGACCGGCATTTGCCGACCAAAGAACATCCAGCTGCTGCTGAGCCTTCGTTTCATCGCTCATGCAGCTGTCGAAACTCTGCCCCAAGGCGATTCCATTCGCCTTGTCATCGGCCGCCGTGCCCTTGCAGAGCACCTCAACATTCAAATGGGGGACTCGATCGGAAACGGGCGTCACCAATTGGCCTCCGAGGAGTGCCGCCGACAACAGTGCGATCTTCATCTTGACCTCCCTCGGGTCCTGCTAAACCTTGATCCGCTCCTTCCACCGCTCCCGTTTGCCGGTCCTTTGCGGTCAGCTGCTCGCAACCTTCCTGACAGCCGGCGGAGACCAGGTGCCGTTGAGATAATCGAAGGCTCTTTCTCGTTGGGCCAATACATCCGCAGCATCAGAATGAACTTGCCGGCGGGTGCGGGCAGCCAGTTCGACTCCAAATTCAGTTGACTATGCATGCCAGCAACGATCGACGGATCACTTTCAGTCGTTCGAAAGGATCCGATTACTGCCTCACCCCGCCGCAGCAGCGAGACGTGCGGGGTAGTACTCTTTATGCGAATGCAGTGCTCATCATCGCAAAGGCAGCAACAGCAACGATGGGGACGTACGATGCATCGCCCCCGGTATTCGGCAACTCATGCAAGCAGCCACGACGTGCCAGAGCAGGCGTTGATCCAGATCAACGTTGGTGATCGCGTCGCAATGGCACCAGATGGCGGTGACCCGCATGAAGATCGCGCTGACGCGGACGGAGACGGTACGGGGGTAAGGCGACGGCCTCAGGCAAACCGCCGCGCAAACGCGACGCAGACGACCACGAGCGCGGTAGCTGCGATCATCGTCCACGCCACTGGCTCGTGCAGGACGAGGCCAGCCAGCGCGAGGCCGAAGAACGGCTGAAACTGTTGCAACTGACTGATGCTGGCGGTGCCGCCGAGAGCGAGGCCGCGGTACCAGAACACGAAGCCGACGAACATGCTGAAGACGGAGACATAGGCAAGGCCGATCCAGGCCGGCGCGCCGATGTTGTCCCATGTTGGAGGCAACGACATGATTGCGACCGGCAGCATCAGCGGAAGGGCGAGAATGAGCGCCCATGAGATGACCTGCCAGCCGCCGAGCCGGCGTGACAGCGTCGCGCCTTCGGCGTAGCCGAGGCCGCAGAGCAGGATCGCGGCGACCATCAGCAGATCGCCGCTGAGTGAGCCCGCGCCGCCGCCCGACAGTGCAAAACCCGCAACCGTCGCGCTGCCGAGGATCGAGAACAGCCAGAACGGCAATCGCGGCCGCTCGCCGCCGCGCAGCACGGCGGAGACGGCGGTTGCAAGCGGCAACAGACCGATGAAGACGATCGAACGTGCCGAGGTGATGTGCAGAAGCGCCAGCGCCGTCAGCAGCGGGAAGCCGACCACGACGCCCAGCGAGACGATGGCGAGCGAGGCAAGGTCTTTTCGCGCGGGTCTCTGTTGATGAAGCAGGGCAAGCAGCGCCGCTCCCAACAGCGCGGCGATCACCGCGCGCGCCGAGGTCAGGAAGGTTGCGGAAAAGCCGCCGACCGCGACGCGCGTCGCCGGCAGCGAGCCACTGAAAATGACGACGCCCAGAAGTCCGTTGCCCCATCCGTTGCCGGCCGATTGCATGTCGCCTCGCTTTCCCGTGGTCGACCTTGGCCTTTTGAGGGTGGCAGAACCAGCGACAATCCCATACAATCTGGTCAAACTGTATTGGTATGGAAGCCCATACACTTGGACGAGCTGATGCAAACCAGAGGCCGCGGCGGGGCGCGCACCCTAGAGGTGATGAGCGCCATCCGCGCCAAGGTCGCGGGCCGCGCGCTTGTCCCGGGCGATCGCCTGCCCTCGATCCGCAAGCTGGCCACGAGCATGGGCGTTTCGCCCTCCACCGTGGTGGAAGCCTATGATCGCCTCGCAGCGGAAGGCGTGATCCGTGCCCGTCGTGGCTCCGGCTTCTACGTCTCCGCGACAACAATGCCACCGCTGGCGCTCACCGATGTCGAGCCGCGCCGCGACCGCGCCGTCGATCCGTTCTGGGTGTCACGGCAATCGCTCGATGCCGATTCGGCCACGCTCAAGCCCGGCTGTGGCTGGCTGCCGGCGGACTGGATGCCGGAGGCGGCCTTGCGCCGTGCTTTTCGCGCGATCGCCCGTAGCGATGACAGCGTGCTCACGGACTATGGCTCTACGCGCGGCTCGATCGCAGTGCGCCGGTATCTGCTGGCCCGCTTTGCCGAGGACGGCATCGAGGCCTCGATCGACCAGCTCGTGCTCACGGGCTCGGGCACGCAAGCGACCGACCTCGTCTGCCGCTTCCTGCTGCGGCCCGGTGACACGGTGCTGGTCGATGATCCCTGCTACTTCAATTTTCGCGCACTGCTGCGCGCGCATCAGGTGAAGATCATGGGCGTGCCCTACACGGCGTCGGGCCCCGACGTCGCTCGATTCGAGGCGATCCTCGCCGCGGAGCGGCCGCGCCTCTACATCACCAATTCCGCGCTCCACAATCCGACCGGCGCGACGCTGTCGCTGCAAACCGCGCATCGCGTCTTGAGCGCCGCCGCTGCACATGATGTGACGATCATCGAGGACGATATCTTTGCCGATTTCGAATCCGAGCGGTCGCCGCGCCTTGCCGCCCTCGACGGACTCACCAACGTCATTCGTATCGGCAGCTTTTCCAAGACGCTCTCCGCCTCGGTACGTTGCGGCTATATCGCAGCAAAGCCCGACTGGATCGAGCATCTCGTCGACCTCCAGGTCGCAACCAGCTTTGGCGGTCCGAGCCCGGTTGCGACCGAGGTGATCGCGAAGGTGCTCGCGGGCGGCAGCTACCGCAAGCACATGGATGAGCTCAGGCAAAAGCTGTTACGCACCCGGCGCGAGGTGGCGCGCAAGCTCGCGGCGCTGGGCCTCGAGCCGTGGCTGATGCCGAGCGGCGGATTTTTTCTCTGGTGCCGCCTGCCCGACGGACTGGATTCGACGGAAATCGCCCACGCAGCGCTTGCCGAAGACGTCGTGCTTGCGCCGGGGAATGTCTTCAGCGTGTCGGAGACGGCCAGTGCCTTCCTGCGTTTCAATGTGGCTCAGTCGACGGAGCCGCGAATCTGGGACGTGCTGCGCCGCGCGTTGAGCGCGAAGAGACGTCATTAGAGCATGATCCGGAAAAGTGTGGAGCGGTTTTCCGAAAAGATCATGTTCAAACAACAACCTAAAGCGCGATGACGATTCATCCCAGTCTCATCGCGCTTTAGGACGCGGATATTGCCTCGCCCAGGGCCCGCAAGGGTTAGCGGTCTTGCGTCACCTAACGCTTGCCGTAAGCAGGCCAGAGGCTGTCTGGCGGAGGTCGCGAAACGCGACATTGAGTTTTTCCAGATTATCCTTCTGGTTGCCGCCCTCGTTGATCAGAATCAGGAGACGGTCGACAGCCTTCATCTTTTCCATGGTCAGATCGAAGGCGGCTGCGGTTTCCTTGTCCCAGAAGCGCTGGACCCATGAGCGGTAGACGTATTCCTTCCTTGAAATCGTGTTCATCACCTCATTGTACTCTTGCGCAATAGCGCTCTTGTCGTCGCTACTTGCCCATGTGCTGCCGTAGTAGACCTTCACGAGCCGGTCGATGATAAAGACGAAATGACTGATATCGATCGCCATCTCTTCATAGTACTTGGCGCGCATGTCGGCCCGGTTCAGGGCGAACTTTATTTTCTCCACAAGACGCGTCGAAAACAATCCGAGCACGGTCAAGACGATGCCAACGAACCAGGCACCGGCCTGGTTCGCAAACGAATAGAGAAAGTGAGTAAGCCAGTCCGCCATCGCATCGTTTCCCGGACCGCCAGGCAAACCGTGTGAACTTCGGCACCAAGTCTTGCTTGGAGGAGCGACACCAGAGGTTGAAAAATAGCTGGAGCCGCCCATTTCGAGCAAGCTCGAAACAGTCGTTTCGCAATGACCATCGTAAACCGGCCCGGACATAACTAGATTGGCAGCATGAAAAAGATCGGCTTTCTCTCGTTCGGGCACTGGACGCCCTCGCCGCAATCGCAGACCCGCTCGGCTGGGGATACGCTGTTGCAATCCATCGAGCTCGCGATGGCCGCCGAGGAGCTGGGCGCGGACGGGGCCTATTTCCGCGTCCATCATTTCGCGCGTCAGCTCGCTTCTCCCTTTCCGCTGCTGGCAGCGGTCGGGGCAAGGACCAGCCGTATCGAGATCGGCACTGCCGTGATCGACATGCGCTACGAGAATCCGCTCTACATGGCGGAGGATGCAGGTAGCGCCGATCTGATCGCCGGCGGACGGCTGCAGCTCGGCATCAGCCGCGGCTCGCCGGAGCAGGTGATCGATGGCTGGCGCTATTTCGGCTATCAGCCGGCCGAAGGCCAAAGCGACGCGGACATGGGCCGGCGTCATGCCGAGATTTTCCTCGACCTCCTGCGCGGCGAAGGTTTTGCAAAGCCCAATCCGCAGCCGATGTTTCCGAACCCGCCCGGCCTCTTACGCCTCGAGCCGCATTCGCAGGGCCTGCGCGAGAGGATCTGGTGGGGTGCCGGCTCGAACGCCACCGCCGTCTCGGCGGCCAGGCTCGGGATGAACCTGCAAAGCTCGACGCTCAAGAACGACGAGACGGGCGAGGCCTTCCATGTGCAGCAGGCCGCCCAGATCCGTGCCTACCGCGCCGCCTGGAAGGAGGCCGGCCACGTCAGAGAGCCGCGCGTCTCGGTCAGCCGCAGCATCTTCGCGCTGATGGATGATCGCGACCGCGCCTATTTCGGGCGTGGCGGCGAAGCAGAGGACCAGATCGGATTCATCGACCCGCACACGCGTGCGATCTTTGGCCGCAGCTATGCTGCCGAGCCGGATGTCCTGATCGAGCAGCTCCGCAAGGACGACGCCATCACGGAAGCCGACACGTTGCTGCTCACTGTCCCGAATCAGTTGGGCGTCGCCTACTGCGCCCATGCGATCGAAGCGATCCTGAAGCACGTCGCGCCGGCGCTTGGGTGGCGGTGAGGCAAAGCCGTTCGAGGGCTGTAGGCGGACGGCTTACCGGAATGGCGTTCGGATGGCGGAGAGGGAGGGATTCGAACCCCCGATAGGCTTGCACCTATGCCGCATTTCGAGTGCGGTGCATTCAACCACTCTGCCACCTCTCCTGAAGGCGCCAAATCGGGGTAGCCCCGTGCGGTCGGGGCGTGTTCTAGGCGAGGATGACGGGTCAGACAAGGCGGGCGGGACGAAAATCCCGCGCCTCGTGGATGGTGCGCGCAGGAAAGCTGCTGCAAAACCGGTCCGAGAGCCGGTTTCGCGCCAATTTGCACGGTCCTGCACCAGCGCCGGATCGGGCGCTCACTCTCCGAATGGAGCGCCGAGCAGGGCCAAAGCCGTCAGCACGACCGGCAGCGTTCCCAGGACGATGACCGTGATACGAAACACCAGATCGTTCCCCATGCGGTAATACTAGACCTGAGAGAACGGGTGCAAAGTGCAGATTGTGCCAAAACGTAGCAAACCCAGCGGAGCGCAACCAAGCCCTGTGGAAGCGAATCACAATGGAAGCGACGGGGCTGGGAAGCAACGGGGCTGGGAAGCAACGGGCCGGCGCCGCGACAGCCGCACGGGTGGGACCGCCAGACGCGGTAAACACTGGCGGTCCCGTTGCCGCTCATTGAAATTGCAGGCCGAGAAGGGCGGCTTCGCCGGCCGGCGTGAGGCGACGGATGGACCGTAGCGACCGCGCGGCGTGCTGCAACGCAATCCGCGCCTTAACCTAACCAGTCAAGGTTACTCCTCGTCGTTCTACCTGCTCTCCTTGTTGTTTTCCTTGTTGGCTTCCTTATTGGTTTCCTTGGCCTTCTTCTTCCCGTTATCCGTGGAGTTACGGTCCTTGCCGTTCGCCCCCTCCTTGCGGCGGTTGGTGAAGCGCGCATTGCCGAGCCCGGTGCCGATGGTGAGAACGCCCCAGCGCTCGACGTCCTGCATGAACGGCACCTCGGAAAGCCCCTGCACAACGCCGTCATTGTGCATCAGGATAGCGGTGTCGTGCTCGCCGATGACCGGGATGCCTTCGACCAGGCTCGCCGGTAGGTTGAACTTGCTGCTCTCCCAATTGCCGGGGAGATTCTGTGCGCCTTTCTCGATCGAGCCGTCCTCCTTGATCACGCCGGGACAGGCAATGCCGATGAAAGGCGCGAGCCTCAACCCCTCGGTGTCGGCCACCGCGATCAGCTCCTTCAGCATCTTGGTGAGCCGCTTTACCGCACCTTCGCGGGTCGGCTCGTCGTCGGCGTGACGCCACAGGTCGGACTTCCAGACGCAGGCCTTGGAGAGATCCTTCGCCTTTTTCCAGCGGGTCTCGACCACGCCGCAGCGGATATTGGTGCCGCCGATATCGACGGCGAGGATGCTGTCATGGGCCTCGAAAATCCAGGACGGCGCCAGATGCAGCGCGCCGATCAGGGCCGCCTCGTCCGGGTGGAAGCGGATCGGCAGCATGTCGCCCTTGAAACCCTCGGCCTTCAGGATGATGTCGGCGCGGGCGATCGCGAGTTCGCCCAGGCGGCTGTCGCGAAAACCGCCACCGACCACGATGCGCTCGGTCTTCGCCCAGGCTTTTGTCTTCAGGAAGCGACGGGTGACGTAGGCGAGCTCCTGGGCAAAATCCTCGATCGCGCTGTGCACCACGGCGGAGGCCTCGGTATCGTCGCCGATCAGCATGTCATCCAGCGTCTTCTTGGCGATCTTGTCCGAGGGCTCGTCGCCAAAGGGGTCCTCGCCGGTCTTGCGCAGCGGCTTGCGCCAATGGTCCAGGATGGCCCGGAATGCGCTTTTGCTGGCGCGGTCCCCGAGAAAGCCGTCCTCGTCCTTCAGCTCGGCGTTAAAACTGTCGACGTCCACCGACGGCAGGCGGGCAGCGCCGTGCTGCGCGATCCCCGTCGTCAAAACCAGCTCGTCTGCCATGGAGCCCTTGCCCGCTTTGAAATCCGGGATGACAACGGCGGGGGAACTCGTTGGTTGCAGGTGCGGCCAATTATCCGTGCCAGCCGGCCTGACGGCAAAAACCGCGCAAATGCTTCAAATTCGGAGCCTTTTTGGCCCGGTTTTCCTTGACTCCGGTCGTTCGGCCGCTATAAGTCCCCGCAGCAGGCGCGGGGCGTTGCTCGCGCCGCTTGTTTTTGCGTGGATTTTGAGGGTCATACCCCACCCGCGCAGAACGCTGAAAACCCATAGCGACTGACAAAAAGCCGGCCCGGACGAAAGTCCGAAAGGCCGGGATTGAACACGAAGGAAGAGAACGATGTTCGCAGTCATCAAAACCGGCGGCCGGCAGTACCGCGTCGTTCCGGATGATGTCCTGGAAATTGGCAAGATCGCCGGCGAAGTCGGCACGATCGTGCAGTTGAGTGAAGTTTTGGTGGTCGGCGGCGACACGCCGGTCCTGGGTGCCCCGACGGTTGCGGGCGCGTCCGTGGCAGCTGAGGTGCTCCAGCACAAGCGCGGGCCGAAGGTCATCGCGTTCAAGAAGCGCCGCCGCAAGAACTCGCGCCGCAAGCGCGGCTATCGCGACGAGATCACCGTGCTCCGCGTCACCGAGATCCTGACCGAAAACGCCAAGCCCACCAAGGGGCCGCGTCCGAAGAAGGAGAAGGTGGCGAAGGAAGCCGCTGAATAGCGAAACTTTGATCACGCCAATTCACAAATTGATGCGTGAGAAATTGTGAAATGATTCCGTCAAGGAATTGATCTAGAGATACGCAGGATTTCGGAGACGAGCCATGGCTCACAAAAAAGCAGGCGGTTCATCGCGCAACGGACGCGATTCGAAGGGCAAGCGCCTCGGCATCAAGGTGTTCGGCGGGGAGCGTGTGATTCCCGGCAACATCATTGCGCGCCAGCGCGGTACCACCTGGCATCCCGGCCTTAATGTCGGCATGGGCACTGACCACACTCTGTTCGCCAAGGTTGAAGGCCGCGTTGCGTTCCAGGCTAAAGCCAACGGCCGCACATTCGTATCGGTGCTTCCGATCGCAGAGGCGGCTGAATAATACGGTGGATCAAATTGGAGTCCGCCGGGTCCTGACCAAACCGGCGGAGTCCTTGAGATCAAAAGATCGAAGGCTCCAGGGGAGGCGGGAAACCGGCCTCCCCTTTTCGTTTTGACTCAAAGTCTTTGACGGAGCCGGACATGTTGCAGGACTTTTCGAGCACGATCTTGCGCGAGGCGAGACCTCATGTCGTCGCCACCGAGCGGCTGACCTTGCGCAAGCCGACGCTCGCCGACGTCAAGGCGATCGCGCGCCTCGCCAACGACCGCCGCATCGCCGAGAACACGCGCCGCCTGCCGCATCCCTATTCGCACGACGATGCCGTGGAATTCGTCCGCGCCACTGCGGAGCTCGGCAGCGAGACCGCGTTCCTGATCGAGCATGACAATGCGCCCGTCGGCATGATCGGAATCGACTGTTCGACGCCGGATGCAGCCGAGCTCGGCTACTGGCTCGGTGTCGAGCATTGGGGAAGAGGCTTTGCCACCGAGGCTGCGCGCGGGGCGATCGACTTCTTCTTCGAGGAGTTTTCGGAAGATCATCTCTACGCCGGCGCGCGCGTCACCAATCCGGCCTCGCGCAACGTGCTGGAAAAGTGCGGCTTCCAGTGGAGCGGCGTCCAGCTGCATCGCTTCTACGCGCTGGGCTCCTCGACGCCCGTCGACTGCTTCCGCCTGTCGCGCGGCGTGTGGTCCTCGCTGAAGAGCTGGAGCAGCGCGAGGCGGGTCAGGTAAGGCGCGAGCGACGCCACAGTCACGATCGTCGTCCCGGGCTCGCGCTTCGCGCGTTCCGGGCCGACGGTCGCATTTGCACTCACACCGGCGGATTAACCTGCGTGTCCTGCCGACCCAAGTCCCGTTCGCGCAGGAAGATGTAGAAGCCCGCGCCGATGATGATGGCGGCGCCGATGATGGTGGCGATCGAGGGGACGTCGCCGAACACGACGAAACCGAAGATCACGGCCCAGACGATCATCGAGTATTGATAGGGCACCACCACGCTCGCGGGCGCGAGCTTGAGCGAGCGGTTGACGCACAGGAGCGCGGCGACCGAGGTGCATCCTGCCAGCGCAAAGACCACGAGACTGCCCGCGCTCGGCGGCACCCAGTGAAACAGGGACAGGGCGAGCCCGAGCAGGAACGTGCCGCCGAACTGTGAGGAGGCCATCACGATGTCGGGCGTCTCGCGAAGTGAGCGCGTGACCAGCATCAGCGTCGCAAACGACAGGCTGCCGCCGAGCGCGATCAGCGCCGGTAGGCTGACCGTCTGCGCCGACGGGCGGAGCGCGATCAGGACGCCGCAGAAGCCGATCAGGATCGCGGTCCAGCGCCGCCAGCCGACCTGCTCGCCCAAGAAGATCGCGGACAGCGCGGTAACGAAAATGGGACCTGCTAGATAATAGGTGATGACGTCGGCGAGCGGCAGATAGACGGTCGCGAGGAAAAAGGCCGCCACCTCCAGCGTCGAGAGCACCACGCGGAAAAGCTGCAGCCACGGCCGCTCCAGATGGGTGAACTCGTGGCGCTGCCGCCAGATCGACGGCGCCAGCACGAGCAAGGCCGCGCAGGCGCGCAGAAACAAGAGCTGCCCCACCGAATAGGTCGCGACGATGAACTTGCCCATGGCATCGCCGAACGAGAACAGGAAGATCGACAACACCATGAGCGCGATGCCGGCCAGCCGCGCCGAGCGGTCGTCGTAGGCGGAGAGTTTCTTGAAGAGAGGCATTGGCGCCTTTTAGCTGCGTGGATGTCCGGGACAAGCCCGGTCATGACGAATTGAACGTATTGTCGCACTCTTCGCGTCGCGGTAGCGATTGGTATCTTCGGCAAGAGAGCAGCAGATATGACCGCGTTCGATCCGACCCGGCATCGCATGATCCCCACGCAACGCTGGTTTGAGGATTTCGCCCTCGGCGAACGCTTCGTGCTCCCGAGCCGCACGCAGACCGCGGCCGTGTTCGCCGCGTTCCAGACCGCGAGCGGCGACACCCACCCGGTGCACTATGACGTCGAATATTGCCGCGCCCGCGGCATGCCGAACCTGCTCGCTCACGGCTTCCAGACGCTGATCCACACCGCGCCCGGCGCAGGCCTGTTTCCCTTCATGGTCGAGGAGTCGCTGGTCGGCTTCCTCGAGCAGTCGAGCCGCTTTCTCAAGCCGGTGTTCGCCGACGATACGATCTATCCAGCGCTGGAGGTGACCGAACTCGTGCCGGGACGCACGACGGGCGTGGTGACGCTCGCGAGCACCGTCTACAATCAGCGCAAGGAGCTGGTGCTGGAGGGGACCCAGAAATTCCTGATCCGACGGCGGTCGACCTGACTGCTATTCGATCACGCGATCGGCGCTCGCGAGTAGCGTCGCGGGCACATCCAGCGACAGTGCCTTCGCCGTCCTCAGATTCAACGCCAGCTCGAACTTGGACGCCTGATAGAACGGGATATCGCCGGGATACGCGCCGCGCAGAATGGCATCGATGTTGTTGGCGGCGCGCTTGTTCAGTTCGACGAGGTCGAAGGAATAGGTCATGAGACCGCCGACATCGACGAATTCCGACAGCGGGTAGATGGCAGGAAGTGCTGCGGCCGCGATCTGTGCCGTGATCACCGTTCGCTTCGCCATCACGTCAGGACTGTCACCGATCATGACTGCGTCGGCGCCGCTGGGACGAATTCCTGCGATCAGGTCCCGGTAGCTCGCCTCGGTCGTCGGAAATTCGACCAGGTATGGAATGACCTCGGTTCCCGTTGCGGTCGCAGCGGCGCGGACGCTCGGTCCCTGTACACCTTCCCACGCACCACGCAGCGTGACGTAGGCGAGCCTAGAGAGTTTTGGATAGATCTCGCGGAGCAGCGCGATCCGCTTGCCGTGGATCGACGGGCCGGTATCGACGCTGACGCCGGTGAAATTTCCGCCTGGACGTGCGATGTTCGCGGCGATCCCCTGCGCCACCGGATCGGCGGTCAGGGCCACGATCGGAATTTTGTCCGTGGCGCGCTTGAACAGAAGCGCGCCCGGCCCGACGATGTAGATCACGTCGGGATTGCTGCGGACGACCTCCTCGACCAGCGCAGGCGCACCGATGCCCGCCTTCTCTGCGCCCCAGCGCTCGACAGTGAGCGTATCGCCGCTGACCTGGCCAAGCCGGCGCAGTTCGGCGAACAGGGCGCGGTAGTACCGATTGGTGCTGTCCTCGTGCATCAGCGATGACGGCTCCGACGGGCTGTAGATCGCAAGCCGCTTGCCGCCGGGCGCCGTCTGTGCGCCGGCCCGCGACAGCATGGCGACCGACACGGCGCCTGCAATGAACTCCCGCCGCCTCATTTCCACTCCCTGCTCCCCCCCCGCCTATATCACGTCGACCGCCGGACGCCCCAACGGTTAAGCAAGGGCCGAAAATCACTTAAATTTCGGCCTCCGCCCGGACAAGTTCGGGTTGCCGCGCCCGCTCCCCTGCCCTACCTATGGCCCATGAAATTCCTCGACGAAGCAAAGGTCTATATCCGCTCCGGTGACGGCGGGAACGGCTGCGTGGCGTTCCGCCGCGAGAAGTTCATCGAGTTCGGCGGTCCCTCCGGCGGCAATGGCGGCCGCGGCGGCAATGTCGTCATCGAAGTCGCCGACGGGCTGAACACGCTGATCGACTATCGCTACCAGCAGCACTTCAAGGCCCAGAAGGGCGAGAACGGCATGGGCTCGGACCGCCACGGCGCCAACGGCAAGGCGATCGTGCTGAAGGTCCCAATGGGCACGCAGATCTTCGATGAGGACCGCGAGACGCTGATCCACGACTTCACCAAGGTCGGCGAAAAGTTCGTGCTCGCCGAAGGCGGCAATGGCGGGTTCGGCAATGCGCATTTCAAGTCGTCGACCAACCGCGCGCCGCGCAACGCCAATCCCGGCCAGCCCGGCGAAGAGCGCTGGATCTGGCTGCGGCTGAAGCTGATCGCGGATGCCGGCCTGGTTGGGCTTCCCAATGCCGGCAAGTCGACCTTTCTCTCCAAGGTCAGCGCGGCAAAGCCAAAGATCGCCGACTATCCCTTCACCACGCTGCATCCGCAGCTCGGCGTCGTGAATGCCGACGGCCGCGAATTCGTGCTGGCGGATATTCCGGGTCTGATCGAGGGCGCGCATGAGGGCGCCGGCCTCGGCGACCGCTTCCTCGGCCATGTCGAGCGCTGCCGCGTGCTGCTGCATCTCGTCGACGCGACCTGCGAGCACGCGGGCAAGGCCTACAAGACGGTGCGCAAGGAGCTCGATGCCTATGGCGGGCTGCTGACCGACAAGATCGAGATCGTCGCGCTGAACAAGATCGACGCGGTCGAGCCGGATGAATTGAAAAAGCAGAAGGACCGCCTGAAGCGCGCTGCCAAGAAGACACCGCTGCTGCTCTCCGGCGCCACCGGCCAGGGCGTCAAGGAAGCATTGCGCGTGCTTGCAGACGTGATCGGCGAAAGCCCGGTGTCCAGCAAGGCCAAGAGCGCGGCCGAAGCGGAGCCGTGGTCGGTCGACGTCGAGCGTTGAGTCCCGCTGCTTGTCTTCGCCGCCGCGTTAGCGCAGCATCAAGCAATCAATAAGAAGCAGGGCCGAGGCATGTCGCGCGCGAAAAACGTTCTCTGGATCATGTGCGACCAGCTTCGCTACGACTATCTCGGCTGCACCGGTCATCCGACGCTGAAGACGCCGAACATCGACGCCATGGCCAAGCGCGGCGTGCTCTTCTCCAAGGCCTATGTGCAGTCGCCGATCTGCGGGCCGTCGCGGATGTCGTTCTACACCGGGCGCTACATGCGTTCGCACGGCTCGCACTGGAACGGCTGGCCGCTGCGCGTCGGCGAGCCGACGCTCGGCGATCACTTGGGCAAGATCGGCGTGCGCAACGTGCTGGTCGGCAAGACCCACATGGCGCCCGACCTCGAAGGCATGAAAGCGCTCGGCATCCCCTTGGAATCGATCATCGGCGTGCACGTCGCCGAATGCGGTTTCGAGCCCTATGAGCGCGACGACGGTCTGCATCCGACCGGCCGGCCGCGTCCGAAATACGACGCGTATCTGCGCGGCCAAGGATTTGAGGCGACCAATCCCTGGGAGCATTGGGCCAATTCAGGTGCTGCCGACGACGGGTCTTTGCAGAACGGCTGGTTGCTGGTCCACGCCGACAAGGCCGCGCGCGTGCCGGACGAACATTCCGAGACGCCCTACATGACGCGCCGCGCGATGGACTTCATCACCGAGGCAGAGAGCGATGGACGGCCGTGGTGCCTGCACCTCTCCTACATCAAGCCGCATTGGCCCTATATCGCGCCCGAACCCTACGCGAGCATGTACAAGACGTCGGACATGCTGCCGGCGATCCGCTCCGAGCGCGAGCGGCAGAACCCGCATCCGGTGTTCGGCGCCTATATGGACATGCGCTACTCCCGCAACATGGCGCGCGACGAGGCCCGCGAGAAGGTGATCCCGACCTATATGGGCCTGATCACGCAGATCGACGATCAGATGGGCGTGCTGATGAAATTCCTGGAGGCGCACGGCCTCTTGGAAACTACCATGATCGTGTTCAC
This sequence comes from Bradyrhizobium sp. UFLA05-125, assembly GCF_059803515.1. Classification (NCBI taxonomy): domain Bacteria; kingdom Pseudomonadati; phylum Pseudomonadota; class Alphaproteobacteria; order Hyphomicrobiales; family Nitrobacteraceae; genus Bradyrhizobium; species Bradyrhizobium sp. UFLA05-125. Next base: position 86,927 of record NZ_JBANBJ010000025.1, on the reverse strand, counting down.
CTCGGATCATGGCGATTATCTCGGCGACCACTGGATGGGCGAGAAGGATCTGTTCCACGAGCAGTCGGCGAAAATCCCGCTCATCATCATCGATCCCTCGAAGGACGCCGACGCGACACGCGGCACGACATGCGATGCGCTGGTCGAGGGCATCGATCTTGCGCCGACCTTCGTCGATTATTTTGGCGGCAAGGTGCCCGGCCACATTCTTGAGGGCCGTTCGCTATTGCCGCTGCTGCGCGGCGACAAGCCCGAATGGCGCAAGGTCGCGTTCTCCGAATATGACTACGCCATGCAGGACGTGCGGCTGAAGCTGAATCAGCCGATCGAGCGCTGCCGCCTGTTCATGGTGTTCGACGGCCGCTGGAAATATATCCACGCCACCGGCTTCCGCCCGATGCTGTACGACCTCGAGACCGATCCGGATGAATTCATTGATCGCGGCGATGATCCTGGTTGCGCCGGCATCATTGCAAGGCTTCAGGCCGAGCTGTTCGACTGGGCGCTGCATCCAAGCGGTCACATCACCACCCCCCCTGATAAGATCGCGACCTATGCCGACAATCAGCTCCAGGTGAAGGGCGGGTTCCTGATCGGCATCTGGGATGAAGCAGAGCTTACCTCGATCCGCGACGGCATCGCGCAGCGTGCGAAGCTGTAGGACCTTTGTGGTGAGGAGGCGCGCAAGCGCCGTCTGGCGGACGATGCTCCGCATCGCCGCGAGAACCATGAGAGCCCTGCTGCTGCACCGCGGCCTTCATCCTTCGAGGAGCCGCTCCGCGGCTCCTCAGGATGAGGAGCAAGAAAGAGTTGCACGGCTCTCTCAACGCTTCATGCCCGGACTTGTCGCGGGCATCCATGTCTCACCCCAAACGCGGAAGCGCGTGGACAAGCGGGTGATCCAGTATTCCAGAAGCGGCGATGGGATACGGCGAGGCTGCGGAGTACTGGATGCCCCGTCTGCGCCTGCGCGGGGCATGACGCTGAGTGTGTGGCAAGACGGATCGCACAAAAAATCCGCCGGAGGGTGCCCTCCGGCGGATCGTCTCAATTACAGCCAGTGGCCTGCCTTACGCCTTCATGTTGCCCTTCACGGCTTCGGCCGTGATGGGCAGGCTGCGGACGCGCGCGCCCGAGGCGTTGAAGATGGCGTTGCCGATGGCCGGAGCGACCACCGTCACCGCTGGTTCGCCGACGCCGGTCGCCTTCTCGCCATTGGCGATCACTGCGACCGCGACCTCCGGCATCTGGCTCATGCGCAAGGGCGTGTAGCTGTCGAAGTTGGTCTGCTCGATGCCACCGTCCTTCAGCGTCGCCTTCTCGTACAACGCAAGCGACAGGCCCCACAGCGCCGCACCCTCGACCTGGGCGCGGATGTTGTCGGGATGCACCTGCGTGCCGACGTCGGTCGCAACCGTGAGCTTCTTCACCGTCACTTCGCCCGAGGGCGCCACGGCGACGTGCGCGACGCAAGCCGTCCAGCTTGCGGTCGCACGTTCCTGCGACGACACGCAGGCCACGCCCATGCCCTCTCCCTTTGGCAGCTTCTTGGTGCCGTAGCCGGCAAGGCCCATCGCGGCGAGCAGCGTGTTGCGCAGCCGCTGCGCGCCGCCGTCGTTCTTGCCCGCGCCATCGAGCAGCGAGATGCGGAACTGGGCGGGGTCCTTGCCCGTCGCAGCCGCGATCTCGTCGATCATGCTTTCGACGGCCCAGAAGGTCCAACCCGGCGCCACCGAGCGGAGCTGACCGGACGGGGTGGCGTTGTGCGCCATCTCGTTCTTGATCGCCCGCACATAGTGGTTGGGTACGGTGTAGAAGAAGTCCGACCCGTTCACCGTGAAGGCATCGAGCGGCCCCTTCTTGTCGACCGAGGGTGACAGGAAATCGGGGATTCCCCAGCGTGCGGTCGGCCAGGCCGAGACCACATCGTGGCTGAGCGCGGTGAGCTTGCCATCGCCGTCCACGCCGGCCTTCACCTTCTGGTAGGTGAGCGGACGCGAGAAATCCATCGTCATGTCGTTCTCGCGCGAGTAGATCACCTTGACCGGCTTGCCCACGGCCTTGGCCGCCTGCACCGCCGGCACCATCATGTCGGCATCGAGCCGCCGGCCGAAGCCGCCGCCGAGCCACATCTGGTGCATGACCACGAACTTCGGATCGATCCCGGCGGCACCGGCGGCGATCGCGCCGGAGCGCGTGGCGAACTGGTTGCCGGAATAGATGTGCAGGATCTCGCCCTTGAACTCCGCTGTGGCGTTCATCGGCTCCATCGGCGCGTGGATGTTGATGTTGGTGGTGTATTCCGCCTCCAGCACCTTGGCCGCCGAGCCGAACGCCGCCGAGGGATCACCGTCCTTGACGAAGTACTGGCCGGAATCGTCGAGGCCCTGGAGCCGCTTCGCCTCGTCCAGCAACGACTGGCTCGACAGCTTCGCGTTCGGACCACCGTCATAGGCGATCTTCAACGCGTCCGCGGCCTTGCGCGCGTTGGCGTAGGTGTTGGCGACAGCCACGACCCAGCCCGAGGTGGTCTGCGTCTTGTCGTCGATGGTGATCGCCTTGATGAAGCCCGGCACCTTCTTGGCGTCGCTGTCGTCGACCGATTTCACCGTGGCGCCGAAGCGCACCGGCGGCGTCACCACCTTGCCGTAGAGCATGCCCGGCAGCATGACGTCGATGCCATACTTGGCCGTGCCGTTGGTCTTGGAGGGGATGTCGAGCTGCGGCACCGACACGCCGATCATGGTGTACTGGTCCGGCGTCTTCAGCGTGATGGCCTTGAGCTCGTCGGCCGTGAAGGTCTTGGTCGCCTTGCCGCTCTTTACCACGTCGGCAAAGCTCATGTGCTTCTTCGACTTAGCGTGCGAGATCACGGAATCGCGCACCACGAGCTCGCTTGCCGGCACGGCCATCGCGGTCGCGGCGGCGTCGGTCAAGGCTATGCGACCCGCGGCACCCGCACGGCTCATCGCGTCGAAGTTCATCATGGTCGACCAGCTGCCGCCGGTGATCTGCGCACCGAGCACGGGGTCGTTGAACTTCGGGTCGTTGGAGGCGAGCTGCACGCGCATGTCGCTCCACTTCGCGCCGAGCTCTTCGCAGACGATCTGCGCCATGGTGGAGGCGATGTGCTGGCCCATGTCGGCCTTGCCGCAGGTCACGGTGACGAGACCTTCCGGCGAGATCGCGTACCAGACGCTCGGCTCGAAATTGACCGGTGCGGCCGCAAGCGCCTCACTGACGCCGGGTACGCCGGCATAGCCGAGCACGAGACCGGTGGCCGCAGTGCCGACCAGGAACGAGCGGCGGCCGAGATCAGTCGTCTCGGGGGTGACGTTCTTCACGTGCTGGTTCATGTGGGCCTCCGCTCGTTGCCGGACGCGGACGCGGTGCGCATCTCGGTTGCGGCACGCATGATCGCCTTCTGGATCCGTGAATACGTCATGCAACGGCAGAGATTGCCGTCCATGTGCGCGACGACCTCTTCCTTGGTCGGGTTCGGATTCTTCGCCAGCAGCGAAGCGGCCTGCATGATCTGCCCGGATTGGCAGTAACCGCATTGCGGGACCTGCTCGGCGATCCACGCCTTCTGCAAGGGGTGATCACCCTTGGCGGAGAGGCCTTCGATGGTGGTGATCTTCTTGCCGGCGACGTCGCCGACCATAGTCTGGCACGAGCGGACGGCTTCGCCGTTGACGTGCACGGTGCAGGCGCCGCACAGACCGGCACCACAGCCGAATTTCGTGCCAGTCATCTGCAATTGCTCGCGGATCGCCCAAAGGAGCGGCGTATCGTTTGCCGCATCCACGGACATACTCCGCCCGTTGATGGTGAGAGTAGGCATGGTTTTCTTCCCCTGCCGGTGCATGAAGCCGCTTACGGCGGCAACTTGTCTGGCCGACACCCACCGGGCTGGCGTCGGCCTTGGGCGCAAGAATGATCGCGTTCGTTTGCGGAGGCAAATGCAATCTGGAAGCGATCGAACAAGCACAACGCGCGCATCACCTTTGTGCGTTGCGACAACGCGTTCGTGCAAACCGGCTGACGGAATAAGCGGCAAAATTCATGCGACGCATGCATGCCATCACGGCGAGCTAGTATCCTCGAAGTAACCCGTCGCGCTAGGATGTTCGAAGCGAGCGAAATTCGTAGGGTTAGCCCGCGGCTGCGCGAAGCGCAGTCCGCTAGGCTAACCCACCTCTTCTTGTGCGGCGACAAAAGCGGTGGGCTACGCTGCGCTAACCCACCCTACAAAATGACAAACGAACACGGCTGAGCGCGATGCCACAGATCGATCGAGACGGAGTTGCGATCCACTACGAAGTCCACGGCAGTGGGCCGCCGCTGCTCCTGACCCACGGCTATTCCTCGACCTCCGCGATGTGGCACGGGCAGATCGATGCACTCGCCAGGCACACCACGCTCGTGCTGTGGGACATGCGCGGTCATGGCCAGTCGGACTATCCCGACGACCCCAATGCCTATAGCGAAGCGCTGACCGTCGGCGACATGGCCGCAATCCTCGACGCGATCGGCGCGCAGCGCGCCATCATCGGCGGGCTGTCGCTCGGCGGTTACATGTCGCTCGCCTTCTATCGCGCACATCAGAAGCGCGTGCGCGCGCTCTTGATCATCGACACCGGTCCGGGCTTCAGGAAGGACGATGCGCGCGAGGCCTGGAACGCGCGCGCACGCGCCACAGCCGACAAGCTCGACCGCGAGGGTCTCGACGTGCTGCAATCGGCGACCCGCGAACGCGCGACCGCCAGCCACCGCAACGCCAAGGGGCTTGCGCTCGCCGCGCGCGGCATGCTGACCCAGCGCGACGCGAAGGTGATGGAGCTCTTGCCCGACATCAAGGTGCCGTCGCTGATCGTGATCGGCGCCGACGACACGCCGTTCCTCGCCGCGTCCGACTACATGGCGGCCAAAATCCCCGACGCACACAAGGTCGTGATCCCTTCGGCCGGGCATGCCGTCAACATCGATCAGCCGCAGGCTTTTGTTGACGCGGTGGTCCCCTTCCTGAAAAATCTGCCGCACGAGGCGGGCCGCGAAGGGATCTGAATGATGAAGCCGACGATGGTGACAACTGTCGCGATAGTGCTGGGCATGATGACGGCCGCGGCCCGAGCCGAGCAATGGGTGCCGCCGCGCCAACCCTTCGTCACGACATTGTCGAACACCGCACCGTTGGCCTTCGGGATGGATGCCGCCCAGGCGGCGCAAGCGTTGGGCCAGCCGCTGCAATATGTTCGCGGACGCCCCGGCAACGAGATCTACCTCGCCTTGCGCAATCTCGGCGGCAGCCGGCTCATCCCCTACCGTCACCGCCTGTTCCTGCAATTCCGCCATGGTCGCCTCGCAGGCTGGAAGGAGGACTACGGCGAGAACTGGATGTGGGAGTAGGACGCAACAGAGCCCTCCCCTCATCCTGAGGAGCTTGCAAAGCAAGCGTCTCGAAGGATGAAGGCCCCGCTGCTGCCGCTCGGCCTCCATCCTTCGAGACGCGCACAAGAGCGCGCTCCTCAGGATGAGGGGAGAGAGCGAAATCTCGGAACCAACAATTCACTCAACAACCAACAACGAAGGACAACCTCGTGGGACAGGACATCAGGCTGACGGCCTCCGACAATTTCCAGCTCGGTGCGTATCGTGCCGACCCCACTGGCGCGCCGAAAGGCGCGGTGGTGGTGATCCAGGAGATCTTTGGGGTCAATCATCACATCCGCTCGGTCTGCGACCGGCTCGCCAAGGAAGGCTATGTCGCGATCGCGCCGTCGATCTTCGATCGCACCTCACCCAATTTCCAGTCGGGCTATTCGCCCGACGAGATCGCCGAGGCGCGCAAATTCGTCGCCAATCCCGACTGGGCGGCGATGCTGCGCGATACGCAAGCCGCGATCGAAGCGGTGAAGAGCGCCGGCCCGGTCGGCATCATCGGATTCTGCTTAGGCGGCAGCATCGCCTATGTCGCAGCGGCGCGGCTCTCCGGCCTCTCGGCCGCGATCGGCTATTATGGCGGCGCCATCGTGCGCTTTGCCGATGAGAAGCCGAACGTACCGACACAGCTGCATTTCGGCGAGAAAGACGCCGGCATTCCCCTGACCGACGTCGAGACCATCAAGGCCAAGCGGGCAGACGTCGAGGTCTTCATCTACGCGAGCGCTCAGCACGGCTTCAACTGCGACGAACGGCCGAGCTACGACAAGGCCAGCGCCGACATCGCCTGGCCGCGCAGCATGGCGTTCTTTGCGACGCATTTGAAATGACGAAGGCATCTTCTCGATCCGGCTAGGGCCGCACGCCAAGCCTCCGCAGCCGGTAGTCGAGCTGCGCCCGGCTGATCCTCAGAGCACGCGCGGCGGCCGAGACGTTGCCGCCGGCACGGGCAAGGGCCGCCTCATAGGTGGCGCGCTCCACATCCGCAAACGATGCTCCATGTTGGGACGACGGCGCAGCTAGCGCGTCCACCGGCTCAATGCCGTCTGCCTGAAGCGGCATCCGTCCAAGCCGTCCCTCGCTGGTAAGCTGGATCGAGAAGGGCGGCAGGAGCTCAGAACCGCTGAACAGATGGGCCACATCGATCATGCCGCCATCATCAGCATAAACGACGCCACGCTCGATCAAATTCTGCAATTCGCGGATGTTGCCGGGATAGTTATATTTGAGCAGCGCGTCGGTCGCACGACGGCTAAAGCCGGTGAGGCGACGGCCGTGCCGCGCACAGTAGACGCCGAGGAAGTGCGCCATCAGCAGCGGAATGTCGTCGCGTCGCTCGCGCAGCGGTGGGATCGCGATCGGAAAAACGCAGAGACGGAAATAGAGGTCCTGTCGGAAGCGTCCGGCGGTCACCTCCGCGCTGAGATCGACGTTGGATGCCGCAGCCACCCGGACATCGAGAGAGATGGTCTTTGTGCCACCGACGCGCTCGATCTTCCGCTCCTGGAGCGCGCGCAACACCTTGCCCTGCGCCGAATAAGTCAGCGAGGCGATCTCGTCGAGGAATAGCGTGCCGCCCGAAGCGCGCTCGAAGTAACCTGCGCGTGACGCGATCGCGCCGGTATAGGCGCCCTTCTCGACTCCAAACAGCTCGGACTCGACAAGCTGCTCCGGAATCGCGGCGCAGTTGATCGCGACGAACGGGCCCGCGCTGCGCCGGCTCATCGCATGCAACTGGCCTGAGAACAGCTCCTTGCCAACACCGGACTCGCCGACAAACAGCACGGTTGCATCGGTGGCAGCGACACGCTCGAGCTGACGCCGCGTGCGAACGAAGGCTGCCGAAACGCCGACCGCAACATCGCCTTTGGCGTCGACCTCGGCAGGAGCCTCCTGTTCGGCAACAGAAACGGCCGCGGCATAAAGAGGGCGGCTCTTCCATTCCAAACCGAAATATTGCCGCTCCGGAGCATTGTCGCCCCAGGCGTCGGCATGCTGACCGATAACGACACAGCGCGGCGCCCCCATGCCTGCGCACTCAATCTCGCGAAAGATCACCGGCCTGCCGAACAGTTTTGTGGTGTAGCCCGAGGGATAGCCAGCCTGGAGCCAGCACACCGGCTCGGTGGCGAGACCATAGCTGGCGACATGCTCGGCCGCTTCCGACGAATCGTCCCAGTAGAACTCACCGAAATAGGTGCCCCTGTCGCGATCAAACTCGAAGTGCCGCGTCGTGACCTTGACGAAACCCTCCAGCGTGTGGACACGCGGTCCCGCAGCCAGCGCGTGGGTCAGGTCTTCGTTCGGAAAGCGTTTCTGGATCAGCGCGGCGTCACGCGCGCCCTGCATGTAGCCCACCCGCATGAAGATCGCCTTGGCGGTTTCCATCCCGAAGGCGTCGATGATCTCGGCGCGCAAGCGCCCGAGCACCTGCGATTGCATCAGGATCATGCGCTGGTCGTTGAGCCAGATGCGGCCATCGCCGAGCGCGAAATGCAGGGACTCCGCAAGATCGTCGAAGGTCGGCGGCGCGCCGGTTTCGATCTGGCTGCTGGCCCCGCGCTTGAGGATCCCCTTCGCGCGGCGCGATGCCTCGGCCAGCGAGACCAACGATTCCTTCTCCGACACGAGCCCCCCGAATTTCATTAAATGATAAAATCAAGCTTAGAGAAACTTCTCCATTTCAGGAAGTGTCCGCCCCGGTCACCCTGCCCGCCGCGGCCCGCCGGCTCTTGAAGTAAATTACTATCCCATTGATGGGCCTTCCATATCTCGACCGGCCGGCGCTCGGCGCATCCGCCCCGCTGCGGCTGGCACCGGCCTTGCTAATTACCTGCCCATTCGCGGGAGGAAGCGAAGCAAGGGGCCCATCCACGGTCTCCACGACAAGATGCGGGAGCATGAATTCCCGTGCGATCGAGCCGGTGATCCATCGCGATCATCAGCACCCGGCCTTGCGCCTTGGCCTCCTCCCTGCACCCGCGGATCGCGCCCCGCGGGCAGTCAACAAGCGCCGCACCATGCGGGCATAAGGGAGGTTTGTTCGATGAACATGCAGGCTCACGATTTCATCGCCGTCGAGCGCTGGCGCGGCAAGGCATTTTTGGGGGAATGGGTCGCGACCGGCGGCGGCACGATGGACATCAGCGATCCTGCAACGCGCGCCACGCTCGGCTCGGTCGGCATCGGGGATGCGACCGACATTGCGAAGGCTGCGCGCGAGGCGCGCCACGCCCAGCCCGCCTGGGCTTCGATGCTTCCGCAGCAGCGCGCTGCAATCCTGAACAAGGCGGCCGATCTGCTCGAGGCGAACGGCGAGGAGCTGATCGGCTGGATCATGCGCGAGAGCGGATCGATCCAGCCCAAGGCTGCAATCGAGATCGAACATGGCGCAGGCTTCGTACGTCACGCAGCGGCTGTCGCGCTCGAACCCAACGGACTCCTGCTGCCGTCGATGGAAGCGGGCCGCTCGAACATCGCCAAGCGCGTTCCGCATGGCGTGGTCGGCGTGATCTCGCCGTTCAACTTCCCGTTGGTGCTGTCGATCCGCGCCGTCGCCGCCGCGCTCGCGGTCGGCAATGCCGTGGTGCATAAGCCCGATCCACGCACGGCTGTGTCGGGCGGCATCATCATCGCGCGCATTTTCGAGGAAGCGGGCCTGCCGAAGAGCGTGCTTCAGGTCGTGCCGGGTGGCACGGCCGCGGGTGAAGCCATGTGCGCCGATCAAAACATCGCAATGATCTCGTTCACCGGCTCGGCCGCCGGCGGCAGCAAGGTCGGCGAAGTCGCCGGCCGGCATCTGAAGAAAGTGCAGCTCGAGCTCGGCGGCAAGAATTCGCTGATCGTGCTGGACGATGCCGATCTCAACGTCGCGGCCTCCAACGCCGCCTGGGGCGCATTCCTGCACCAGGGCCAGATCTGCATGTCGACCGGCCTCGTGCTGGTGCAAAAGAGCATCGCCGAAGGCCTGGCGAACCGGATTGCCGAAAAGGCGCGCCATCTGCCGGCCGGCGATCCGTCATCGGGCCGCGTCGCGCTCGGACCGATCATCAGCGACGCGCAGGTCGCAAAGATCCAGTCGATCGTCGACGATGCGGTGGCCAAGGGCGCGCGGCTGCTCGCCGGTGGCAGCCATGACGGCCGCTACTATCAGGCGACCGTGCTGGCCGACGTGAAGCCCGGCATGCTCGCCTTCGAGGAGGAGATCTTCGGGCCCGTGGCTTGCCTCGTCGCTTTCGAGACCGACAACGACGCGGTCACGCTCGCCAATTGCTCCGAATATGGATTGGCTGCGGGGGTCATCTCAGGTTCGGTGGCGCGCGCACGCGCCGTCGGCGAGCGGTTGAATGTGGGCCAGCTCCACATCAACGACCAGACCGTGAATGGCGGCCCGTTCGCCCCCTTCGGCGGCCGCGGCCGTTCCGGCAATGGCAGCCGCATCTCCGGCCCCGCGATCTGGGAAGAGTTCACACAGTGGATGTGGATCTCCGAGAAGCCGCAAGCAACGCCCTACCCGTTCTGACCTTCATCAGGGCGTCCGGCGCACGACGCGCCGGACGAGATGACGAGTCCAACTCCTACCGCAGCAACCGAAATTCGTGACCGGAGACCCCACAATGAAAATCCGTGCCGCCATCGTCCGCGAAAAGGGCGCGCCGCTCAGCCTCGAGAACATCGACCTCGAAAGCCCGCGTGCCGATGAAATCCTCGTGAAGGTCGCCGCCACCGGCGTCTGCCACACCGACCTCGTCGTGCGCGACGGGATGCTGCCAACGCCGCTACCGGTCGTGCTCGGCCACGAAGGCGCCGGCGTCGTCGAAGCCGTCGGGGCCGCGATCACCAAGGTGAAGCCGGGCGATCATGTCGTGATGACGTTCAATTCCTGCGGTGCCTGCCCGAGCTGCCGCGATCACGCGACCACCTATTGCCATGAATTCTTCCCGCGCAACTTCTTCGCCGCACGTGTCGACGGCAGCAGCGGCCTTTCCAGGGACGGCGAGCGCATCAACGGCAACTTCTTCGGCCAGTCGTCTTTCGCGAGCCACGCGCTGTGCCACGAGGCCAATGTAGTGAAGGTCCCGAACGATGTGCCGCTCGATCTGCTCGGCCCGCTCGCCTGCGGCGTTCAGACCGGGGCAGGCGCTGTCCTGAACGCGTTGCGGGTCTCGCCCGGAAAATCCTTCGCCGTATTCGGCGCCGGCTCGGTGGGACTGTCCGCCCTGATGGCTGCGGTTGTGGTCGGCGCGACGACCATCATCGCCGTCGACACCAAGCCGTCACGGCTCAGTGTCGCCACAGCGCTTGGCGCCACCCACACGATCGATCCGACCAAGGTCAATCCGGTCGAGGAGATCATGCGGATCACTGGCAGCGGGCTGAACTTCGCGCTCGACACGACCGGCCTTCCAGCCGTGATCCGCAGCGCCGTCGAGAGCCTCGGCCCACGCGGCGCATGCGGCATCCTGGGCGCCTCCGGGCCGGACGCCGAAATCGTTCTCAACGAGACCCACTTCATGAGCGGCGGGCGCCGGCTCATCGGCATCGTCGAAGGCGAGTCGAACCCGGACACGTTCATCCCGATGCTGATCGACCTTTATCGACAGGGGCGCTTCCCGTTCGACAAGCTCGTGAAGTTTTACGCGCTCGACGAGATCAACAAGGCGATCCACGCCTCGGAAACCGGCGAAGTCATCAAGCCGATCGTACGGATGAGCTAGGCATCATTCAGGAGGAACCATGTCCAGCGAACAACTCTCGGCCATCCTCGAGATCAGCGCCCAATTCCCGCCGCCCGCGAATGCCGGCCCGGCCGAAATGCGCGCCTGGTTCGAAGCCATCAATGCACCAACGCCCATTCCCGACGGGATCGCGATCGAACGCGTCGCGGCGGGCCCTGTTGGCGGCGACCTGATCCGCTATGCCGGCGCAGACGAAAAGCGCCTGATCATCTACTTCCATGGCGGAGGCTTCTTCTTCGGCTCGTCGCGCTCGCATCGGGTCGTGGCTGCAAATCTTGCGCGCCTCTCGGGCATGACGGTTCTCGCCGCCGATTATCGGCTGGCGCCGGAACATCCTGCGCCGACGGCGCATGACGACGCATCCGCCGTCTACGGATGGGCGCTGGATCGCGGCTATGCGCCGTCGGCAATCGCCCTGACCGGGGATTCCGCCGGCGGCAATCTTGCGCTGGCGATCGCGGTGCGGGCACGCGAGGCAGGTCTGCCGCAACCGGGCGCGCTGGTGCTGATGTCGCCCGCGCTCGACTTCACCGGCGAGAGCGAATCCTATCGCACGATCGCGGATGCGCCGCTGCTCACGCCGCAACTGATGGCGCTGTTCACCAATGTCTATGTCGGACAGGGTGATCCGAAATCACCGCTGGTGACGCCGTTCGACAGCGACCTGTCGAAACTGCCGCCGACCCTCATTCATGTCGGCTCTTGGGAATTGCTGCGCGACGACAGCGTCCGGATCGCTGAAAGGCTGCGCAAGGCCGGCGTGAGGACCGATCTGAAGGTCTGGGAAGGCATGTGCCATTCCTGGCAGCTCTTCGCGCCGATGCTCGACGAGGGCATGGCCTCGATCCATGAAGCCGCCGCCTTCGCGAAAACCCAACTGAAGGCGTGAGCAGCATGCCGCGCCCGCCTCGACGGAAATCGGGTGGGCGCGGCGCGGGCCGCGGCTATAAGGCTTGCAGCATCACGTTGTCGCAAGCCGAGAGGTTGCTCATGCCGCAGCAAGCCACAGCCCGCATCATCCGCAATCCGTTTGGCACGATGGACGTACCCGACGCGGCCGATCGGGAGGTCACGGATTATGCCGCAACCGTGATGCTCGCGGGCGAGGCGGACGACAGCAACGCGGCACAATGGGCTTCGATCCCTGCACCATCTGATCCTCTCGACGGCGCCTGGGCGAGCCGCTGGAACGGCGGTGCCGATCCGACCATTCCGGGCGATGCGCCGGGCAAGTGGAAACAGGGCCGGGCCGAGCTCCGGGTCGCAGGGAATCGGATCTATCTGCGCTTCGACTGGGACGATGGCCGAAGGCACGGGCTCATCGATTCCGCGCGCGACGGTGCACATCGCCTGATCGGAAAATACATCAACTTGACGGACCCCGGCATCACGCGTCCCTGGGTAGGACTCGTGGTCGACGCGGCGCGCATCGACGGATGCTTTCCGAACGGGCGACTCGATTTCAGGCGGTGAAGCGCGAGCCATGACCGGCGCAAGCTTCACTACCGACATTCACTGTGCTGTGCGTGAAAAGATCTCTAGAACTTTGTCAGCCAGAGCGTTGCCGAGATCCGCATTGTTTTGCCCGGAGAAATGGATTCCATCCAGACCGCCGGTCGAGATCACGCTTCCGGCGTCGAAGAACTCGACCTTCATGAAGTTGGCCAGGGACCTGAACTGTGTCGCAAGCTCTGCCGTCTTCTCGCGGCCACCCTCAAACATTCCCTGGAGCCAGGGATCGGCTACGGGCGCAAGTGGAGGCGGCGCCACGACGAGCACCTGCGGGGCCCCGTAAACCGTGCCAACGCCACCAGTCGAAGTGAGCACCTGGCCGACCAGCTTCGACATGCCGACCGCAATCTCATAGGCCGTGCGATGATAGTAACTCTTCGCATCGTTCGTTCCGAGCATGATGATCACGAGGTCCAGCGGAAGGTGACTTGCCAGAGCGGAGGGCAGATAGAGGGATCCGTTCAGGCGCGGATCAACCGGATCATCGATCGCCGTCGTTCGCGCACTCAGACCTTCCTCCACGATTTCGTAATCCGACCCAAGCTTGGAGGCCATGATCCCCGTCCACCGCTCTGGATAAGGAAATCTCGTCGTTGGCGCTCCCTCGCGAACAGCAATCCACCCCCAGGTGAGAGAGTCGCCAAAACACAGAATTCGCCTGCCCATGAGAACCTCGCTCAGTTGAACTAGGAACGGATGCTGCGGAAGATTGCGGCGAATAGAACTAGCACTGCCTCCCGCACTCCGCAGCCCAATTCGGCACTTCCCGGTTGCATCAGGCTGACAAGAACGCTTGGCACTCATCGGCAATCTTACCGCCGCGGGGCACGACAGCCCGAGCAATCAACGCGAGCCGTTCCAATTCGACTGAGTTGTCAGACCAATATGCTTTGTCAACACGCAACAAGGCGCTTAGGAGGTCACCGGGGAAAAATTCCGTTTCCAACAGCGGCTCATTTGAAACCAGCTGAAGTGCTTTTGGAACGAGTATTGATAGCCCGATCTTCTGACTGACCAGCATACGCAGATCGCCCGAGGTGAAATCCTTCAACGGCGTTCGACGCAACCGCAAGCACCTCGCCACCATACCTGTCGGAGCCGTCTCCGGGTCCCCCCAATTCTGCCCATCAATTTGCTCGAGCGTTCGGAGCTCATCAAACATCGGCATCCCCACAGTTCCGGCGACCTTAGAATACTGTGTCAGGTCCTTCTTGTCTTTTAGGCGTGACAGGATTTTCCGTGTGGGGTCAATCGCGTTGCTTCGTCCCCGCAGCTATGGCGTCCAGTCAACTCTGATGAACGGACGTCTTCAGCGCGGATCGTCACGGCTCTCTCAGCATGTCATCCCCATTGCGCAATGGGGATGCGCCGACAGGCGCAGGCCGGAATCCATCGCGCCTGGAGTCGGCGGCAAGATGGATTCCGGGCTCGCGCCTCGCGCGCCCCGGAATGACGATGAGGAGAGATTTAGAACCAGCGCTCGCCGACGTAGACGGTGTCGCCGGGGCCGACGGCGGTGCCGAGCGGCACCACGGCACGCATCGCGCCACCGGCATCGCTGCGGGTCACGGTGACCACGTCGCGCTTGGCGCGCGGCGAGAAGCCGCCGGCGATCGCGACCGCGCTCTCGACCGTCATGTTCGGCACATAGGGATATTGGCCGGGCGCAGCCACTTCGCCCAAGATGAAGAAGGGACGATAGGATTCGATCTCAACCGCCACTGACGGTTCCCGGATGTAGCCGTTGCGCAGGCGCGCGGCGATTTCGGAGGCGAGCCCGGCCGTGGTGCGGCCGCGCGCCGGCACCGCACCGATCAGCGGCATGGTGATCGCGCCGCCGGCATCGATCGCGTAGGTGTTGGTGAGACCTTCCTGGCCGTAGATCACGACGCGCAGCTTGTCGCCGGCATCGAGATGATAGGATGCGTCATAGCGCACCCGCATCGGCGCAGGCATCGGCGCGGCATAGCCGGCCGCTTCGGGCGCGGGAGCTGCGGCAAAGGAATTGCGAAGCGCGCTGATGGCACCGCCACCGGAATTGTCGACGACGGCGACCGGCTGCGGCCCGGCGGGTTGACCGTAGGCCATGTAATCGAGATCGCTGCGCGGCTGCGCGACGGCGACGGGACCGACGGTTTGCATGCAGCCGCCAAGGGCAAGCGCGGCGGACGCTGCCAAGATCGACAATCGAAACGCGCGCGCAACCCGCACTGGAGCCATCCCTAGAACCGAGATGGCTCCAGTCTTGCACCCGTCATGGTTAATAAAGCGTTGAGGGCAGATTACCGGCGTGCGTCACGCTGTCATTCCGGGGCGCGCAAAGCGCGAACCCGGAATCCAGAAGTTGTGGCGCGAGATTCCGGGTTCGATGCTTACGCATCGCCCCGGAATGACGGTGTGGATCACGCGCTCACACCGACGCCGATCGGGCAGGAGACGCCGGTGCCACCCAAGCCGCAATAGCCGGCTGGATTCTTGGCGAGGTATTGCTGGTGGTAGTCCTCGGCGAAATAGAACTCGCCGGCGGGCGCGATCTCGGTGGTGATGGCGCTGAGTCCCTTGGCTGCGAGTGCCTTCTGATAGAGCGCCCTGGACTCGTCGGCCGCCTTCTTCTGCGCATCGCCATAGGTGTAGATCGCGCTTCGATATTGCGTGCCGACGTCATTGCCCTGACGCATGCCCTGCGTTGGGTTGTGGTTCTCCCAGAACGCCTTCAAGAGCCGCTCGTAGGAGATCTTCTTCGGATCGTACACGACCAGCACCACCTCGGTGTGGCCGGTGCGGCCCGAGCAGACCTCTTCATAGGTGGGATTGGGCGTATGGCCGCCGGCATAACCGACCGCGGTGACGTAGACGCCCTCGCCAAGCTCCCAGAATTTGCGCTCGGCACCCCAGAAGCAGCCGAGCCCGAACACGGCCTGCTCGAGACCCGCGGGGTAAGGCGGCTTGAGCTTCTGGCCGTTGACGAAATGGGTGGTGGCGGTGGGTAAAGGCTGCGCACGGCCCGGCAGCGCCTCGGCTGCGCTCGGGAGTGCAGTGGTCTTGCGCATGAACAGCATGGTCGGATCTCCGAAACGAGTTGTCCGTCGCCCAAGCAGGGGCGCCTGAGGCGGCGTGCTCGCGATACCAGTTGAATATAGGCAATTACGCCTGGAGAGGCAGCCCTGTTACGTCGCCGCCTTTCCGGGGTCGTCAGTCCCGCGAATAGCCGATCAGGGGCTTCCGCGGCCGGAACAGGATCATCAGGAGGATGCCGAGAATGCCGAGCACGGCGAAAACCGGCTGGTCCAGGATCAGCCGGATCACCGAGGTCCAGAGCCAGGGGGCCTTGGCCTCGACCCAGGTCCGGAACGCCTGCTGGCTGGACTGATGGATATCGTTCCAGAACTGGCCGAACCGGGTGAACCGCAGGGTCTGGTCCGCCACCCAGCGGGCGCCGTCATAGACCATGAAGATGAAGCCGCCAGCCAGCAGCAACAGGCCGATCAGTCGGAAAAAGCCGCGGATCATGCATCACCCTAAATAGGCCCGTCCGGCCGGGACGAAGCGAAACGCCGCAAGCCAATACCGGGGCGAGAGCGGAAATTCAACCTCGTCAGTACGTTACGGAAGTTCCCGCGTTGGGAGGGGAGCCTTTCCGGCCCCCGAAGCCGTTGACGGTGCCGTAGACCCCCTCTATAAGGGCGCCAACTGGCGGCGGGCGCAATCCCGCCGCCGCTGTTCTTTGAGCCGAGTGAGGCCACCGTATAAGGCGATAGCCGTAAGGCTGGCGCGCGGGTTCTAAAGAACAGCCTTAGCAATCGAACACCCTAAAACCGAGCGTCGATTTCGCGGTTCAAGCAGCCGGCGCTAATCCGAGCAAGAAGCGACCGGTCACCGCAGAGGATTTTTGAGACTATGGCCAACACCACTTCCGCCAAGAAGGCGACGCGCAAGATTGCCCGTCGTACCGCCGTCAACAAGTCGCGTCGCACCCAGATGCGCGGCGCAGTCCGTACCGTCGAAGAGGCGATCAAGTCCGGCGATCGCACCGCTGCGCTGAAGGCGCTGGCGAACGCCGAGCCCGCCTTGATGCGTGCCGCGCAGCGCAACATCATTCACAAGAACAACGCGAGCCGCAAAGTGTCGCGGCTGACGCATCAGATCGCCAAGCTCGGCAAGTGATCTGACCGCATATCGCATAACGCGGATGAAGCCCGGCACGCGCCGGGCTTTTTCGTTTTGTTGCTGCGCGCGGCGGCGAGCGATGCGCCTCAGCAGGCGCGTCTGGCTCGGCGCTCCGCGATCGGAGCTCTTGATCCGAGCTCTGTGACAGGAGCTTGCTGGCAGATGAAGGCACTTTGATCGAAGCTTCTGGAAAAATTCTTCGGCGCTATTTTACCTCCCGTAATTTTACCTGCCGGCGATTCTGTCACACTGGAAACTTTCATCGCAGTTGCGAAAAGCTTGTGTGGACACAGCAGAACGGCTTCCTGCCTCGCCATTATTTTGCCCACCGTAGTTTCCAGGGGAGCCGTGCGACGACAGGGTTACCCTGCAAAACGAGACTCGAAAAACGATGTCTCGATAATCACTTATCCACATAGTGACGGGAAGCATTTGGAAAATTGGCTCGCACGGCACTCGCGTGACGCTTTTGTAAATTTTTTTTGCGCGCCGTCGGAGAATTGTCACATGACGCGCATTGCCTTCGATTCTGCACGGCGATTCAAAAACTTGGTTCTCGACCCTGTGAACAACTCTGCGCGCACGTTAACGCAGATCAGGATTTAAGCTCCTCAACTGTGAATCAATTCCGTTGCGAGTCTCCCCGCATCGTGTATTTCTTAAAGCCGTCCGCAGCGCCCACGATCTTGAGACCAGCGCGGTTTTGGAAACGGGGCGAGCGTGCAAATCGGCGGCGGTGTGCACGTGGGCGACGCTTTACCAAGCGATTGTCGGTTTGAAACCCATAGCAATATGGGAACGGTGGTGCTTTGTGCAAATTTCTCCAAGCGGGGCATTCGTGTCTCGTTTGCGTTCAGGCGCGACGGAGAGACGGCAACGGGCGACCCGACAAGCGCAAAGGCAGCGCCACCCGGACGAGTTAGGAACGACGGGCGGACTTCGCGTTGGGAATGTGGAGTTCCTGCACGAAGTTCATAGGCGACACGCAGGACCTTGCCGTGCGCAATCACGGCAGGACGGGGAGGCACCATGTCGAACGAACGTAACGCGGTATTGAATCACACATCATCATCCAACGATGCCGTTTCGAATTCGTCGTCCGACCAGCCTCCGGCGAGTCCTTCCGCGCTGAGTACGCGCTGACCTCGCGAACCCTCCATTCTTGACATCACTGGTCTGCCTCGCGGCGTTCGCGCCGAACGGATGACCTTTGCCTTCAGGATGGCCTCGCTTGAGGTCGTGCCGTGGCAGGAAACCTGCAACGGCACTCGCAACGCAACACCTTATCTCCAAAGAAAAGTTACAAACGATGACATCGGAACAGGATCGCTGGTCACGCGTGAAGGGGCGACTGCGCTCGAGCGTTGGTGAGGACGTCTACACGAGCTGGTTTGCGCGCATGGATCTCGAAGGGGTGCAGGACGAGAGCGTGCGGCTGTCGGTCCCTACGCGCTTCCTGAAAAGCTGGATTCAAGCCCACTATGCCGAGCGCGTGCTCTCCTGCTGGCAGGCCGAGATGCCGGAAGTGCATCGTATCGACCTCACCGTGCGCACCGCTGTGCGCCCGACCATTGCGCTCAAAGAAGCGCCAGCGCCGATCGAGGCCAAGCGCATGGACGGCCGTCCCTCGGCCGAGCTGCGCGCCACCGCGATCGCGCCGGTCTCCGCCAGCCATGACGCGCTCGGCGGCTCGCCGCTCGATCCGCGCCTGACCTTTGCAAGCTTCGTCGTCGGCCGCGCCAATACGCTGGCGCATGCGGCGGCACGCCAGGTCGCGGAAGGACGCCGCGGCGATCCCGTGATGTTCAACCCGCTCTACATCCATGCCGGCGTTGGCCTCGGCAAGACGCATCTGCTCCAGGCAGTGACCTGGGCCGGCAATTCCGGCAGCGAGCGCAAGGTGCTCTATCTCACCGCGGAAAAATTCATGTACGGCTTCGTCGCCGCGCTGAAGACGCAGACTGCGCTCGCCTTCAAGGAAGCGCTGCGCGGCATCGACGTGCTCGTCATCGACGACCTCCAGTTCCTCCAGGGCAAGTCGACGCAGGCCGAGTTCTGCCACACGCTGAATGCGCTGATCGATGCCGGCCGCCAGGTCGTGATCGCCGCCGACCGCCCGCCGTCGGATCTCGAGAGCCTGGACGATCGCGTCCGCTCGCGGCTTGCCGGCGGCCTCGTGGTCGAGATGGGATCGCTCGGGGAGGATTTGCGGCTTGGCATTCTCAAGTCGCGCGTCGCAGCCGCCCGTGCCCATCATGCAAGCTTCGACGTGCCCGAGGAGGTGCTGAACTATCTGGCGCGCAGCATCACCCATAACGGCAGGGACCTCGAGGGTTCGATCAACCGGCTGCTTGCTCACTCGAAGCTGAACAACCAGCCGGTGACGCTGGAGATGGCCGAGCGCGAGGTGCGCGACCTGATCCGGCCGCAGGAGCCCAAGCGCATCAAGATCGAGGACATCCAGCGCGTGGTGGCGCGGCAATATAATGTCAGCCGCTCCGACCTCCTGTCCTCGCGCCGTACCGCCAACGTGGTCCGGCCACGGCAGGTCGCGATGTACCTCGCCAAGACGCTGACCCTGCGCTCGCTGCCGGAGATCGGCCGCCGCTTCGGCGGACGCGACCACACCACCGTGCTGCACGCGGTGCGCAAAATCGAGGCACTGGTCAGCAAGGATACGGCGCTGTCCGAAGAGGTCGAATCCTTGAAGCGGCAGCTTCAGGAATAAACCCCTAGAGCCATTCCGAGCTGCCATTGATCGTCCCGGCTTCGCCGCCGGGACGGGGGCAAAATCGGGATGTAAATCGTGGGGAACAGCACCCCAATCCCTTGAATCGGATGGCTATACGCGCCACCTTGCGCGACCCTGACGGCTTTGATCATATCGGCTGGATGATCCGGCTCTGTCGGGTTTCTTCCGTGCCGCGGCGCCGTTTTCGGCCGCCCGGCTTTTCCATCCTGGGATCGGGCGGGTAGTGCAATGAAGGTTACGGTCGAACGCGCGCAACTCCTGAAATCGCTGGGCCACGTCCACCGCGTGGTCGAGCGGCGCAACACGATCCCGATTCTCGGCAACGTGCTGGTGCGCGCAGAGGGCGCAAAATTGTCGCTGAAGGCGACCGACCTCGATCTCGAGGTGACGGAGACGCTCGCCGCGGAAACCGCGACCGCGGGTTCCACGACCGTGCCGGCGCACATGTTCTACGACATCGTGCGCAAGCTGCCCGACGGCTCGCAGATCGTGCTGGAAGGCGACGGTGATCGCTCGGTACTGGCGATCCGCGCCGGCCGCTCGCGCTTCACGCTCCAGACGCTGCCGGAAAATGATTTTCCCGATCTTGCAGCCGGCGACATGTCGCACTCCTTCAATCTTGCCGCCAAGGACGTGAAGCGGCTGATCGACCGCACCCAGTTCGCGATCTCGACCGAGGAGACGCGCTATTATCTCAACGGCATCTATCTGCATGCCGCAGGCTCTGCCAAAGCGGCGACCTTGCGCGGCGTCGCCACCGACGGCCACCGCCTCGCCCAGCTCGACCTGGTGCAGCCCACGGGCGCCGCCGGCATGCCCGGCGTGATCGTGCCGCGCAAGACCGTCGGCGAGGTGCAGCGCCTGATCGAGGACAGCGAGGCCGAAGTCACGATCGAGCTGTCGCAGGCCAAGATCCGCTTCACCATCGGCAATGTGGTGCTGACCTCAAAGCTGATCGACGGCACCTTCCCCGACTACGGCCGAGTCATCCCGCAGAACAACGACAAGGAGCTGGTCGTCGACAAGAAGGACTTCGAGGCCGCGGTCGACCGTGTCTCCACCATCTCCAGCGAGCGCGGCCGCGCGGTGAAGCTATCGCTCTCCGCCGGCAAGCTGGTGCTGTCGGTGACCAATCCGGATTCCGGCAGCGCCACCGAAGAGCTCGAAGTCGAATACGCCTCGGATGCGCTCGATATCGGCTTCAACTCGCGCTATCTGCTCGACATCGCCGCCCAGATCGAGGGCGAGGTCGCAACCCTCAAGCTCGCCGACCCTGGCTCGCCGACCCTCGTCCAGGACCGCGACGACAAGAGCGCACTGTACGTTCTGATGCCGATGCGGGTGTGAGGCGCGTGGATCCGCGCCGATGCGAAGCAATCTCTCATGACCTAGGAGCGATGCGCATTGCTGTGCCCTCTCCCCTTGCGGGAGAGGGCAGCTCCGACATCAGCGACAACCTCGCGGGGGTGAGGGGTCCTCTCTCCGCACATTCGATGCGGAAGCAACCCCTCACCCGCCGTCGCTTCGCGACGGCACCCTCTCCCGCAAGGGGAGAGGGTGAAGCGCCGCCAACACTTCACGAACAGTGCACGAGGCGAGGAAGCCGTGCCACAGGACCCGCACCATCGGCCGACCGCCAAACATCTCCGCCAATTTGCGAAGAATATGCGGCACGAACCGACCAATGCAGAAGCCGCAATGTGGCGCTTGCTCAGGGATCGACGGCTTTCTGCCTTCAAGTTTCGCCGACAAGTCCCGGTCGAGAATTACATTCTCGACTTCGTCTGTTTTGAGAAGCGGCTTGTGATCGAGATTGACGGCAGTCAGCACGCGGAATCGAAAGGCGACGCAACCCGTGAAGCAGCGCTCTCAGCCGAAGGATTTCAAACCGCCCGCTACTGGAACAACGATGTGTTGCAACAGCCTGCGGCCGTATTGGAGGACATCCTTGCAAAGCTCAGTGCGCGGTAAGATACCCCTCACCCGTCGCCTCACTTCGTGAGGCACCACCCTCTCCCACAAGGGGGAGAGGGTGAAGAGTCCGGTTTGCGCGAATAAAGCATGACCCCCTCCCGCATTCATCGCCTGACGCTGACGCAGTTTCGCAATTACCGGGCGGCGGGGCTCGAGACGGCGGCTGACATGGTGGCGCTGGTCGGACCCAATGGTGCGGGCAAGACCAATTGCATCGAGGCGATCTCGTTTCTGTCGCCGGGCCGGGGCTTGCGGAGGGCGACGCTGGAAGACGTCGCCGACAATCAGGGCGACGGCTCCTGGGCCGTATCGGCGCAGGTCGAGGGCGCGCTGGGCCTTGCCACGCTCGGCACCGGCATCGATGCGCCGCGCGCCGACAGCGCGGTGAGCCGGCGCTGCCGCATCGACCGCGAGCCGGTCAATTCGGCGAGCGCCTTCGGCGACCACATCCGCATGGTGTGGCTGACGCCGGCAATGGACGGCCTGTTCATGGGCGCGGCCTCCGAGCGGCGGCGCTTCTTCGACCGCCTGGTGCTCGCGATCGACAGCGAGCATTCGGGGCGCATTTCCGCGCTCGAGCGTTCGCTGCGCTCGCGCAACCGGCTGCTCGAAGTCCGCAATTATGACGACCATTGGTGCGACGCCATCGAGCGCGAGACCGCCGAGCTTGCGGTCGCGGTCGCAGCGACGCGTGGCCAGACCGCTGCAAAACTCACCGAGATGCTCAATGCCCGCGCGCAATCCTCCGCCTTCCCATCGGCGCAGATCGCGCTCGACGGTTGGATGGAAAACGCGCTGCTCACGGAGACTGCAACCGCGGTCGAGGACCGCTACCGCCAGATCCTGCGCGACAACCGTCCGCGCGACGCGATCGCCGGACGCACCACGGACGGACCGCATCTCACCGATCTGCAGGTCGTCTACGCGCCAAAGGGAATGCCGGCGCGCGATGCCTCGACCGGCGAGCAGAAGGCGCTGCTGATCGGGCTCGTGCTGGCGCATGCAACGCTGGTTGCCGAGATGACCGGCATCGTGCCGCTCTTGCTGCTCGACGAGGTCGTCGCGCATCTCGACCCCAATCGCCGCGCCGCCCTGTTTGCCGAGCTGCAAAAACTCGGCGCGCAGGTGTGGCTGACCGGCGCCGATCCCGCCGCCTTTGCCGAGATCGGCGGCTCCGGAGAGGTGTTCGACGTCGAGAACGGGGGCATCACGGCCCGCCGGTAGGGCGTCACCCTTGAACCTGACGGGTTACCGCAGCGACTAGTTTCTCGAGGCCGCGCCGACAGCGGCTGAGCAGGCGGAGTTGACGTTCACATCCCCGGAGGGGCCGGCCACCCTCAAGCTTGGCCGCGCCAAGGGCGAGACCACGGTCAGCCTCGTGCAGCGGAGTACGCAGGCCGCGGCCAAGGCCGATATCCTGCCGATGCCCGGAAAAGCGCGGTCATTTTCGACGCGAAAAAGCGCCCTCGAATCGGGCTTTTTGCGTGCTTCAGAATCGGCCCTCGATCGCCTTGAAAGCCGGCTAAAAATCCCTATCTCGTCAAAGGGTTGCGGGAGGATACTTTGCGCTAGGCGCAATCCTCCTTTCATGGCACAAATACCTCCCAAATCAGCGCCTTTTGCGCCGCTGATTCGGACGTCACCTCGAAGGCCTCTCATGACAGAACCTGCTCGGCAGCCGCGTGCCGAAAACGAGCCCTCCAACGCGAGCGAATACGGCGCGGAATCGATCCGCGTGCTCAAGGGTCTCGATGCCGTCCGCAAGCGTCCGGGCATGTATATCGGCGACACCGACGACGGCTCGGGCCTGCATCACATGGTCTACGAGGTCGTCGACAACGCGATCGACGAAGCGCTGGCTGGCCACGCTACGCGCGTCGACGTGATCCTCAATGCCGACAATTCCGTCACGGTGCGTGACGACGGCCGCGGCATTCCCGTCGACATCCATAAGGGCGAAGGCATCTCGGCGGCCGAGGTCATCATGACCCAGCTCCACGCCGGCGGAAAATTCGACCAGAACTCCTACAAGGTCTCCGGCGGCCTGCACGGCGTCGGCGTCTCCGTCGTCAACGCGCTGTCGAGCAAGCTCGGGCTTCGCATCTGGCGCGACGACAAGGAGCACTACATCGAGTTCGCCCATGGCGATGCCGTCGCGCCGCTGAAGGTCGTTGGCGATGCGCCGGGCAGGCGCGGCACGGAAGTGACGTTCCTGGCCTCGACCGAGACCTTCAAGAACGTCGAATATGATTTCGCGACGCTCGAGCACCGTCTGCGCGAACTCGCCTTCCTCAATTCCGGCGTCAACATCATCCTCTCCGACATGCGCCACGCGGTCGAGAAGCGTGAGGAGATGCATTATTCCGGCGGCGTCGAGGAGTTCGTCAAATATCTCGATCGCAACAAGAAGGCACTCGTGCCGGCGCCGATCATGGTGCGCTCGGAAGCCAACGGCATCGGCGTCGAGGCGGCGCTGTGGTGGAACGACAGCTACCACGAGAACGTGCTCTGCTTCACCAACAACATCCCGCAGCGTGACGGCGGCACCCATCTCGCCGGTTTCCGCGGCGCGCTGACGCGCCAGGTCAACGGCTATGCCGAGGCCAACGCGAAGAAGGAAAAGATCGCGCTCACCGGCGATGACTGCCGCGAAGGCCTCACGGCCGTGCTGTCGGTGAAGGTGCCCGATCCAAAATTCTCGTCGCAGACCAAGGACAAGCTGGTGTCCTCGGAAGTGCGTCCCGTGGTCGAGAACGTGCTCAATGAGGCGCTCCAGGCCTGGTTCGAGGAGCACCCCAGCGAAGCCAAGATGATCGTCGGCAAGGTGATCCAGGCGGCCGCTGCCCGCGAGGCCGCGCGAAAGGCGCGCGAGCTGACGCGCAAGAGCCCGCTCTCGGTCTCCTCGCTGCCCGGCAAGCTCGCCGACTGCCAGGAGAAGGATCCGGCGAAGTCGGAGCTGTTCATCGTCGAGGGCGACTCGGCCGGCGGCAGCGCCAAGCAGGGCCGCAACCGCGAGTTCCAGGCGGTGCTGCCGCTGCGCGGCAAGATCCTCAACGTGGAACGCGTGCGCCCCGACAAGATGCTGTCGTCCGAGCAGATCGGCACGCTGATCACCGCGCTCGGCACCGGCATCAGCGACGACTTTTCGGTCGAGAAGCTGCGCTATCACAAGATCATCGTGATGACGGACGCCGACGTCGACGGCGCCCATATCCGCACGCTGCTGCTGACCTTCTTCTACCGGCAGATGCGCGACATCATCGACGGCGGCTATCTCTACATCGCCCAGCCGCCGCTCTATAAGGTCAGCCGCGGCAAGTCCGAGCAGTATCTGAAGGACGAGCGGGCGCTGGAAGACTATCTGATCGATGCCGGGCTCGACGATTGCGTGTTCAGCTCCGGAAACGGCGGCGATCGCACCGGCCGCGACCTGCGTTCGCTGGTCGACGACGCCCGCGTCGTTCGCAGCATCCTGCGCAATCTGCACAGCCGCTATAACCGCAAGGTCGTCGAGCAGGCCGCGATCACTGGTGTGCTGAACAAGTCGATCTACGGCAATCCCGAGAACGCCGCCGCGGCGGCGCAATACATCGCGAGCCGTCTGGACAACCAGGCCGAGGAGGTCGAGCGCGGCTGGGTCGGCCAGTTCGTCGAGGGCCAGGGTTTCCTGTTCGAGCGCACCGTGCGCGGCGTCAAGGAAGCGGCCATCATCGACGACGCGCTGCTCGGCTCAGCCGAAGCCCGCAAGCTCGACGAGTACACGACGAAGCTCCAGGACGTCTATGCCCGCTCCGGCAAGCTGCGGCGCAAGGACACCGAGCACTTGGTCCACGGCCCCGTCGATCTGTTCGAGGCCGTCACTGAAGCCGGCCGCAAGGGCATCACGCTCCAGCGCTACAAAGGTCTGGGCGAGATGAACCCGGAGCAGCTCTGGGAAACCACGCTGGACACCGAAGTGCGCTCGCTGCTCCAGGTGAAGGTCAAGGAGGTCGACGAGGCCGACGATATCTTCACCAAGCTGATGGGCGACGTGGTCGAGCCGCGCCGCGACTTCATCCAGGAGCACTCGCTGAGTGCGACGATCGACATCTAGGCAACAGGGGCAGAGGCAGTGGCGCCCATTCAGTATATCGTCGAGGGCGGTCACCGGCTCTCGGGCTCGATCGAGCCATCCGGCAACAAGAACTCGGCGCTGCCGATCATCGCCGCTGCCCTGCTCACCGAACATCCGGTGACGCTTCAGAACGTGCCGCGCATTCGCGACACCGAGACGCTGGTCGAGCTGATCCGCTCGGTCGGCGCATCGGCCGAATGGCGCGAGCGCAACACGCTCGTCATTCACGCCAAGAGCATCCGCGCCGCCGATCTCGATCCTGAGCTCTGCGTCCGCATCCGCGCCTCGATCCTGCTCGCAGGTCCCCTGCTCGCCCGTTGCGGCGAGGTGATGCTGCCGCCGCCTGGCGGCGATGTCATCGGCCGGCGCAGGCTGGACACGCATGTGCTGGCGCTGGAGCAGTTGGGCGCCAAGGTCACTGCGACCGACCGGCTGGAATTCCGCGCGCCAAAACTGACCGGCGCCGACGTGTTCCTGGACGAGCCGAGCGTCACCGCGACCGAGAACGCACTCGTTGCGGCCGTGGCCGCCGACGGCGTCACCTATTTGCGCAACGCCGCCTCCGAGCCGCATGTGCAGGACCTCGCCAACTTCCTGGTCGCGCTCGGTGCGAAGATCGAGGGCATCGGCACCAACACGATGATCGTGCATGGGCAGGCGACGCTGGGCCCGGCAACGTATGCGATCCAGCCCGACCATATCGAGGTCGGCTCGCTGATCGGGCTTGCCGCGGTGACGCGCTCGCCTTTGCGTATCGTCCGTGCGGGCGTCGAGCATTTGCGCTCGATCCGCATGGGCTTCGAGCGGCTCGGCATCGTCTGCCGCGTCGAGGGCGACGATCTGATCGTGCCGTCCAACCAGACCCTGAAGATCCAGGACGACTTCGGCGGCCACGTGCCGAAGCTGGAGGACCAGCCCTGGCCGGCCTTCCCGGCCGATTTGATGTCGATCGCGATCGTCACCGCCACGCAATGCGAAGGCGTGATCCTGATGTTCGAGAAGATGTTCGAGTCCCGGATGTTCTTCGTCGACAAGCTGATCGCGATGGGTGCGCGCATCGTGCTGTGCGACCCGCACCGCGCGATCATCGCGGGGCCCAGCCGCCTGCGTGGCGCCTCGATGATCTCGCCCGACATCCGCGCCGGCATGGCCATGCTGCTCGCTGCCGTCTGCGCCGAGGGAACCTCGACGATCAATAATGCCGACCAGATCGAGCGCGGCTACGAGCGCATCGACGAGCGGCTGAACGCGCTCGGCGCCAAGATCAAGCGTGTGCCGGAACGGAAGGGCTGATCTTCGCCTCTCCCCGCCTGCGGGGAGAGGCCGGATTGCATCGCAGATGCAATCCGGGTGAGGGGGAGCCTCCGCGAGTCCAACTGCCACCATTTTTGCGGAAGCAGCCCCTCTCCCCGTAAGAACGGGGAGAGGGAGAAGAGGCAGGTCCCGGCTCGCGCTTCGCGCATCCGGAGCAAGAGAGCCATGTTTTCGACGCGCCGCGATGCTAAGCCTCGCCCATGCTCGAAACCGTCCGACGCCAATCGCAGCAACTCGCCGCGCCCAACCACCTCGCCGACGAATTCGGCGAGACGTTGCGGCTGGCCGTGCCGATGATGCTGACGCAGCTCGGGCAGATCGCGATGATGACGACCGACCTCGTGTTGATCGGCCGGCTCGGCGAGGACGCTGTGGCGGCCGCCGCGCTGGCGCACACCGTCTACTTCATCAGCTTCACCTTTGGCCTCGGCCTCGTCGCCGCGGTGGCACCGCTGGCGGCGCAAGCCTTTGGCGCCGGAGACGTCAGGCGCATACGGCGCTCCCTGCGCGTCGGGCTGTGGGTCGCGCTGTTCATCTCGCTGCCGATGATGGCCTCGCCGCTCTACGGCGAAGAGATCCTGCTGGCGCTCGGACAGACGCCACATTCGGCCGCGCTTGCGCAGCGCTATCTGTTCGGGCTTGCCTGGGGCATCGCGCCGGCGCTCGGCTTCATTGCACTGCGCGGATTCATGGGCGCGGTGAACCGGCCGCAGCCGCCGCTGTGGATCACCTTTGCCGCAATCCCCGCCAATGCAGTGCTGGTCTATCTGTTGATCCACGGCCTGTTCGGCCTGCCGCAGCTCGGCCTGCTCGGCGCGGGGCTCGCGACGACGCTGATCAACTTCGGCACCTTCTTCGCTGCGCTGGCCATCGCCGCGTTCCGAAAGCCGTTTTCGGACTATCATCCGCTCGTGCACCTCTGGCGTGGCGACTGGCCCTTGACGCGCGAGCTGCTCATGATCGGCGCGCCGATCTCGTTTGCGCTGCTGATGGAATACGGCATGTTCTCCTCGGCCGCGCTTCTGATGGGACTGATCAACACCACCGCGCTTGCCGCCCACCAGGTCGCGCTGCAGGTCACCGCCGTCCTGTTCATGATCCCGCTCGGCATCGGCATGGCGGCGACGGTTCGGGTCGGACACGCGTTCGGCCGCAACGAGCCGGCCGCGGTGAAGCGCGCTGGCCTGGTCGCAACGCTGCTCGGAATCGCACTCGTCGCGGCGCTAACGCTTGCCATCGTGATCGGGCGATATGCGCTGGCGCGCCTGTTCTTCGGTGGTGGCGAGACGAGCTCGGAGACGATCGAGCTGACCGCGACACTGCTCCTGGTCGGTTCGACCTTCTTCATCGCCGACGGTCTCCAGACCATCATCGGCGGGGCGCTGCGCGGCCTCAATGACACCAGGATGACGCTGGTGTTCGCCATCATCGGCTATTGGTGCGTCGGCTTCCCGAGCGCATGGCTGCTCGCCTTCAACGCGCAGCTCGGCGCAGTCGGTGTCTGGATCGGGTTGTCGCTCGGGACGTTCGTCTATGCCACCCTTCTGATCTTGCGCTTCCAGCGGCTGGCGCGCAGATTGGGGGCATGACGTCCGTCCGCGAAGTCACCCCCGAGGTTGACGCCGACGCACTGCTCGCCGGCGCACAATTCATCGACGCCCATCGCGTCGCGATCGGCGGGAAGGCGCTCACCGCCCGCGAGGCCTGCGTCCGGATGGTGCTGCACGGGCCGCGCTGGATCGACGCGCTCTTGCGCCTGCGCAATATCCTGGTGATGCCCTTCGGGCTGAAGACGTCGGGCGAGGGCGCGCCGGCGCCGGGCGGCCTGATCGGCCTGTTTCCGGTGGTCAGCGAAACGCCGGAGCGCCTCGTCGCCGGCTTCGACGACTATCATCTCGACTTCCGCCTCGTGGTCGATGTCGCCGGCGACGCGACGCAGAAGCAGGTGACCTCGACCACGCTGGTGCGGACGCATAATCTGCTCGGCCGCACTTATCTCACGCTGATCAAGCCCTTCCACAAGCTGGTGGTGCGCGGCATGATGGGGCGGATCGTGGAGGCAGTCTGATGACCCTCTCAGTCGACCTGTTCTTCTCCTTCCGCAGCCCCTACAGCTATCTCGCGCTGCCGAGGACGCTGAAGCTCGTCGAGGAGTATGATCTCGCGGTGAATTTGCGGCCGGTCTATCCGCTGGCGGTCCGCGTGCCCGGCTTCTTCAAGAGAACCAACCGGCAGTTCATCCCCTATATCATTCTCGACAGCAGCCGCGTGGCGCAGCACGAGAACATTCCTTTCCGCTTTCCCCATCCCGATCCGGTCGTGCAGGACAGGACGACGCTGGAGGTCGCGGCAGAGCAACCCTACATCCACCGCCTGACCCGGCTCGGCGCCATGGCCCAGCTCGAAGGCCGCGCGCTCGCATTCGCCTCCGAGATCGCGCGGGTTCTATGGGACGGTTCGGTGGCGGGATGGAACGAGGGCGATCACCTCGCACGCGCTGCCGAGAAGGCGGGCTTCGATCTGGCCGCGATGGATGCGGCCATCAGCGCCGATCCAAACCGCTACGAGCAGGTGATCGCCGACAACGAAAAGGATCACGCTGCCTCCGGCCATTGGGGCGTGCCGACCTTCGTGTTCGAGAAGGAGCCGTTCTTCGGCCAGGACCGCATCGATCTCCTGGTCTGGCGCATGCAAAGCAAGGGCCTGGCGCGACGTTAACCCCGCGGCCATGAACCAGTTTCTCCGCGCAAGCGACTGAGACCTGACGGCCGGCAGCTGTGCCGACCGACGTCTTGCTCGCGTTCGGAGATCGCATGTATCTGGCCAAATTCTTCCATCGTCCGCCCGGTGATAACGATCGCGAGCTGCTGCTGATCCTGGGCGGCGATCCCATGATCATCGGTACCTACATGCGCGAGGGACAGGACGGATCGGACGAGTTTCTGCGCGAGACCTATTCGGATGTCACCGTGGCGATCTCTGCGTTCCGGCGCGAAGCGGCCGGGCTCATCGACGCCGGTTATTTCGAGACCAGCCACACCAAATATACACTGCGCGACCTCTTGCCCGATCCGCAGGCCAAGCCGGATTGGCAGAAGGGCCTGGACGAGCTGATGATGGCCGCGCTCAGCGCGCCGCTTACCGAGCAGGCAAAGCATCTCCGGGCGCTGAGGGGCACGCCGGCCGAGCACGAGCCGCTGTATCTGTGGCTTGCCGCTCATCACGGCCTCGCGGCCGATGCCGAAGCGCAACAGACGCTCGGCTTTGCCGAACGGGCGCGCGATACGCTGGCTGCGCGGCGTGCCGCAAAGCAGCCGCACTACGCCTGGTCGATTTACGAGAGCGATCTGGAGGGGCGTATTCTTGAGTCGCTCAGCGACGCCTATGTGCGCGCGGGCAATCCATCCGCAGCGCTCGCGGCGATCGAGCGAGCCTGCAGGGTCGCCGCAAACCACGAGCGCATCCTGCAGCGCGCGAACGTGATCTGCCTTTGCTTTCCCGAGCGGCGGGAGGAGGCCTTCGACGACGCCTATCAATGGTCGCGGTTCGGCGGCTACGAAGACATCATGTCGTTCCCCGACTATGCCGAATACGAAGCCCGGCGCAAGGTGGGAACGTCAGCCAAGGGCTGGCGCTGGAAACCCGGTATGCCGGCGAGCGAAGCGGATGTCAGCGCGGCGGAGCAGGCGCTCGGTGCTCGGCTGCCCGACGATTATCGCAATTTCCTGCTGACGCGCGGCGAGACCGAGCTTTTGGTGCGGCTGCCCGAATCGTCGTCCGAGCTTCGCTTCTATGCGCCGGACGAACTGGCCACGCAGCAGCGCAATGTCCTGAATTTCATCGCCCATTCCGAAGACGAGTTCGAAGACGCCTGCGATTATTTTCTCAAGGAGTACGGCGTATCGCTAAGGCGCCTGATACCGGTAGCAGAACCGTCGCAGCTCAGCCGCTGCCTCCTGCTCCATGTCGAGCCTGGCGAGCGTTATGGCTGGTGCTTTCAGTGGGACCATGACGGCGCATGGGAACTGGAGCAGCCGCAGCCGGGCTTCGATGTCGCGTTGAAGGCGCTGACTGAGGGTATCGAGCGGCGCGACGCGGCGCAGCTCGCGTTCTTCGATCTCTAGCGCAATTTATTCCGCAACCCGCACCGGCTTGTCCGCCGCCGCTTCCGACCACTCGCCGATGACGCGATCGAGGTCGCAGAGATTCTGGTGCATCTGCTCCAGCGAGAAGCCGAGCGCGAAGAAGCGCTCTGCGGTGTCGCCGGGCTGGCCGCGGATCAGGCCATCGCGACGGACGGCAGCGACCGCATCGGCATAGTTTTGGAGCGCGACGTGCACGGGATGGATTGGCGGCGCGCCGGCGCCGCTCCGCAGCGCCGCGGCTGCCGAGCGCAGGAATTGCGCGATGACCATGCCGACCTCCGAGAGCGGCGCGGCGAGCCGGGTCTGCACGTCGGCCGGCAGCGGCACCACGGTGGCGCGGCCGATCATCACGACGTCGTGGCGCAGCCGCAGGACGGTTCGCAATAGCGGCCCGGTATCGGGGCCGCTCGACAGGCGCGCCGAGCGCTCGCGCTCGGCCTCGGCGCCGGTGGCGTTGAGTCCCACCATCGCGGTGCCGATGCCGTCCTGGATCCGATGCAGCGCGTCGTTGTCGCGGCCGCGCGTCAGGCCAGCCAGCAGTTCGGTGAAGGCGTCGGCGATCAACTCGAGCAGGCGCGCGGCGCCGGCACGAATCTGCCGGATCGCACGCGATGGCAGCACCAGGAAGGAGACGAGCAGCCCAGTGATCGCGCCGACCGCGACCTCGCTGACGCGATCGATCGCCGAAGTCATGGGATCGGAATGATGCATGGTGGGAACCAGGAGCACGATCACGGCGGTCACGGTCGCCGCGCTGAGACTCGGGTTGATCGCGGCGATGAAGGCGAGCGGGGCGACGGACAGGACCAGAAGCCCCAACAGCCCGGCTTCGCTGGAATAGGGGATCAGGATTGCAATGGCGCCACCATAGATGGCGCCGCCGATCGTCCCGAGCATGTAGTCGCGCGTCGCCTTCAACGAGCGCCCGACGCTCATCTGGGTCACGATCAGCGAGGTCAGGACCGCCCAGAGCGGCAGCAGCAGGTGCAGCGCGGTCGCGATCACATAGGCCGCTGTCGCCGCCACCGTGACCCGGATCGCCAGCCCCAGTTGCGTCCTTCGCGACCGGACCTGATCGTATAGCTGCCGTGCGAATGCCATCGTCGAATATCCCGATCCACCTAACCGGCCAAAAGCATAGCTGATACCCGCAGCCGAGGGGCGACTTGAAAGGGGAAATCCGCCCGCCTACCCTGCCGGCCAAAACGAGGAAACACGATGGCCCACGAAACCGCAACGCTCGCCGCCTATGTCGCCAATCTGAAGTACGGGGATATTCCGGCGGAGGTGCTCGAGCGCGCAAAAGTGCTGACGCTCGATTTCCTCGGCAGCGCGATTCGCGCGCGCCGCGAGGCGGAATCGACGCCGTCGCTGCTGAAGATGCTGGAGGCGCTCGCGCTCGACAGCAAGGGCGAATCCACCGTGTTTGGCGATGTCAAGACCTGGACGCCAGCGGTCGCCGCGCTCCTCAACGGCGCCCTCGGCCACTCCCTCGATTTCGACGACACGCATGCCGATTCCTCGCTGCACCCGAGCGCGCCAGTGGTGCCGGCCGCATTCGCGGTCGGCGAGATGGTCGGCGCCTCCGGGCGCGACGTGCTGACCGCGATCGTCGCCGGCTACGAGGTCTGCTGCCGGCTCGGCAACGCGCTTGATCCGACCTCGCATTATGCCCGCGGCTTCCATCCGACCGCGACCGCGGGCACCTATGGCGCGGCAGCCGCTGCCGCAAAGTTGTTCGGCCTCTCCGAGATACAGATCATCTCGGCCTTCGGAGTCTCCGGCAGCCAGGCCGCAGGCTCGCTGCAGTTTCTGGTCAACGGCGCCTGGAACAAGCGCTACCAGGTCGGCGCTGCCGCAATGAACGGCGTGATCGCAGCGACGCTGGCGCGCAACGATTTCATCGGCTCGACGGAATCGGTCGAGGGCAAGCACGGCCTCCTGGTCGGCTACACCGATGACGCGCATCCGGACAAGGCGATCACCGAACTCGGCAAGAGCTATGAGACCATGAAGATCGGCGTCAAACCGTATCCGAGCTGCCGCTACACGCACGCCGCGATCGACGCGCTGATCGCGATGCGGCGCGAGCACAATCTGACGCCCGGGCAAGTCAAGCGGGTCGAGATTGGGCTGCATCGTAACGGCATCACGCTGACCGGCGATGCCACCACCAAGCGGCACCCGCGCTCGATCGTCGGCGGCCAGTTCTCGATGTTCTTCACCGGCGCGCTCGCGCTCGACCAGGGCAGCTTTGGCTGGGACGATTATGGCAGGCTCGGCGATGCCACGATCGATGCGCTCGCGGACAAGTTCGACGTCGTGCAGGATGCTCGCCTGGAGGGGCGCGTCCATCCCTTCGGCGCGCGCGTCAGCATCACCACCGACGATGGCGTGCACGAGCGGCTCTACGCCGATCCCTCCGGCGAGCCCAACTCGTTCCCGGATGCGCAGGCGATGCAGCAGAAATTCCTGACACTGGCACGACCGGTGCTGAAAGCACGCGCGGAGCAATTTGCGGATGCGATCCTGTCGCTGGAGCGGTTTGATCGCGTGGCGAAAGCGACGCAGTTGGGGAGGCAGAACTAGCAGTGGCGCCTCGCTCACCCTCCCCTGGAGGGGGAGAGTAAGAAGCAACGAGCACTCAATTCCCGCCCGCCATCTTGCTCCTGTCATGCGTCGCGGCGACCACGTCGCGGACGAGGTCGAACACGCCATCCACCTCCGGCGGCCAGTTCGGCGAGCGACCGAGGCGCACGATCACCAGACGCTCGGACGGGATCACGATTGAATATTGCCCGATCGTCCCCTTGGCGAAGAAGGTATCGCGCGGCCAGCCGTGTTCGACGCGAAATTTCGCGCCAAAGCTGTCGCCCTGGTTGGTCCAGAAGCCGGCGCCGATGCCGACCCAGGCGTTCGGCGTGGCTGACGCCGAGTAGTTCACCCAACCCTCCGGCAGGATGCGCTTGCCGCCGGCGACGCCGTCGTTGAGATAAAGCTGGCCGAAACGCGCCCAGTCGCGTGCGGAGGCCAGCATTTCGCCGGAACCCTCGATCGTGCCGGCACCGTCGAGCTGAAGCGTGACGTTGACCATGCCGAGTGGCGCGAACAATTCGCGGCGCGCGAAGCGGAGCGCATCGGCGGGCTTCCCGCCGGCGGCCTCGCGCAGCAGATGCGCGAGGATGAGGAAGTTGCCGTCGTGATAATTCCACGCCGTGCCCGGCGCGGTCGCAAGCGGCGCACGCTCGGCAAAGCTGGCCATATCGTCCTCGGCGTATTTCATGGTGGTGACCGGTTCGAGCGTAGAGCCAAGCGAGGCCTGCAACGAGCTTCCGAGCGCAATGCCTGCAGTGTGACGCAGCAACTGGTCGACAGTGATGACATGGCGCGGATCATCCGGATTTTGCCAGGCGACGATGGGCGCGGGCCCGTCGAGCTTGAGCTTGCCCTGACGCACGAGAATGCCCGTCAATGCAGACATCACCGACTTCGTCATGGAGAAGCCGAGCAGCTGCGTCTCCGGTCCGATACCGTCGGCATAGCGCTCGGCGATGATGCGGCCGGCCTTCATGACGACGATCGCGCGGGTGCGGCGATAAGGCGGCTGCGCGGGCTCGGCGAAGGCGCGATCGAGCGCAGCTGCCAGGCCCTCGCTTTGTGGAGGCACGAGCCCGGGGCCGGCGATCTCGGGGAGTAACGTGGGCTGCTTATCGTCAGGCGGCAACGCGACGTCGACGATCCCCTGGCCGTGCTCGAGCGTGCAACCAAGTCCCTCGCGATAGACGGCATGGCTGCGGCCAATCCCGAACAGGGACACCGTCACGTCCTTGCGCGCGCGATCGACCTGAAAATTCATCGCCCAGGTGAGCAGACCCGCGCCCGGCATCGCATCCGTGGTCTCGGCGAGGTCGTGCATGGGATCGAGGCCGGAGACGAAGATCTCCGAACAGAGCGTGTGGGCGATGAAGCCGGTAGCAACCTTGGGCACGTCGCGGGCCCGCGCCGCGCCGAGCGCGAGGCCTGCACAGGCGATGGCGGTGGTCAGGAGAACGATCTTACGGCGACGGGTCACGGGCTTTCTCCGGCTGCGGGGCGTGTGGCGGAAAAGGAGCCTGACATGAGCGGTGGGCGCTCGCCGGATTTGAAAAACGACCTCGTCGAAAGTGATCGATGCTAGTCGATTTCGAAATTCTTACGTGATTTCAAAGATCTAAAATCTAGACTGCATCGACCTTGAGCCGCCGGTACTCCGTCGGCGTCACCCCTGTCACTGCCTTGAAGGCGCGATTGAACGGGCCGAGCGACTGGAAGCCGGCGTCCATCGCGATGGTGATGACGGGGACCTCGGCCTGGGCGGGATCGGCCAGCGCGGCCTTGGCTTCCTCGATACGGTGGTTGTTCAGAAACACATTGAAGTTGCGATAGCCGAGCCGCTGGTTGATCAAACGGCGCAGCCGGTATTCGGGAATTTTCAGCCGACCCGCCAGCACGCCGATGGTGATGTTCTCCTGGCGGTAGATCCGCTCGTCCGCCATCAGCCGCATCAGGGCGTCGATGAGTTTTTGGTCGGCGGCGTCTTCGGCCGCTTGCGGGCTGAACACGATCGCCGGTGCGGCCTCCGCGGCGGCCGGAAACAGATCGGCGCCATCCACGCGCATCATGGCATAGACGATCGCCGCGATGGTGCAGGCGAGCGCGCCGGCATTGATGGTTTCGACGACATCGCCGACGTGGTGCCCGGCGGCGGCGATCTGGAGCACTGCGTTCAGCCCGCCATAGAGCGCGGTTGCGCAGACGATGAAGACGCGAACGCTGCGGCGGCGCTCGACCAGGTCGGCCGGCCAGGAGGCGATCGTCTGCCCGACCGCAAGCGCGATGAAGGCGAGCACGATCAGATTGACCAGCCTCACCGAGAACCGCACATGACCGCTGGGTGCAATCAAGACGCAGCCTGCGAAGCTGAAGGCCGTCACCAGCGCCCAGACCCATCCGTGCCACCAGCGGAGGCGAAACTCGTCGTCGAACAGGGAGCGTGTGAACAGCCAGAACACCACGATGGTGCCGGTCGACAACGCGATCAGCGGTGCATGCCAGAGCGGGATCCGCGACGTGACATCCACCGAATAGCTCACCGCATGCGCGACCGAGCCCAGCGCGAAGGCCGCGCCGAGCCGCGCCGCCAGCACATTGCGGAAATCCGAGACCAGCAACGCCGCCAGCACCAGCAGCAGCGCCACGCTGGCAGCGCGAAAGGCAAGTTCGGTTGCGGCAAGTGTCATCGAATGGTGCGGTCGCGCGTGAAGGAAATCAGCCGAACATCCTCCGTCAGGCCGGTTTTTTCAAGGACGACCTGATCGACAGGGTCAGCGATGCCTCTTCACGCGTATGCGATGATCGGTCCGGGCTTTGTCGCGACGATCCCGTGAATTTCTGCTACGATCGGGCTCAAGAAACTCAAGAAGGAGCCCGTCATGAGCTGGATGCCCGACAACGATCCCGTGCTCGGCGATCCCAAAACATGCGACGCGCTAGATCTCGTCATCGTACCGCGCACGCGCGATCTCGGCGATGGGTTTGAGGTCCGCCGCGCGCTGCCGCATGGCAAGCGGCAGATGGTCGGGCCCTTCATCTTCTTCGATCATTTCGGCCCGGTGCAGTTCGTCTCCGGGAAGGGCATGGACGTGCGGCCGCATCCGCATATCGGCCTTGCCACCGTCACCTATCTGTTCGACGGCGCGATCATGCACCGCGACAGCGAGGGCAACATCCAGGAGATCCAGCCTGGCGCGATGAACCTGATGACCGCAGGCCGCGGCATTGCGCATTCCGAGCGCACGCCGGATACGCAGCGCGCCTCGGGCCAGAAGATGCTGGGCTTGCAGAGCTGGATCGCGCTGCCGGCGGCATCGGAAGAGATCGCCCCATCGTTCCAGCACTACGCCGCCGGCGATCTGCCGATGATCTCCGAACGCGATTTCACAGCACGGGTGATCGCCGGCTCCGCGTTCGGCATCACGTCTCCCGTATCGATGGTCTCGCCCTGGTTCTATACCGAGGTCACGGCGGCGGAAGGCGCGCGCGTGCCGCTCGATCCCGATCACGAGGAGCGCGCGATCTATGTCGTCGACGGCGAGGTCGAGATCGCCAATGAGCGGTACGAGGGACCGCGGCTGCTGATCTTCCGCCCCGGCGACCGCATCACTGTAAAGGCCGTGAGGCCGACGCGGATGATGTTTCTCGGCGGCGATGCGCTCGAGGGCCCGCGCCACATCTGGTGGAATTTCGTCTCCTCCAGCAAGGAGCGGATCGAGCAGGCCAAGCAGGACTGGAAAACTGGCCGCTTTGCGGCGGTTCCGCAGGAACACGAGTTCATTCCGCTGCCGGAATAGGCTATCTCTGCTGCGTTACAAGCATTCGCCCTCATCCTGAGGAGCCCGCGACAAGCGGGCGTCGAAGGATGGCCACGGGGCGAGAGCCGGGCCTTCATGGTTCGAGACGCGCTTACCGCGCCCTCACCATGAGGGTCATGTAACGTCGTAGACCCATCCCGATCTCCAGCCGCGTTTCCCGCTCGACTTGAGACCTCCTGTCCGAAGGCCCTGCCGATGACCACGATGCTCT
The DNA here is from genome assembly GCF_059803515.1 of Bradyrhizobium sp. UFLA05-125. Lineage (NCBI taxonomy): Bacteria > Pseudomonadati > Pseudomonadota > Alphaproteobacteria > Hyphomicrobiales > Nitrobacteraceae > Bradyrhizobium > Bradyrhizobium sp. UFLA05-125. Next base: position 49,148 of record NZ_JBANBJ010000025.1, on the reverse strand, counting down.
CCAGTGATCTGCCGCTTCCCAAGATCGGGCGTGGCAAGGTGCGCGATATCTACGCCGTCGATGACGACCGTCTGCTGCTCGTCACCACCGACCGCATCAGCGCCTTCGACGTCGTGATGGGCGAGACCATCCCGATGAAGGGCGCGGTGCTCACGCAAATCAGCGCCTTCTGGTTCAGGGAACTCGAAGGCGTGGTGCCGCATCACGTCATCAGTGCCAACACGGACGAGATCATTGCAGCCGTGCCAGCGCTGAAAGCGCACCGCGCCGACATCCTCGGCCGCGCGATGCTGTGCAAGCGCACCACGGTGTTTCCAATCGAATGCGTGATCCGCGGCTACATCTCCGGCTCCGCCTGGAAGGAATACGCGGCGTCCGGCACGCTTGCCGGAGAAAAGCTGCAGATGGGCCTCGTCGAGAGTGAAAAACTCAATCCTGCGATCTTCAGCCCGGCGACGAAGGCCGAGACCGGCCATGACGAGAACATCACGATCGCGCGGATGCGCGAGATCGTCGGCGACGAGGTCGCCCATACGCTGGAGAGCATGACGCGCGCGATCTACACGCTCGGCGAGGAGCTGGCGCGCAAGCAGGGCATCATCATCGCGGACACCAAGTTCGAGTTCGGCCGCGACAAGGACGGTCGCATCATCCTGATCGACGAGGTGATGACGCCGGACAGTTCGCGCTTCTGGGCGGTCGACGCCTACAAGCCCGGCCAACCGCAGGCGAGCTTCGACAAGCAGCCCTTGCGCGACTACCTCGATGCTGAGCGCCGCGCCGGCCGCTGGAACGGCGACGCGCCGCCCCCGCCGCTCCCGGCGAGCGTGGTCGAGGCGACGAGCAAGAGATATCTGGAAGCGTATCGGCGCGTGACGGGGGCGGAGCTGAAGATTTAGCTCTCCGCGGACGTGTCGGCGTCATGGTCCCGGCCGACGACCGCACCACGCGCGTGCGCAGCCTCGGCCCCTACACCACGATCGGCGAGATGGGTCTGGTGTCGCATACGCCGCGCAGCGCGACCATCCAGGCCGAGGTCGCAAGCGTGCTCTATGTGCTGAACACGCACCAGTTCGATGCGATCAGGGACGAAGACCCCGAGCTCAGCCACAAGCTGCTGACCTATTTCGTGTCGGTCATGGCCGAGCGGCTGAGCTTTGCAAACAGGACGATCGCGGTGCTGCGGCGCTGATGAAGGGCGCAGCCCGGATGGACGCAGCGCAATCCGGGTTTCTCACCAGACTCGGAGGTCTCGGATTTCGCTTCGCTCCATCCGGGCTACGGGACTCCATCCGCGGCTACAGGCCTACACCCCCGCCATCATCACGTATTTGATCTCGACATATTCTTCCATGCCGTGATGCGAACCCTCGCGACCGAGACCACTCTCCTTCACGCCGCCAAAGGGCGCGACTTCCGTCGTGATCAGGCCGGTGTTGACGCCGACCATGCCCGACTCCAGCGCCTCGGCAACGCGCCAGACGCGGCCGAGGTCGCGGGAGTAGAAGTAGGAGGCGAGGCCGAACGGCGAGTTGTTGCACATCGCGATCACCTCGGCTTCGTCCCTGAAACGGAACACCGGCGCGAGCGGGCCGAAGGTCTCTTCATGCGCAACGAGTGCATCCGGCTTGACGTTGGCGAGCACCGTCGGCTCGAAGAAGCTGCCGCCGAGCGCATGGCGCTTACCGCCGGTGACGATCTTGGCGCCGCCCTTGACTGCATCCTCGATGTGCTTTTCGACCTTCAGCACTGCGTCCATATTGATCAGCGGCCCCTGCACCACGCCGGTTTCGGTGCCGTCGCCGATCTTCATCGCTGCAACCTTCCTGGACAGCTTCTCGACGAACTCGTCGTAGATCTTGTCCTGGGCATAGAGGCGGTTGGCGCAGACGCAGGTCTGACCCATATTGCGATATTTCGAGACGATCGCACCTTCAACCGCCGCATCGATATCGGCATCGTCGAACACCACGAACGGCGCATTGCCGCCAAGCTCGAGGCCGAGCTTCTTCACCCCGACGGACGCCTGCTGATAGAGGATCTTGCCGACCTCCGTCGAACCGGTGAAGCCGACGAAGCGCACGGCGGGATGCTCGCACAGCACCTTGCCGATCGCCGACGAATTGCCGGTGAGGATGTTGAACACGCCCTTCGGCACGCCGGCTTTTTCGGCGAGCGCGACCAGCGCAAGCGCCGTCAGCGGCGTTTCATTCGCGGGCTTCAGCACCACGGTGCAGCCGGCCGCGAGCGCAGGCGAGACCTTGCGGGTGATCATGGAGCAGGGAAAGTTCCACGGCGTGATGGCCCCGCAGACGCCGATCGGCTGCTTGATCGCAAGCAGGCGCGCATCGGGACGCTGGGTCGGGATCGTCTCGCCATAGACGCGGCGGGCCTCCTCGGCAAAGAACTCGACATAGGCGCCGCCGATATCGACCTCGCCGAGCGCCTCAGTCAACGGCTTGCCTTGCTCGGAGGTCAGGATCAGCGCGAGATCCTCGCGATTGGCCGCGATCAATTCGAACCATTTGCGCAAGATGTTGGAGCGCTGCTTGGCGGTCAACTTGGCCCAGGCCGGGAAGGCGCGCTCGGCGGCTTCCACCGCCTGCGTCGTCTCCGCTGTGCTCATGACCGGGACCTTTGCGAGTTCGACGCCGTTCGCCGGATTGGTCACCGGCCGTGACGGCGTACCGACCCAGGCGCCATCGATGTAGCAGGCCTCGCGCAGCAGCGAGGGATCCTTGAGACGATCGCGCAGGGTGGAGGTGGCTTGCGAGGTGCGTGCAGCGGCGGTCGGGGTCATGGCGTTGCTCCTGGGACTGTCGGATTGCCCCGGAATATAGGGGTATGCCGTGCGTATTGCACCGCCCCGCAACGCAAGTCTGCTTTTAGCTAATCTTGTAGCTAATCTGGGGGGTGGCGCTGCCTACGCTGCGCCGCTCATGTAGGTCTCGCGCCGGCCAATCATGCGCTCGGCGGCTGCCTTGGCATCAGCCCTGGTCGAGGTCGCGCAGGTCCGGTATTCGAGATCCGGCGCGGCGGTGGTGTCGCGCCGGCCAAACCACGATTTCGAGCCGACCGGCAGCAGTGCGAGGGCCTGCGCCAGATTGTCGACCGCACCGAAGGAATATAGCGCGCCGGTCCCGGCGATCCGGACCTCGTATATGCCCGGCGAAATCGGCGCCTCGAGGTTCTCGCCCCGCCCCTGACGGGGATAGCGTTTCCATTCACTCCAGGTCGAAATCATTTTAAGCCCCCCGCGGCCGTCGAGGCCGCCAAGATTTGCATCAATCGTTTGGCCGGCCGCGTCGATTAGCCGGGTTCGAACGCCTTGGTTCACAAAATGTTTCCGAGCAGTATGCGCAAAGCATACTGCCTGGCATCCCGCGAGGTCTCGGCGAAGTGCGGCCATCCACCGCAGATTGTGACGAGGTGTTGCAGTTTCGTCCGCTTGTCCTCCTTCGCGGGTGCCCCGTCGTCAAGTCACGACATCGCGAACGGTGCAGCGGTTGAGATGCTTGCCGCACTTGGTTGTCGGGAGGACAATCGATCGCTTCCAACAATAATCAAACCGGAGGAAACGCGCATGCAAAGCAAAGCCCAGATTGATCAGGTTCTGCGCCAGAAGAGCGACGCGAAAGCCATTCCCGGCGTCGTCGCCATCGCCGCGACAGGCAAGGACGTGCTTTATGAAGGCGCGTTTGGCAAGCGTGACCTGTCCAAGCCCGATGCGATGACGGTGGACAGCGTGTTCTGGATTGCCTCGATGACGAAGGCGGTCACCGCGGCGGGCGCGATGCAACTGGTCGAGCAGGGCAGGCTCTCGCTTGAAGCGCCGATCAGCACGGTGTTGCCGGACCTCACCTCAGTGCAAGTGCTCGAAGGTTTTGACGCCAGCGGCGCGCCCAAGCTGCGCCCGGCATCGAGACCGATCACGCTACGTCAGCTCCTGACCCATACTGCCGGCTTCTGCTACGACGTGTGGAACGGCGACTGCGCGCAATATCTGGAGAAGACCGGAACTCCGAACATCTTTTCCTGCCAGAACGTCGCACTGAAGGCCCCGATCATGTCCGATCCCGGCACACGCTGGGAATATGGCATCAATATCGACTTCGTCGGCAAGGCCGTGGAAGCCGTCAGCGGCAAGAAGCTCGATGCCTACTTGCACGACAATCTGTTCGCCCCCCTCGGCATGAGCGATACCGCGTTCAAGATCACCGACAACATGCGCCAGCGGCTGGTCGCCACGCATGCACGCGGCGAGGATGGATCGCTGGCGCCGATCCCGTTCGAGATCGAACAGAATCCGGAATTCCACATGGGCGGCGGCGGCCTTTACAGCACCGCCGGCGACTACATCAAGTTCACACAAATGATCCTCAACAAGGGCCGCGGCAACGGCAACCAGGTGCTCAGGCCGGAGACGATCTCGACGATGAGCCAGAACCACATCGGCGATCTCAACGTCACCAAGTTGACCTCCGTGGCACCGATGTACACCAACGACGTCGATCTCTACCCCGAGCAGGCGAAGAAATGGGGCCTCAGCTTCCTCATCAACACCGTCAAGACGGCTGAAGGCCGCAGCGCCGGCAGCTTCGCCTGGGCCGGACTTGCCAACACCTATTTCTGGATCGACCCGTCACGTGACGTCACAGGCGTGATCCTGATGCAGTTGTTGCCGTTCGTCGACAAGGACTGCCTGGAAGCCTTCTCCGGCTTCGAACGTGGCGTCTATGCCGGCCTCGATGCCGGAAGCGGGCAGAGGGCGGCATAGCCCCTTAAGTCTAAGACGCGCCTTGTCGCGCGCGCTTGCAACAAGATGTACCGTGCCCCGAAGGCTCTCGCCCTCGGGGCACGTGGCCGTGATGAACCAGGCTGGAGGACACGACCTTGGCAGACAAAGCTGACAGCTATGTTTGTGGTATCTCCGATACGCCGCTGCTCGGCGACACGATCGGCCGCAGCCTAGACCTGGCCGTGCGGCGCTGGGGCGATCGCGAGGCGCTGGTCTCGCCCAGCCACGGCGTGAGATGGACCTGGAAGGAGTTTGCCGAACGGGTCGACGCGCTTGCCGCCAGCTTCCTAGCGCTCGGTCTCGAGCGCGGGGCGCGGATCGGCATCTGGTCGCTGAACCGCCCGGAATGGACCTTGACCCAGTTCGCGGCCGCCAAGGCCGGACTTGTTTTGGTGACCATCAATCCCGCCTATCGCCTGAGCGAGCTTGAATTCGCGCTTCACAAGGTCGGCTGCGCGGCGATCGTCACGGCGACGGCCTTCAAGACCAGCAACTACATGGAGATGCTCAACACGCTGCTACCCGAGCTTGCCAGCGCCAGGGCCGGGCAGCTGCACGCGGCGCGACTCCCCGATTTGCGCATCGTCATCCAGATCGGCGGCCCCGCCGTATCAGGCACGATCCCGTTCGACGAGGTCGCGCGCATGGGTGGCGCCCGTCACCGGGAACAGCTCGCCGCACTCGGCGCGTCGTTGCAGTTCGACGATCCCGTCAACATCCAGTTCACCAGCGGCACGACGGGGTCGCCCAAAGGCGTGACGCTGACCCATCACAACATCCTCAACAACGGCTATTTCACGGGCCGCGCGATGCGGCTCACCGAGACAGACCGCATCTGCATCCCGGTGCCGCTCTATCACTGCTTCGGCATGGTGATGGGCAACCTCGCCTCCGTCACGCTCGGCGCGGCCATGGTCTACCCTGGCGAGGGCTTCGATCCGCTCGTAACGCTGCGCACGATCGAGCAGGAGAAGTGCACTGCAGTCTATGGCGTACCGACCATGTTCATCGCCGAGCTCGATCACCCCGAGTTCTCGACCTTCAACCTGACATCGCTGCGCACCGGCATCATGGCCGGGGCGCCGTGTCCGATCGAGGTGATGAAGCGCGTCAACACCGATATGAACATGCAGGAGGTGACGATCGCCTACGGCATGACCGAAACCAGCCCGGTCAGCTTCCAGAGCGCGGTCGATGATCCGCTCGAACGCCGCGTCTCCACCGTCGGACGCATTCATCCGCATGTCGAGGTCAAAGTCGTCGATCTCGACGGCAAGATCGTCAAGCGCGGCGAACGCGGCGAGCTCTGCACCCGCGGCTACAGCGTCATGCTCGGCTATTGGGAAGACAAGGAAAAGACCGCCGATGTGCTCGACGCCAACGGCTGGATGCACACCGGCGACCTCGCCACCATCGACGATGAGGGCTATTGCAACATCGTCGGCCGCATCAAGGACATGGTGATCCGCGGCGGCGAAAACCTCTATCCGCGCGAGATCGAGGAATTCCTCTACCGCCACCCCAAGATCCAGGACGTCCAGATCTTTGGCGTGGCGGATACCCGCTACGGCGAGGAGCTCTGCGCCTGGATCCGCGTCAGGTCGGGCGAGAAGCTGTCCGCCGAAGACGTCCGCGCCTTCTGCGAGGGCCAGATCGCCCACAACAAGATCCCGCGCTACGTCGAATTCGTCGACGAGTTTCCGATGACCGTGACGGGAAAGATCCAGAAGTTCCTGATGCGGGATGCCGTGGAGAAACGGCTCGGGCTGAAGGCGGCGAAGACAGCGTGAGGGCAATCACATCACAATGAAGCTGTCATTCCCCGCGAAAGCGGGGAATCCCGTATTCCAGAGGCCGCGACGTTCACAACGACCGCCGCGGCGTACTGGGTCGCCCGGTCGAGCCGGGCGATGACATCGGAGACTGAGGCGAGCCCGAGCTACACCGTCAGCCCGCGCTGCTGCGCCAGCTCCTTCAGCGACACTTGCGGACGCGCGCCGATGTGCTGAATCACTTCGGCCGCAGCGAGCGCGCCGAGCTGGCCGCATTGCTTGTAGGAGAGATCCCGCGCCAGGCCAAACAGGAAGCCGGCAGCGAAGAGATCGCCGGCGCCGGTGGTGTCGACGAGCTTGTCGATCGGCGAGGCCGGTACCGCGACGGCATCTTCGGACGACACCACCATGCAGCCCTTCTCGCTGCGCGTGACCACGCCGAGATTGACGTCGTTGCGGAGCTGCTTGAGCGCGGTGTCAAAGTCAGACGTGGTGTACAGCGAGTGCAATTCCGACTCGTTGGCGAACACGATATCGACCATGCCATTACGCATCAGCGACAGGAACTCGTCGCGATAGCGGTCGACGCAGAAGGAATCCGACAGCGTCAGTGCCACCCTGCGGCGCGCATCGTGCGCGATCTTGGCTGCCTTGACGAAGGCATCCTTGGCATTCTTGGGGTCCCAGAGATAACCCTCGAGATAGACGATGCGCGCGGCTGCGATCTCGGCCGGATCGATATCGGCGGGCGACAGATCCTGCGCCGCGCCGAGATAGGTGTTCATGGTACGCTCGCCATCCGCCGTCACCAGGACATAGCAGCAGCCGGTGGCCGGACCATCCTTGGCCGCCGGCGTGTCGAAGGCAACGCCCGCGGCGCGGATGTCGTGCACATAGAGCTTGCCGATCTGGTCGTCCTTGACCTTGCCGACATAGGACGTCCGCGCCCCCAGGCTTGCGACCCCGACGATGGTGTTGGCAGCCGAGCCGCCGGAGACCTCGGTGGCCGGCCCCATGTTCTTGTAGATGGCAGCGGCGCGGGCCTCATCGATTAGGGACATGCTGCCCTTGGTCATGCCGTGCGTGGCGAGAAAAGCCTCGTCGGTTTGGACCAGCACGTCGAACAGCGCGTTGCCGATCCCCAAGACGTCATATTTGGCGTCAAATTTCGCGTCAGCCATTCACCTTGATCCTGTTGCCCGATTGCGGTTACGGGGAAAATCCGCTTCCTGTTCGGCTTGAAAATCCGGCTCGCGGCCTATCACGTTAGGCCCCGCGCGAGCAAGCAACGAAGGGTTATCTTTTGACGCGTTTTCTTCACGCGAACGGGGACCACTTCGCTCGAAAACGCTATGGTATGCACTTCTGATGATCCGCTCCTTCCTGACAGTCTCGACGGGAACATTGGCCTCGCGGCTATTGGGGTTTGCGCGCGATTCCCTGATTGCGGCGCTGCTCGGCACGGGCGCGGTGGCCGATGCGTTCCTGGCGGCCTTCCAGCTCGTCAACGTGGTGCGCCGGCTGCTCAGCGAAGGCGCGCTCAATGCGGCGCTGGTCCCGGCCTGGCTGCGCACGCGCGAGCGCGACGGCGAAGAGGCCGCGGCCGCTTTCGCAGGACGCGTGCTGGGGACGATCAGCGCGGCACTGATCGGGGCCTCGATCGTCATCGCGCTGGTGATGCCGCTGATCATCACCGTCATCGCCCCGGGATTCGCCGGAAGCGACACGCGCGATCTTGCCGTGGCGAACGCGCGGCTGATGCTGCCCTACCTCGCCTTTGCCGGACCGGTCACGGTGCTGATGGGGTTGCTCAACGCGCAAGGCCGCTTTGCGCTCACCGCGTTCTCGCCGCTGCTGTTCAACATCGCGCTGATCGCCGCGATCGCCGCTCTCTTGCTGGGACACGCCGATGCGGTCTTCGCCGCGTGGACGCTGGCGGCAACCGTCGGCATCGCCGGCTTCTTGCAATTGTTGATGCTGGGCTCGCAGCGCAGCGCGCGCCTCGCCACGCCCTTGCGCGTCACCTTCGACAAGGAAATGCGCGGTTTCTTCGCCAAGGCGATCCCCGGCATGATCGCAAGCTCGGGGCCGCAATGGCTGATGGTAGCCGGCACCATCATTGCATCGGCGACGCCATCGGCAGTCTCCTGGCTCTATTTCGCCAACCGCCTGATCGAATTGCCGCTCGGCATCGTCGGCGTCGCCATGGGTACCGTGCTGGTGCCGGAGCTGACACGCGCGACCGGTAGCGGCGACCGCAGCGCCGTGGCGCACGCTGAATCGCGTGCGCTCGAGCTCGCCACGGGTCTCGCGCTGCCGGCGACCCTTGGCCTGATCGTACTGGCCGAGCCGATCGTGCGGCTGCTGTTCGAGCATGGCGCGTTCGGCGCGAGCGACAGCGCGGCCACGGCACGCGCGCTGATGGCACTGGCGCTGGGACTGCCGGCTCATGTCCTGATCAAGGCGCTGGCGCCGGCCTTTTTCGCGCGCGGCGATACGGTGGCGCCGCTGATCGCGACCGCAAAAGGGTTCGTGGTCGCCGTAGCGCTCGCCGTGGTGCTCGGCCATGTCTTCGGCGCGACCGGCATTGCGGCGAGCATCGCCTGCGGCGCCTGGAGCAGCGCGCTCTCGCTGCTTCGCAAGGGTGCCACCGAATTCGGCTTCGCGGTCGACGACGCCGCCCGCAGGCGGCTGCCGCGGGTCGCGCTCGCCGCGCTCGCCATGGGCACTCTGCTCTGGCTCGCGACGGCCATCGCGCCCACCGGCGGCCACAGCCTGCTCGGGATGATCGTTCTCGGCCTCCAGATCGCGGGCGGCCTGATGGCCTATGGCCTGTTCCTGAGACTGTTCGGCATCGCCTCCTGGCGCGAGGTGCGCGCCGCCTTGAGGCGGCCGGCGCATCGGGACCAGAGCGCGTGAGAACGAGCGAATTACACTTGACGGAGCAGCGCCGCTGTTGGAAACGACGGCCCGTACCTTCCAGGAAAGCTTGCCAGGAAAGCTGCCATGCCATTCGTTGAACGGGTTTTTTCGGGCGTCCAGCCGACGGGCAATCTGCACCTCGGCAACTATCTCGGCGCGATCGTCAACTTCGTGAAGATGCAGGAAACGCACAACTGCATCTATTGCGTCGTCGACATGCACGCGATCACGCAAGGCGTGGACGTCTGGGGCGGACCGGCCGAGCTCGCGCGGAACACCCGCGAGGTGACTGCGGCGTTCATCGCCAGCGGCATCGATCCGAAGAAGCACATCGTGTTCAACCAGAGCCAGGTCGCCGGCCACGCCGAGCTCGCCTGGATCTTCAACTGTGTCGCGCGCATGGGCTGGCTCAACCGCATGACTCAGTTCAAGGAGAAGGCCGGCAAGGATCGCGAGAACGCCTCCGTCGGGCTTTACGATTATCCGGTGCTGATGGCGGCCGACATTCTGCTGTATCGCGCCACGCATGTGCCGGTCGGCGAGGACCAGAAGCAGCATCTCGAGCTTTCACGCGACATCGCGCAGAAGTTCAACAACGATTTCGGCGATTCGATTCGTGGTCATGGCTTCGGCGACAGTCTGTTCTTCCCGCTGCCGGAGCCGCTGATTACGGGACCGGCGACGCGCGTGATGAGCTTGCGCGACGGCACCAAGAAGATGTCGAAGTCCGACGCGTCGGACTATTCGCGTATCAATTTGACCGACGATGCCGACACCATCGCGCAGAAGGTCCGCAAGGCGAAGACCGATCCGGAGCCGCTGCCGACGGAGGAAAAGGGCCTGGAAGCGCGCCCCGAGGCGGACAATCTCGTCGGCATTTTCGCTGCGCTGTCGGGCCGGGCGAAAGCCGACGTGCTGCGCGATTTCGGCGGCGGCCAGTTCTCCAGCTTCAAGAACGCGCTGGTCGATCTCTGCGTGACAAAGCTGGCGCCGATCGCCGGCGAGATGAAGCGCCTGGTCGCCGACCCCGGTCACATCGACGCCATCCTGAACGACGGCGCCGACCGCGCGCGCGCGATTGCGGACGAGACCATGGCGCTGTCCAAGGACATCGTCGGCTTCATCCGCAAGCGCTGATTTTTGCGCCTGCGAAGTCTGGCCGACGCCAGGAGCGCCGGCCAACGCCCCTCTCCCAAAGACAAAGGGAGTGTGGCAGCATGTCAGGCGTGGATACGCCGAGACATGCATGAGCAGCACGCGACGATGCTTCGAGCCGGGTCACAAGCCCAAATGCCTTGTCATCGTTGACGACACCGCCGAATGGGATCGCGCGGTCTATTACGCCAGCCGCTGGGCGATCCGCGCCGGCGGCGGCGTGGTGATGCTGCGCATCATCGAGACCGAGGACCAGAACCAGCAATGGCTGGGCGTCGCCGACATCATGCGCGCCGAGGCGCAGGAGGCAGCCGATGCCGCGCTCGACCGCGCCGCCGGCCGCGCCAACGGCATCGCCGCGATCACGCCCGAGCGCGTGATCCGTGAAGGCGCCCCGATGGAACAATTGCTCGAGGTGATCGACCAGGACCCTGATATCGCGATGCTGGTGCTCGCCGCCAATCCCGGCGCCGAGGGACCGGGGCCGCTCGTCGCGCTGCTCGCCAATGCGGTCGGCACGTTCCCCGTACCGGTGACGATCATTTCGGGCGAACTCAGCGACCCCGAGGTCGACGCGCTGTCGTAGGACCCTTCACCTCTCGCTACAAGCGTGGGGGGCGAGGTTAACCCGCTGATCCCGCAGCGAAACTCCCCCTCCTGCCCCTTGACCGTGCGTTTGGCGTCGCCATCTGGTACTGAGAGCTCACGCGCCGGCCTTGAACCGGCGACGTCCGGAGAAAACCATGTTCATTCAGACCGAAGCCACCCCCAATCCCGCCACGCTGAAGTTCATCCCCGGCCGCCTCGTGTCCGACGGCGGTCCGATGGAATTTGCGAGCCGCGAAGCGTCCACGCGCTCGCCGCTCGCCGAAAAGCTGTTCGACGTGCCTGGCGTCACCAGCGTGTTCTACGGCAGCGACTTCATCACCGTGACCAAGGCGAGCGGTGAATGGCAGCAGCTCAAGCCAGCGATCCTCGGCGCCATCATGGAGCATTACATGTCCGGCGCGCCGCTGCTTGCCGATGGCGTGGCCGCCAGCGACGACGACCTCGACGAGGAAGACGAATTTTTTGACGAGGCGGATGCCGAGACGGTCGACATGATCAAGGATCTGATCGAGACGCGCGTGCGGCCTGCGGTCGCCAATGATGGCGGCGACATCACCTTCCGCGGCTTCAAGGACGGCGTCGTCTACCTCAACATGAAGGGCGCCTGCTCCGGCTGCCCGTCGTCGACCGCGACGCTCCAGCACGGCATCCAGAACCTGCTCAGGCATTTCGTGCCTGACGTGGTCGAAGTCAGGCCGATGTGATCGAGGTATCGTAGGGTGGGTAAAGGCGCATTTGCGCCTTGCCCACCGTCCAAGATGAGATAGCAGTGGTGGGCACGCCTTCGCTCTTCGAGCTACGGCGGACAAGCCGCTTTGCCCACCCTACGAAGTTCGGCGAGAGTGGCGGATAAGCGCTTGGTTCGCTAGACTATTCGCTATTCGCCACTCGCCATTCGTTCTTTCATGCTGATCCTTGCCATCGATACTGCGCTCGACGCCTGCGCCGCCGCCGTGCTCGACACCGAAACGGCCAACCTGCGCGCCCAGGAATCGCTGCCGATGAAGCGCGGGCATGCGGAAGCCTTGATGCCGCTGATCGCGCGGGTGATGCAATCGGCGGGGCTCAGCTTCACCGCACTCGACCGCATCGCGGTCACCACAGGTCCCGGCAGCTTCACAGGTCTTCGGGTCGGCATCTCGGCCGCGCGCGGACTTGCGCTCGCCACCGGCAAGCCGGCAGTAGGGCTGACGACGCTGTCGGCCTATGCTGCCGCCATCGTCAGCCAGAACAAGTCGGCGCCTGTCGTCTCTGCGATCGATGCGCGGCATGATCACGTCTATTTCCAGGTCGTCGCCGGCGACGGCAGCCAGCTTGTCCGGCCAAGAGTTGCAGGCGTCGATGAGGCGATTGCCGCCTCGCAATTCGGCGCGCCGCATCTGGTCGGCAATGCCGCAAAAATTCTCGCCGACCGCTGGCCGAAAGACAGATCTCCACCGATCGCCGTCGATCCGCAGGCCGCGCCTGACATCAATTGGGTGGCGTGGCTGGGTGCGGCCGCAGATCCCGACACCACACCGGCGCGTCCGTTCTATCTGCGTGCGCCCGATGCGAAACCGGCAGCCAATCCGCCGCTCGCAGCACACGCCGCACCCTCATGAGGAATTGGCTCGCCGAATGGTGGCGCGGCGGCAGCGCCATCGTCGAGGGCGCGACCGCGCGCGACGCAGCAAAGCTCGCACAACTGCATGGCGCGTCCTTTGCGCGCGGCTGGGGCGAAGGCGAATTCGAGAGCATGATGAGCGAGCGCAACACGCTGGTGCATCGCTTGCGATTGGGACACAAGACGATCGGCTTTGCGGTCTCGCGGATGGGTGCGGACGAGGCCGAAATCCTCTCCATTGCCGTCGACCAGGCCTACCGCGGCCGCGGGTTCTCCCGTGCGCTGCTCTTGACCCATCTCGGCCACCTCGCCGGCCGCGGTGTGCGCACTATATTTCTCGAAGTCGAGGAAAATAACCGGCCGGCGCGGGCGCTCTACGACGGCATCGGATTCATGGTGGTCGGGCGCCGCGAACGCTACTATAAGCAGGCGAACGGGGAACAATTGAACGCACTTCTGATGCGACGTGACTTGTCGTAACATCGATTGAACAAGGCGCTCGTCAGGCAGACAACCCTATGACCGTACTCAAACATTCTTCCGCGACCAAGGCGACCGGCATCGAGGCGCGCTGTGCCGCCACCGGCATGCGCATGACCGAGCAGCGCCGCGTCATCGCCCGCGTGCTCGCGGAAGCCGTCGATCATCCCGATGTCGAGGAACTCTACCGGCGCTGCGTCGCCGTCGACGACAAGATCTCGATCTCGACCGTCTATCGCACCGTAAAGCTGTTCGAGGATGCCGGCATCATCGAGCGCCACGATTTCCGCGAGGGCCGCGCCCGCTACGAGCAGATGCGCGACAGCCATCACGACCATCTCATCAATCTGCGCGACGGCAAGGTGATCGAATTCACCTCCGAGGAGATCGAGAAGCTCCAGGCGGAGATCGCCCGCAAGCTCGGCTACAAGCTGGTCGATCACCGGCTCGAGCTCTATTGCGTCCCGCTCGACGACGACAAACCCCAGAACTAGTGCCAATCGATCTCATCATCTTCGACTGCGACGGCGTGCTGGTCGACAGCGAGGTCATCTCCTGTCGCGCGCATGCCGATGTGCTGACGCGCCACGGCTACCCGATCACGCCGGAGCAGGTGCTGGTCCGCTTCCTCGGCGTATCCGAGCGAGATGCGCGGCTGATGGTCGAACAGGAGATCGGCTGCAAGCTACCCGACGATCTGGAGCAGCAGGTGACTGCGGCGACGCTGCGATTTTATGCCAGCGATCTGCTGCCGATCACCGATGTGGCCGCTGCGATTGGCGCAATCGATTTACCCAAGTGTGTTGCATCAAGCGGCACACCAGAGAAGATTCGTCACGGCCTGTCTTGTGCCGGGCTATACGATATGCTTGCTCCGCATATCTTTTCCGCAAGCCAGGTCGCACGCGGCAAACCCGCCCCCGATCTGTTTCTGTTTGCGGCCGAGCAGATGAAGGCAGCGCCGGAACGATGCCTTGTGATTGAGGACAGTGTTCCCGGGGTGACCGGTGCGTACGCTGCCGGGATGACCGTGCTGGGCTTTCACGGCGGCAGCCACTGCCCGCCCGGCCACGCCGACAGGTTGCGTGCCGCCGGCACCAGACTAACGTTCGACGACATGCGGCAATTGCCGGAACTGGTGCGGCGGGTGGATGCGGACGCTGCAGTGGGCTGATTTCGCCCGTTCGACGTCATTCCGGGGCACGCGCAAAGCGCATGAACCCGGAATCCGGAGGTTTTGGCGCAAGATTCCGGGTTCGATGCTTCGCATCGCCCCGGAATGAGGGTCTTTCAGGCGCCCGTTCGCTGGATTTTCGCCCTCTCAACCTATATCTGAGGGGCGTTCTCCACCTCAAATCCGGGTTCCATGACGCCGCCGCGCAAGCTGCACATCAAATCATATGGCTGCCAGATGAACGTCTACGATGCCCAGCGCATGGTGGACACGCTGGCGCCGGAAGGATTCGTGGAGACGGCCAGCGTCGAGGATGCCGACCTCGTCATCCTCAACACCTGCCATATCCGCGAGAAGGCGTCGGAGAAGGTCTATTCCGAGCTCGGCCGCCTGCGCGTCGCCAAGGACGAGGCGGCGCGCGGTGGCCGCACCATGCAGATCGCGGTCGCCGGCTGCGTGGCGCAGGCCGAGGGCGAGGAGATCGTGCGCCGCGCGCCGGTCGTCGATGTCGTGGTTGGCCCGCAAAGCTATCACCATTTGCCGGAGCTGTTGAAGCGCGCAGGCCATGATGGCCGCGCGATCGAGACAGAATTTCCGGCC
The DNA here is from genome assembly GCF_059803515.1 of Bradyrhizobium sp. UFLA05-125. Lineage (NCBI taxonomy): Bacteria > Pseudomonadati > Pseudomonadota > Alphaproteobacteria > Hyphomicrobiales > Nitrobacteraceae > Bradyrhizobium > Bradyrhizobium sp. UFLA05-125. The sequence continues at coordinate 34,035 of NZ_JBANBJ010000025.1, read as the reverse complement.
GCCGACAAGTTCGGCTTCCTTGCCCAGCCCAAGCCCGAAGCGATCCGTGCGCGCGGCATTTCCGCCTTCGTCACCGTGCAGGAAGGCTGCGACAAGTTCTGCACCTTCTGCGTCGTGCCCTATACGCGCGGCACCGAGGTCTCGCGCCCCGTCGCGAAGATCGTCGACGACGTGAAGCGGCTCGCCGACAACGGCGTGCGCGAGCTCACGCTGATCGGCCAGAACGTCAATGCCTATCACGGCGAGGGACCGGACGGACAAAGCTGGCCGCTCGGCAAGCTGCTCGAGCATCTCGCGCGGATTCCCGGCATTGCGCGACTGCGCTACTCGACCAGCCATCCCCGCGACGTCGATGACAGTCTGATTGCCGCCCACCGCGATCTTCCAGGCCTGATGCCCTTCGTGCACCTGCCGGTACAATCCGGCTCGGACCGGATACTGGCCGCCATGAACCGCAAACATACCGCCGATGATTATCTGAAAGTCATCGACCGTTTCCGGGCTGTGCGCCAAGACATTGCTTTTTCATCAGATTTTATCGTGGGCTTTCCGGGGGAGACCGAGCAAGATTTTCGCGCGACACTCGCACTGGTCACACAAATCGGCTACGCTGCAGCCTACTCGTTCAAATATTCGGCCCGGCCGGGAACCCCTGCCGCGGACATGCAGGAGACGGTGTCCCTAGTCGAGATGGACCAGCGATTGGAGCGGCTCCAGGAATTGATCGACGCCCAGCAATCGGCCTTCAACAAGGCTGCGATTGGCATAACCGTCGACGTGTTGTTCGAGCGCGAGGCGCGCAAGGACGGCCAGATCGTCGGCCGCACCGCTTACCTTCAGCCCGCGCATGTGATGGCATCGCCCGACATCATCGGAAAAATCCTGCCGGTTCGTATCGACAGCCTCGAACGCTACAGCCTGCTCGGCGAGCTCGTGACGCCTGAGCCCGCGCAGCGGCCCGCTTTATCGCCAATCGCCACTGGAGCCTGAACCCTTGCCAAAAAGCGCATCGGATTCGTCTTCGTTCGCTCCCAGCCGCAAATTTGACCGCGACATGCAAGTTCCGCCCGAAACCGAGGTCGTCATCGACTTCGACGACAACCGCGCCGCTTCGGCGCTGGTCGGCCCCTACGGGCAGAACTTGGCGCAGATCGAGCGCCGGCTCGGCGTCGTCGTCGACTCCAAGGGCAACCACATCACCATCGGCGGCACGCGCGATGGCTGCGACGCGGCGCGGCGCGTGCTGGAAATGCTCTACGCCGAGGCGGTGAAGGGGCAGGATCTCGACCAGGGCGAGGTCGAAGGCGCGATCCGCGCCGTGATCGCGCAGGGCTCGCTGTTCGAGTTCGACGCCAAATCGGCCAAGTCGACCTTCGAAAGCATCAACCTGCGCAAGCGGCCGGTGCGCGCGCGCACCGCCGCGCAGGATTCCTACATCCGCGCATTGAAGCGCCACGAGCTGGTGTTCGGCATCGGCCCCGCCGGTACCGGCAAGACCTGGCTCGCTGTCGCGCACGCTGCGCAACTGTTCGAGCGCAAGGAGGTCGACAAGATCATCCTGTCGCGCCCGGCGGTAGAAGCTGGCGAGCGGCTCGGCTTCCTGCCCGGCGATCTCCGCGAGAAGGTCGATCCCTATCTGCGCCCGATCTACGACGCGCTGTATGACCTGATGGACGCGCGCATCGTCGAGCGCGCGCTGCAGACCGGCGAGATCGAGATCGCGCCGCTCGCCTTCATGCGCGGCCGCACGCTGACCAATGCCGTGATCATCCTGGACGAAGCGCAGAACACCACCTCGATGCAGATGAAGATGTTCCTGACCCGTCTCGGCGAGAACAGCCGGATGATCGTGACCGGCGATCCGTCGCAAATCGACCTGCCGAACGGCCAGACCTCCGGCCTGTCGGAGGCGACCCGTTTGCTCGGCGGCGTCGAGGGCATTTCACAAGTTCATTTCACCGCCGAAGACGTGATCCGCCACGAGCTCGTGGCACGGATCGTTGCCGCCTATGAAGGGTCGGCGCAGCGGCCCGCCGCAGGCAAGCCATAGCGAGAAAAGCCGGATCGAAGGACGCAAGACAAGCGCCGTCCGTTCCGAACAACACCATGTCGCATTCCAACCTTCCCATGACCGAGGTTCTCGTCGTTGCCGACTGTTGGCAGAGCGAGCCCGGTGCCGAAGCGGTGATCCAGCGCGCGATCGCCGCGGCCGCCTCTTCCGTCGACGACGACGTCACCGACGCCGAAGTGGCCGTGATGCTGACCGATGATTCCGGCATCCGCACGCTGAACAGCAACTGGCGCGGCATCGACAAGCCGACCAATGTGCTGTCTTTTCCTGCACTCCAGCCGGAGGGCGAATGGAAGGCCGGGGATGCCCCGCGCATGCTCGGCGACATCGCCATCGCCTACGAGACGCTGCGGCGCGAAGCGGACGAGGAACAGAAGCCGTTCGACCACCATTTGAGTCATCTTGCGGTGCACGGGTTTCTGCATCTGATCGGCTACGACCACGAAAACGACGCTGACGCGGAGGAGATGGAAGCGCTCGAACAGGACGTCCTGGCCCAACTCGGTATCCCAGACCCCTATGCAGAGCGCTGACGGATCGATCGACATGGCGGATTCCGAACCAATCCACGACAATCCGCGCAACACCCGCAACCTGCCCGCGGTGGTGCAGCCGGGCGAGATCACGCGTCCGACCGCCGAAGGCTGGCTGATCCGCGCCATCCGCACGCTGTTCGGCTGGAAGGCGGGATCGGTCCGCGACGATCTCCAGGTCGTGCTCGATGCCACGACGCCTGACGATGCCGGCTTCTCTGCCGTCGAGCGCACCATGTTGCGCAACATCCTCAACCTGCATGAGCGCCGCATCGCCGACGTCATGGTGCATCGCGCCGACATCATCGCGGTGAAGCGAGACATCCCGCTCGGCGAGTTGATGGACCGCTTCGAGAGCGCGGGTCACTCACGCTTCGTGGTCTATAACGAGACGCTCGACGATCCCGTCGGCATCGTGCACATCCGCGATCTCCTGACCTTCATGACGGCCAAGGCCCGCGTCTCGGAAGCCACCAAGACCAAGCGCAAGAAGCCGCTGCCCGCCGGTCTCGATTTGCGCGCCGTCGACCTCGCGCTGCCGCTGCAGGACGCCAACATCATCCGCAAGCTCCTGTACGTGCCGCCCTCGATGCGGGCGATCGACCTGCTCGCGCAAATGCAGGCCTCACGCATCCATCTCGCGCTCGTCGTCGACGAATATGGCGGCTCCGACGGGCTGGTCTCGCTCGAGGATATCGTCGAGCAGATCGTCGGCGAGATCGACGACGAGCATGACAGCGACGAGCCACCGTCGATCGTGCGCCAGCTCGACAATTCCTTCATCGCCGATGCGCGCGCCAGCCTCGACGACGTCCGCTCCGTGATCGGCGAGGATTTCGTGACCGGTGAAGCCGGTGAAGAGGTCGAGACGCTCGGCGGCTATCTCGTCAGCTTCGTCGGCCGTCTGCCGGTGCGCGGCGAGGTGATCTCCGGCCCCGGCAATTACGAGGTCGAGGTGCTCGACGCCGATCCGCGCCGCGTCAAGCGCCTGCGCATCGCGGCTCGCAAGGAACGTCCGGCCCCGCGCACCCAGCGCGAAAGCCGCCGCCGCGAAGCCTCACCCGAGCAAGGCACGCCGCCACCCGGCGACACGTCCAATCCGCCACCCGGCGACGGAGCCGGCACGCAGTGACCCCAGCACAACGACTTCGGATGGTCGCGCTTGCCGTCATCCTGACCTGGGGATGGAAGCGCGCGCTCATTGCCATGGCGGCCGGCGCGCTCTCGGTGCTGGCGCTGGCGCCGTTCAACGCCTGGCCGGTGCTGTTTCTGACCTTCCCCGTACTGGTCTGGCTGATCGACGGCGCCGGCGGCGGCCGGTTCGGCGGCGTTCCCGCCGCGGCGCTGACCGGCTACTGGTTCGGGCTCGGCTATTTCGTTCCCGGCCTCTACTGGATCGGCTACGCCTTCTTCGTCGATGCCCAGACCTTTGCCTGGCTCACGCCGTTCGCGGTGCTGGGCTTGCCGGCCTATCTCGCGATCTACACGGCGATCGGATTTGCGTTGGCCCGGCTGCTCTGGACCAAGGACGCCGGGCGCATCCTCGCGCTCGCGGCAAGTCTCACCGTCGCCGAATGGCTGCGCGGCCATGCCCTGACCGGCTTTCCCTGGAATGCCTTCGGCTATGCGCTGTCCGAGCCGCTGCCGCTCGCACAGACCGCGTCGCTGATCGGCCTGTGGGGCATGACGTTCCTGACGGTCGCGATCTTCGCCAGCCCGGCGGCGCTGATCGACCGCACGCCGGACAAGAAAATTCCGTGGCGCGTGCCGGCCGCAGCGATCGCATTGCTGATCGTCATGGGCATCTTCGGCGCGATCCGCCTGTCGCTCCATCCAACGACGATGGTCGCAGGCGCAAAGCTGCGCCTGATGCAACCGAACCTCCGGCAGGACGCCAAGTTCAACTACTCCGCCAAGGCGGAGGTGATGAAGAAGTACCTGGCTTTGTCGGACCGCGCCTCCGGACCCCAGTCGACTGGCGTACGCGATGTCACCATCCTGATCTGGCCGGAATCCGCGTTTCCATTTTTCCTGACCCGCGAAGCCGACGCGATGGCGCAAATCGCGGACCTCCTGCCCAAGGGAACAGTGCTGATCACGGGATCGGTCCGTGCGCCCGATCTGCCACCGGGCACGCGAATCACGCGCGCCTATAACTCCATCTATGTGATCGACCACGACGGCAGCGTGCTTTCCGTCTACGACAAGCTGCACCTGGTACCGTTCGGAGAATTTCTTCCCTATCAGGACCTGATGGAGGAGATCGGCTTCGAGCAGCTGACGCGGGTCCAGGGCGGTTTCATTCCCGGCACCGTGCGGCATGCGCTGCCGGTACCGAGCGCGCCGTCTGCCCTACCGCTCATTTGCTACGAGGCCATCTTTCCCGGCGACGTTGCGGGACTCAAGGAGCGGCCGGGCTGGATCGTCAACCTGACCAATGACGGCTGGTTCGGAATTTCCACTGGTCCCTACCAGCACATGGAGCAGGCGCGGATGCGCGCCATCGAGCTCGGATTGCCGCTGGTCCGCTCCGCAAATACAGGGGTTTCGGCGGTCGTCGATCCCGTCGGCCGGGTCGTCGCCAGTCTTGGCCTCGGCATCGAAGGCGTGCTGGATTCGGGCCTGCCGGCCGCGATCCCGCCGACCGTATATGCCAGGACCGGCGACATTCCGGCCGTGATCCTCGTCGCGCTCGCCGTCATTCTTGCAGTGCGCAAGCGCATTGCCAGACGGTTTCCCTGATCGCAGGCGGCGCAGTCGGTAAACTTTTGACAACCGTAATCCACCGGTTGACAGAGCCGCAGCGTGCTCCGCATTCTGCCCTTGCTGCACCAAGACAGTGGGCGTTGCTAAATTTCTCCGCAATGTTTCCCAAAAATCCAACGAGAGGTTTTGGCGACGTTATCACCTGACGCATACTCCCCTGTTGCGCTAAAGGTGTCTGAGGAGGGCAGAGGAGATGTCGAAAGCGCCCAACCCTGTTGACAAATATGTCGGCAGCCGCGTGCGCATGCGCCGCATCATGTTGGGCATGAGCCAGGAGAAGCTTGGCGAAGCGCTTGGCCTGACATTCCAGCAGATCCAGAAATACGAGAAGGGCACCAACCGGGTCGGCGCGAGTCGCATTCAGCAGATCGCAGAAATTCTCCAGGTGCCGGTGTCGTTCCTGTTCGAGGGCGGACCAAGCGGCACGCCCGGCCCGGACGGCTTCAGCGAGGGCGCCTCGCCCTCTTACGTCTCCGATTTCCTCGCCACGTCGGAAGGGCTGGCGCTGACGAAAGCCTTCACCCGAATCACCGATTCCAAGCTGCGTCGCTCGATCGTCGATCTCGTCGAGCAGATCGCAGCCCGCGAAGGCCCCGACAAGCGCTGACGCGTCCTGCATTCGGGCCATGAGGCTCCGCCAAATCTGGCCTATGTCGTGGTGTGTGGTCCGCGTATAAATGCGCGGCCTTCCATGACATTCCTTACCCGAGCAACAGGCGACGACATGTCCAGCTCAAATCCGTTCGACACTGCGACCATCCTTGAGGCGATCCGCCGCTGGGTGGAGATCGAGACACCGACGGAAGCATCTGAGCAGGTCAACAAGCTTGTGTCCGTCGTCACCGAGCAGCATCGCGGCCTGCCCGTCACGACCGAACGCGTCGCGGGCGTCAATGGCTGCGGTGATCATCTCGTGGTGCGCTCGGCATGGGGACAGGACAAACCCGGCATCCTCGTGCTCAGCCACCTCGATACCGTACACCCGATCGGCTTCATCGAGCGCCTGCCCTTCAAGATCGAGGGTGACAGTGCCTTCGGCCCCGGCATCTACGACATGAAGGGCGGCGCCTATATCGCCCATCACGCCTTCCGCAACCTCTGCGCCACATCCGACCGCTCGCCGCTCGGAATCACCCACCTGTTCACCTCGGACGAGGAGATCGGCAGCCCGACCTCGCGCGCGCTGATCGAAGCGGAAGGGCGGAAGGCGAAATATGTGCTGGTGACGGAGCCGGCGCGCGACGGCGGCAAGATCGTCACGGGCCGCAAGGGCGTCGGGCGCTTCGAAGTCTTCATCAAGGGCGTGCCCGCGCATGCGGGCTCGCGGCCCGAGGATGGCCGCAGCGCCATCCGCGAGCTCGCCAATGTCATTCAGACGCTGGAAGGGATGAACGATCTCAGGCGCGGGGTGACCGTCAATGTCGGCGTGGTGCGTGGCGGCACGCGGCCGAACGTCACGCCGGAAGAAGCCTATGCCGAGGTCGACTTGCGCGTACTCAGCAATGCTGACGCCGAAGAATTCGTCGGAAAGATTCTTGGGCTGACGTCGAAGACCGATGGCGTCACCGTCAATGTGAAAGGTGACCTCAACCGGCCGCCTTACGAAAAGAGCAATTCCGGCGCCTCGCTCTATGAGCACGCGAAAACGCTCGCGGGCGAGCTCGGCTTCGATCTGATCGACACTCACACCGGCGGCGGATCGGACGGCAATTTCACCGCGGCGCATACCGCAACGCTCGACGGACTCGGCGTCGACGGCAAGGGCGCACACACCCACTATGAGCAGCTCTATGTCTCCTCGCTCGAGCCGCGCGCGCGGCTGCTCTATCGCCTGTACCAGACGCTGCAATGAGCGAGCGCAGATCGGACCCGGCTCGCGCTGACGACGGCGAACGGGCATTCTTCGGCCGGCGCAAGGGGCACAAGCTCCGGCAGCACCAGGCCGACCTCGTTGCGCATCTGCTGCCGCATCTTGCGCTCGACATCACGCAAGACACGCCTGCGAATGCGCAGGAGATCTTCGATCCCGCCGCGCAAGCGCTGCGGCTCGAGATCGGCTTTGGCGGCGGCGAGCATCTCGCGGCAGAGGCACAAAACTTTCCAGCCACCGGCTTCATCGGCTGCGAGCCCTATGTCAACGGCATGGCAAAAATCCTCGCGCAGATCGAGGCGCACAATATCGGCAATATCCGCCTGTTCGCGGGCGATGCCGCCGAGCTGCTGGCCTGGCTGCCCAACTCTTCGCTGTCGCGGATCGACCTGATCCATCCCGATCCCTGGCCGAAGCGGCGGCACTGGAAGCGGCGCTTCGTCCAGGACAAGACCATTGCCGCGATGGCACGCGTGCTCGGAAGCGGCGGCGAATTCCGCTTCGTCTGCGACATCGACGATTACTGCGCCTGGACGCTGTCGCACCTCGCGCGCTCGCCGGACTTCGTCTGGCTCGCCGAGCGCGCCGACGATTTTCGGCAGCCCTGGGAGGGCTACACCATGACGCGCTACGGCAGAAAGGCCGAGCGTGAGGGCCGCAAGGCGGCGTATTTGCGATTCCGGAGAGTCTGAGCCTCAGATCGCCTGGCGGCTGCGCCAGAAATTCACGACGCGCTCCGCGGTCGACGGCATCAGCTTGGTGAAGTTCATTCGGGCCGCTTCAATATCGGCGGCTGCGGGCGCGCGCTGCGGGCCGTACCACAGAAGGATCAGGGCGCGCACGGTCGGCCAGCCGAAATTCAGAACCCGGCCCAGGATCAGGATCGGATCGTAACGGTCGCCAGCGATCAGCCGGTCGAGCACGGAGAGCCTGACGCCGGACATCGCGGACAGCGCAGCGATGGATTCCTCGTATTTGTGGGCCTTGGCGAAGCCGAGCAGCGCGCTTTCGCCGAGGTGGCCTTCGCGATTGAGACCGAGCACGGTGCGCTGCGCCGCCGAGAAGTCGCGGCGCGGACCTTGCGGCAGCGAGGCCTCTTCGATCTCGTTCATCGCCCGCCTGATCTCCATCTGGCGCGCAGGCTTGACCACGCTCGACAGACGACGACGGATGACATCCAGCGTTCCGCCCAGAAGCTCCTTGAGCTGGTCGCCGGAGAGATCATCGCGCTGGCCGATCTTGAGCGTCAGCACGCCGTCCTGCGCCGCTCGTTTGATCAGCTCCGAATAGCCGCCTTCTGAAAACATCGCACCGGCATTGCCGGCAGCACGCCGCACCACGTCGCGATCGCCGCGCTCGACCAGCACATCGGTGATATCGGCGGACAGAATGGGCCGCTCGGTCATGGCGAGAAGGTGACCCTGACCTTTCAGGCGCGCGATCTCGATCAGCGCGGCTTCGTCGAGCACCGGCGAGCGGCGCAGCACGGGGCCCGCCACCTGAATTTCATTCTCGCGCGCGAGCTGGCCGATGAGGTGGCGCGGCGCGTTGCCCACGCGCGAAAACCGTTCGGCGAGATCGATGCGCGCTGTCAGATCGGCATGCGGAACGAGATCGATCAGGAGGTTGTCGAAGAGATCGACGAGATCAGGCCTGAGCTTGGCAGCGTCCTGGAAGAACAAATCGGCGATGGCGCGCGCGATGTCGCTGCGACGCCTGGGATCACCGCGCCTGACGATCTCGTCCAGTCCGGGAATGAGCGACGTGGCAACGGTCATGAAACGCAAACTCGCATTGGACACGCCGGGAGTACACGAGAAGCCTTAAAATGCACCGCCAGCAGGCAATTTAGGCCATCCTTGGTGAAGGAACGGTTAGGCCAGGGGCTGCATAAAAAGGCGCTCCCCGGGCGGCCGGGTCTTGTCGAGAGGAGCGAAAAGCGCTATATCCGCGCCAACTTATCTTCTCATACGATCGGTATTGAGAGTGGGCCCGGAAGGACCCGCTCTTTTTTATTACCTGTATCGACGACGTGATCGGGCGACCACCTCTGTGAAGGCCGACCGACCCCACGAGTTCCCTGAAGCAGCGTAAAGCAAGCGTTAACCACTAGAAGCGTCTTGACCCCAGACATGATCGAACCCAGCGCTGGTTCCACAGATGCCGAGCTATTGGCCGAGCCGCGGCTCGTGGTCGAGCCGGGCGTGGCCGCGCGGGTCTCGGCGATCGCGGGCCCGGTGCTGCAAGGCATGGGCTATCGCCTGGTGCGGATCCGCATTTCCGGGGAAGCCGGCTGCACGGTCCAGGTCATGGCGGAGCGGCCCGACGGCTCGATGCAGATCGAGGATTGCGAGGCGATCTCGCGGGCACTGTCGCCGGTGCTCGACGTCGCCGATCCCATCGACCGCGCCTATCGGCTGGAGATTTCCTCGCCGGGGATCGACCGGCCGCTGGTGCGTCGCTCCGATTTCGAGCGCCATCTGGGGCACCTCGTGAAGATCGAGATGGCCGTCGCCCATGACGGACGAAAGCGCTTCCGCGGCACCATTGCCGGCACCGTGGACGATCGCGTTCGCATCACGCGCGACGACGTCAAAGCCGGCGAGGACGCCGACGTTCTCCTGGTGATGGAGGATATCGGCGAGGCGCGGCTGGTCCTCACCGATGAGCTGATCGCGCAGTCCATGCGCCGCGGCAAGGCGCAGGAGCGCGTGATGCGCCGCAATCTCGGCCTGGAGCCGCCGCAACCGGCGCACGCCAAGATCAGCGAAAAGACGACCAAGAACACCAAGCCGAAGAAGAAGCCGGCACCGAAGAACACCAAGCAACATCGCCTGGCCGCCGAACGTGCGCGGCGCGGCGAAATCGAGCCTGACGAAGGAGACTAACCATGGCAGTCAGCGCCAATCGACTTGAATTGCTGCAGATCGCCGACGCCGTTGCGCGCGAGAAATCGATCGACCGCGGCATCGTCATTGCCGCGATGGAGGACGCCATCGCGAAGGCGGCGCGCGCCCGTTACGGCAGCGAGACCGACGTTCACGCCGAGATCGATCCCAAGAAGGGCGAGCTCCGGCTGTCGCGCCACATGCTGGTCGTGGACAAGGTCGAAAATCATTCCAACCAGATTTCGCTGGTCGACGCGCAGCGCGCCAATCCCGGCGCCCAGGTCGGCGATACCATCGCCGATACGCTACCGCCGCTGGAATATGGCCGTATCGCCGCGCAATCGGCCAAGCAGGTCATCGTGCAGAAGGTGCGCGAGGCCGAGCGCGACCGGCAGTACCAGGAATTCAAGGACCGCATCGGCGACATCGTCAACGGCGTCGTCAAGCGCGTCGAATATGGCAGCGTGATCGTCGATCTCGGCCGTGGCGAAGCCATCATCCGCCGCGACGAGATGCTGCCGCGCGAGGTCTTCCGCAACGGTGACCGCGTCCGAGCCTATATCTTCGACGTGCGCCGCGAGACTCGCGGTCCCCAGATCTTCCTTTCCCGCACCCATCCGCAGTTCATGGCGAAGCTGTTCGCGCAGGAAGTGCCGGAAATCTATGACGGCATCGTCGAGATCAAGGCAGTGGCCCGTGATCCCGGCTCGCGTGCGAAAATCGGCGTGATTTCCCGCGATTCCTCGGTCGATCCGGTCGGCGCCTGCGTCGGCATGCGCGGCTCGCGCGTGCAAGCCGTGGTGAACGAATTGCAGGGCGAGAAGATCGACATCATCCCCTGGTCGCCGGATATCGCGACCTTCGTGGTGAACGCGCTGGCGCCGGCCGAAGTGTCCAAGGTCGTCATCGACGAGGACCGCGAGCGCATCGAGGTTGTGGTGCCCGACACCAACAACCAGCTTTCGCTGGCGATCGGCCGCCGCGGCCAGAACGTCCGCCTCGCCTCGCAGCTCACCGGCTGGGACATCGACATCCTGACCGAGCAGGAGGAATCGGAGCGCCGCCAGGCCGACTTCGAGAACTCCACCCGTGTCTTCATGGAATCGCTCAATGTCGACGAGGTGGTCGGTCAATTGCTCGCGTCCGAAGGCTTCACCTCGGTCGAGGAACTGGCGATGGTCGACGTCAAGGAACTGGCCGGCATCGAAGGTTTCGACGAGGAGACCGCGCAGGAGCTTCAGAACCGCGCGCGCGAATATCTGGAGCAGCAGGAAGCCGAGCTCGAGGCCAAGCGTAAGGAACTCGGCGTCGAGGACGCCGTCAAGGACGTGCCCGGCGTCACCTCGAAGATGCTGGTGAAGTTCGGGGAGAACGACATCAAGACGGTCGACGACCTCGCCGGCTGCGCCACCGACGACCTGGTCGGCTGGACCGAGCGCAAGGAAGGCGGCGAGCAGACCAAGTTCAAGGGCGCGCTCGACGGCATCGACATCTCCCGCGACGATGCGGAGGCGATGATCATGCAGGCGCGCGTCAAGGCCGGCTGGATCACCGAGGCCGACCTCGCCAAGCCCGCTGAAGACGCCGAGGCGTCCGAACAGCAGCCGGCTTAAGGGCGATCAGGAGATGTCGCCCGGATGCTTGCCAGCACTGACCCCGAACTCGACCATGGACCGCGGACCGAAAGGTCCGCGACCATGCGCATGTGCGTGGTCAGCCGACAGGTCCGGCCGATCGACGAGCTGATCCGCTTCGTCGTTTCCCCCCAGGGCGATATTGTTCCCGACCTCAAGCGCAAGCTTCCTGGCCGGGGCATGTGGATATCGGCCTCCCGACAGGCGGTTGCGGAAGCCGTCCGCCATCACCATTTCAGCAAGGCCTTCAAGCGCAATTTGCGCGTCCCGCCGACGCTTCCCTCTGACACGGAAACGCTGCTGGTTCGGAGTGCGACCGAGGCGCTGGCGATTGCCACCAAGGCAGGTCAGGTCCTGGCGGGCTTCGGCAAGGTCGAGACCGCCCTGAAAGAAGGAACGGTTGCGGTCCTGATCCACGCCAGTGACGGAGCCCAGGACGGAATCCGCAAATTGGACGCGTTGGTGCGGCAAAACGAGCGGAATCGCGACGACAGGCCGCAAATTCCCGTCGTCACCGCATTGAAATCGGCAGAATTGGATTTGGCACTAGGCAGGTCAAATGTGATACATGCTGCGCTGCTCGCGGGCCCGGCGAGCAGGACATTTTTGTCACGTAGCCAGATGCTGGTCCGATACCGGCTGGCGGACGATGACGAGACTGCCGAAAAGCGCGGCCAGGATTTCTGAAGACAAACGACGACCGGTATGACGGTGCGGCAACGCACAACGACAACAAGATCAGGATTAGGACTGCTGAATGGTTGATACCAAGACCCCTGGCGACAAGAAGCTGAGCGTTCCGAGCAAGACGCTGACGCTCAAGCCGCGCGTCGAAACGGGCACCGTGCGCCAGAGCTTCAGCCATGGCCGCAGCAAGCAGGTTGTGGTCGAGAAGCGCGGCAAGCGCCGGATCGGGGACACCGGTCCCGAGCCGCACGTGCCTGAGGTTGCGAAGCCGGCGCCGGCCGCGCCGGCTCCCTCGCGCCCGGCTCCGCCGCCCGCTGCGCCGCGCAACGCCAATTCCGGCGTGGTGCTGCGCACGCTGACCGAGGACGAACGTTCTGCCCGCGCCAGCGCGCTGGCCGATGCCAAGCTGCGCGAGGTCGAAGAGCGCCGCCAGGCCGAGGAAGAGGCCCAGCGCCGCGCCATCCGCGAAACCGCCGAGCGCGCCGAGCGCGAGGCCGCCGAAGCTCGCCGCAAGGCCGAGGACGAACGTCATCGCCACGAAGACGAAGCCAAGCGAAAGGCCGAGATCGAGGCCAAGAAGCGTTTTGGCGAAGGCGAGCAGCCGCAATCTGCCGCGCGTACCGCGACGGCGGCACCGGCGGCTCCTGCGCCGCGGCCCGGGACGACCACTGCGCGACCGACGGCCTCCGCGGCCCGGCCCGCAACGACCACGCAGCGGCCGGCCGGCCCGGCGGGTCGCGCCCCCGCAGTCGCGGCCGGACCGGACGAGGACGAGGGTCCGCGCCAGATCCGCCGCGGTCCCGGCGGCGTCGCGCGTCCTGCGGCAGCCCCCAAGACCACCCACAAGCCCGGCCCGCAGAAGGAGCGCGGCCGCCTGACGGTCGTCACCGCGCTCAATGCCGACGAAGTGCGCGAGCGCTCGATCGCCTCGTTCCGCCGCCGCACCCAGCGCCTGAAGGGCCATGCCTCTAACGAGCCGAAGGAAAAGCTGATCCGCGAGGTGACGATCCCGGAGGCGATCACCATCCAGGAACTCGCCAACCGCATGTCCGAGCGCGCGGTCGACGTCATCCGCATGCTGATGAAGCAGGGCGCGATGCACAAGATCACCGACGTGATCGACGCCGACACCGCGCAGCTCATTGCCGAGGAGCTCGGTCACACGGTGAAGCGTGTTGCCGCCTCCGACGTCGAAGAAGGCCTGTTCGACGTCGTCGACGATTCCACCGATACCGAACCGCGTTCGCCGGTCGTGACCGTGATGGGTCACGTCGACCACGGCAAGACCTCGCTGCTCGACGCGCTCCGCCACGCCAATGTGGTCTCGGGCGAAGCCGGCGGCATCACCCAGCATATCGGCGCCTATCAGGTGTCTTCGCCCGAAACCGGCAAGAAGATCACCTTCATCGACACGCCTGGCCACGCCGCGTTCACCGCGATGCGCGCCCGGGGCGCCAAGGTCACCGACATCGTCGTGCTGGTGGTCGCGGCCGACGACGGCGTGATGCCGCAGACCGTCGAGGCCATCAACCACGCCAAGGCGGCGCGCGTGCCGATCATCGTGGCGATCAACAAGATCGACAAGCCCGATGCCAAGCCCGAGCGCGTGCGCACCGAACTGCTCCAGCACGAGGTGCAGGTCGAGTCGTTCGGCGGCGAAGTGGTCGACGTCGAAGTATCCGCCAAGAACAAGACCAATCTCGACAAGCTGCTGGAGATGATCGCGCTGCAGGCCGAAATTCTCGACCTGAAGACCAATTCGCAGCGCCCGGCCGAAGGCACCGTGATCGAGGCCAAGCTCGATCGCGGCCGCGGCCCGGTCGCGACCGTGCTGGTCCAGCGCGGCACCTTGCAGGTCGGTGACATCATCGTCGCCGGCGCCGAGATGGGCCGCGTCCGCGCGCTCATTTCGGATCAGGGCGAGACGGTCGACGAGGCCGGTCCTTCCGTGCCGGTCGAGGTGCTCGGCTTCAATGGTCCGCCCGAGGCCGGCGATCGTCTCGCGGTCGTCGAGAACGAGGCCCGCGCCCGCCAGATCACCAGTTACCGCGCGCACCAGAAGCGCGAGAACGCGGCAGCCTCGATCTCCGGCATGCGCGGCTCGCTCGAGCAGATGATGTCGCAGTTGAAGACCGCGGGCCGCAAGGAATTCCCGCTGATCGTCAAGGCCGACGTGCAGGGCTCGCTGGAAGCGATCCTCGGCTCGCTCGAGAAGCTCGGCACGGAGGAAGTCGCAGCCCGCATCCTGCATGCCGGGGTCGGCGGCATCTCGGAATCCGACGTGACGCTCGCGGAAGGCTTCAACGCCGCGATCATCGGCTTCTCGGTTCGTGCCAACAAGGAGGCGGCCGCGGCCGCCAAGCGCAACGGCATCGAGATTCGCTACTACAACATCATCTACGACCTCGTGGACGACGTGAAGAAGGCGATGAGCGGCCTGCTCGCGCCGACCCTGCGCGAGACCATGCTGGGCAATGCCGAGATCCTGGAGATCTTCAACATCTCCAAGGTCGGCAAGGTCGCCGGCTGCCGCGTCACCGACGGTACCGTGGAACGCGGCGCCAATGTGCGCCTGATCCGCGACAACGTCGTCGTGCATGAAGGCAAGCTGTCGACGCTGAAGCGCTTCAAGGACGAAGTGAAGGAAGTTCAGGCCGGCCAGGAATGCGGCATGGCCTTCGAGAGCTACCACGACATGCGCGTGGGCGACGTGATCGAGTGTTATCGAGTGGAGACGATCCAGCGCTCCCTGTAAGTCCAAATCTTACCGAAGCGCGCGGATCTTTTTGAACTGAAATTGCGAGAGCGCGATGGCCGGATTCATTCCGGCCATCGACGTCTCATTCGTTTCAACAAACGACAATGCCCGTGTCCCATCACGGGCATGACGAGGTGATTTTTCAGAGAATGCCCCGCCATCATCAGAAAAAGAGCTCCGCGCCCGGCGGCTCGCAGCGGCAGCTGCGCGTCGGCGAGCAGGTTCGCCATGCGATGGCCGATATTCTGGCGCAAGGCAGCGTGCATGATGCGGACCTCGAAGGCCACATCATCACCGTGCCGGAGGTACGGATGTCGCCGGACTTGAAGCTCGCGACCATCTACGTGATGCCGCTCGGCGGCCGCGACACCGAGCGCGTGATTGCGGCGCTCGATCGCAACAAGAAATTCCTGCGCGGCGAAGTCGCGCGGCGCGTTAACCTGAAATTTGCACCTGACATTCGCTTCCGCGTCGACGAGCGATTCGACGAAGCGGAACGGATCGAGAAATTATTGCGAACGCCTGCGGTGCAAAAAGACCTGGAACAGGATCCGGATTCGGATCGGGAAGAAGAACAGTGATGATCGACCCGGCTCACGGTGCAATCGGCACCGAAGACGCTGATGCGCGCGACGTGCAGAAGAATAATTTTGCCGAGCTGCGCGGCGACGCCACGCCGCATGCGCAGGAGCGCCGCGTCAACAACGATCCGCGCGCCAAGCAGCAGAAGAACAATCAGCCGCGCCGCGACCGGCGCGACGTGCACGGCTGGGTCGTGCTCGACAAGCCGATCGGAATGACCTCGACGCAGGCCGTTGCGGTGCTGAAGCGCCTGTTCCAGGCCAAACGCGCCGGCCACGCCGGCACGCTCGACCCGCTCGCCTCCGGCGGCCTGCCGATTGCGCTTGGGGAGGCCACCAAGACCGTCCCCTTCGTGATGGACGGCCGCAAGCGCTACCGCTTCACCGTCTGCTGGGGCGAGGAGCGCGATACCGATGATATCGAGGGCCGGCCGACCGCCACCTCCGACCAGCGCCCGGCCCGCGAGGCCATTCTGGCACTGCTGCCCCGGTTCACCGGCGTCATCGAGCAGGTCCCGCCGCGCTATTCCGCGATCAAGGTCCAGGGCGAGCGCGCCTATGATCTGGCGCGCGACGGCGAGGTCGTGGAGCTGGCCCCCAGGCCGGTCGAGATTCACCATTTATCTCTTGTAGATCAACCGGATAGCGATCGAGCAGTATTCGAGGCCGAATGCGGCAAGGGGACCTATGTCCGCGCGCTGGCCCGGGATATGGGCCGGATTCTCGGCACTTACGGCCATATTTGCGCGCTGCGGCGGACCCTGGTCGGCCCATTTGGCGAGAACGACATGATTCCGCTGGATCAGCTGGAAGCTTTGTGCCATAGAGCCGCGTCCGGCGAGGGCAGCCTCGCCGACGCGCTTTTGCCCGTTGAGACCGCGCTGGACGACATCCCGGCACTGGCCGTCACTCGGGCTGATGCGGCAAGGCTCCATCGGGGCCAAGCCGTTTTGTTGCGCGGACGGGATGCGCCCACTTGTAGCGGCACAGTCTATGTCACGGTGGCAGGCCGTCTTTTGGCGCTTGCTGAAGTTGGCAATGGCGAAATCATCCCCAAGCGTGTGTTCAACCTGACCGGCCTGACTGCCAGCACCGGTCGCAACGAGAGAAATTGACGATGTCGATTGCCGCAGAACGCAAAGCGGAAGTCATCAAGACGAATGCCACCAAGGCGGGTGACACCGGTTCGCCCGAGGTCCAGGTCGCGATCCTTTCGGAACGCATCAACAACCTTACGAACCATTTCAAGACCCACGTGAAGGACAATCATTCGCGCCGCGGCCTCTTGAAGCTCGTGTCGACGCGCCGTTCGCTCCTCGACTACCTGAAGAAGAAGGACGAGGCGCGGTACAAGGCGCTGCTCGAGAAGCACAACATTCGTCGTTAACAGCTCTTGCGCGCGCCACCGGCGCGCGTTTTTGCGCGTGGTTTCGAACGAAAGCACTTTTCTTCAAGGTTTTTGATCGAGGCTCACGCGCATGTCGGGTGCGAGCCAATACTGATTCGCATCCGGGGCATGATGGTCGAGGGCCGTGATTCGGCGTTCGCGCTCGTGCCGACTGACCAGTCCAGCAGCAATCCGGCGGCTGGGCGCAACGGGCGAGGCGCCCGTATGACCCGAAAGGATGGACGCCATCCGAAATCCAAAAACCATGGCAGGATCGCAGGACGCTGATCACCCGTTCCGATCAGCGTCCCGCAATCTTGCGCATGGTTTTTGTTTTTCGACCGTCCCTTCTTTCGAGAACCCATGAAAGAAGACCTCTATGTTCAATAAGCATTCAGTCGAGATCGACTGGGGCGGACGCCCTCTCAAGCTCGAAACCGGCAAGATCGCACGTCAGGCCGACGGCGCCGTCGTCGCGACCTACGGCGAGACCGTGGTGCTCGCCACCGTCGTCGCGGCGAAGGCGCCGCGCGAAGGTGTCGACTTCCTGCCGCTGACGGTTGACTACCAGGAGAAGGCCTATGCCGCGGGCCGCATTCCCGGCGGCTATTTCAAGCGCGAAGGCCGTCCGACCGAGAAGGAGACGCTGGTCTCCCGTCTGATCGACCGTCCGATCCGTCCGCTGTTCGTCGACGGCTGGCGCAACGAGACCCAGGTCATCGCCACCGTGCTGTCGCACGACATGGAAAACGATCCCGATATCGTTGCGATGGTCGCGGCATCTGCCGCCCTGACGCTGTCCGGCGCGCCCTTCAAGGGCCCGATCGGCGCTGCCCGCGTCGGCTTTGCCAATGACGAATTCGTTCTCAACCCGACGCTCGACGAGATGACCGACACCCAGCTCGACCTCGTCGTCGCCGGCACCGCCGATGCGGTGCTGATGGTGGAATCGGAGGCCAAGGAGCTCAACGAAGACGTGATGCTCGGCGCTGTGATGTTCGGTCACCGTCACTTCCAGCCGGTCATCAACGCGATCATCGAGCTCGCCGAGAAGGCTGCGAAGGAGCCGCGCGAGGTCACCACGATCGACAATTCGGCGATCGAAAAGGAAATGCTCGGCCTGATCGAGCAGGAGCTGCGCGCCGCCTATGCGATCCCGGTCAAGCAGGAGCGCTATGCTGCGGTCGGCGTCGCCAAGGAAAAGGTGATGGCCCACTACTTCCCGGAAGGCCAGGAGCCGAAATACGACAAGCTCCGTGTCGCCGGCGTGTTCAAGGAGCTGGAAGCCAAGATTGTTCGCTGGAACATCCTCGACACCGGCAAGCGCATCGACGGCCGCGACGTCAAGACGGTCCGCAACATCATCGCCGAAGTCGGCGTGCTGCCGCGCGCACACGGCTCGGCGCTGTTCACCCGCGGTGAGACCCAGGCGATGGTCGTAACCACGCTCGGCACCGGTGAGGACGAGCAGTACATCGACGCGCTGTCGGGGACGTACAAGGAAACGTTCCTGCTGCACTACAACTTCCCGCCCTACTCGGTCGGCGAGACAGGGCGCCTCGGTGGCACCAAGCGTCGCGAGATCGGCCATGGCAAGCTCGCCTGGCGCGCGATCCATCCCGTGCTGCCGCCGCACCACGAATTCCCCTACACCACCCGCGTGGTGTCGGAGATCACCGAGTCCAATGGTTCGTCGTCGATGGCCTCGGTTTGCGGCGCCTCGCTCGCCCTGATGGACGCCGGCGTGCCGTTGAAGCGGCCGACCGCGGGCATCGCGATGGGCCTGATCCTCGAAGACAAGCGCTTTGCCGTTCTCTCGGACATTCTCGGTGACGAGGACCATCTCGGCGACATGGACTTCAAGGTCGCCGGCACGGAGGCGGGCATCACCTCGCTCCAGATGGACATCAAGATCGAGGGGATCACCGAGGAGATCATGCGCGTCGCCCTTGGCCAGGCCAAGGAAGGCCGCATCCACATCCTCGGCGAGATGGCGAAGGCCCTGACCGCGGCTCGCGCCGAGCTCGGCGAATACGCGCCGCGCATCGAGACCTTCAAGATCCCGACCGACAAGATCCGCGAAGTGATCGGCACCGGCGGCAAGGTGATCCGCGAGATCGTCGAGAAGACCGGCGCCAAGGTCAACATCGAGGACGACGGCACCGTGAAGGTCGCCTCCAGCGACGGCGAGGCGATGAAGGCCGCGATCAAGTGGATCAAGTCGATCGCATCCGAGCCCGAAGTCGGCCAGATCTATGACGGCACCGTCGTCAAGGTGATGGAGTTCGGAGCCTTCGTGAACTTCTTCGGCTCCAAGGACGGCCTCGTCCACATCAGCCAGCTCGCGGCCAGCCGCGTGCAGAAGACCACCGACGTCGTCAAGGAAGGCGACAAGGTCAAGGTCAAGCTGCTCGGCTTCGACGATCGCGGCAAGACCCGCCTGTCGATGAAGGCGGTCGACCAGCAGACCGGCGAGGACCTCGAGGCCAAGCAGAAGGCGGCCGAGGGCCAGCAGGCGCCGCGCGAAGCGGCCGGCGAGTAAATCTCTCCGTACTGAAAACACGAAGGGCGGCCTCTCGGCCGCCCTTTTTGTTTGTGCTGACGCTTCGAACGATCAGGCGATGTCGAAACGATCAGCGTTCATCACCTTGGTCCAGGCCGCCACGAAGTCCTTGGCGAACTTCTGCTTCGAATCTGCACTCGCATAGACTTCGGCGAAGGCGCGGAGCTGGGAATGCGAGCCGAAGATCAGGTCGGTGCGGGTCGCGGTCCACTTGACCGCATTGGTCTTGCGATCACGTCCCTCGTACGCGCCGTTGGCGGTCGGCGCCCACTGCGTGCTCATGTCGAGCAGGTTGACGAAGAAGTCGTTGGTCAGCGTCCCCGGCTTCGCCGTGAACACGCCGTTCTTCGAACCACCTGCGTTGGCGCCGAGCACACGCAGGCCGCCGACGAGAACCGTCAGCTCAGGCGCGGTGAGCCCCAGCAGCTGGGCCCGGTCCACCAGGGCTTCCTCTTGCCTCAGGAACTGATGCTTGCCGCCGACATAGTTGCGGAAGCCGTCAGCCCGCGGCTCGAGTGGCGCGAAGGACGGAACGTCCGTCTGCTCCTGTGATGCATCCATGCGGCCCGGCGTGAACGGCACCTTCACGTCGATACCAGCGTCCTTCGCGGCCTTCTCCACCGCGGCACCACCGCCGAGGACGATGAGGTCGGCAAGCGAGATCTTCTTCTTCCCCGCGCCAAACTCCTTCTGGATCGCCTCGAGCTTGCCGAGCACCTTGGAGAGCTGGGCCGGCTGGTTGACCTCCCAATCCTTCTGCGGGGCAAGGCGGATACGCGCGCCATTGGCGCCACCGCGCTTGTCGGAGCCGCGGAAGGTCGAGGCCGAGGCCCAGGCCGTGGAGACCAGCTCGGACACCGAGAGGCCGGAAGCCAGGATCTTCGTCTTCAGGCCTGCGATGTCCTGCTCGCTTGCGAGCTCGTGATCGACGGCCGGAATTGGATCCTGCCAGATCAGCGTCTCCTTCGGCACCAGCGGGCCGAGGTAGCGCGCGATCGGACCCATGTCGCGGTGGGTGAGCTTGAACCAGGCGCGGGCAAAGGCGTCCGCGAACTGGTCGGGATTCTCGAGGAAGCGCCGCGAGATCTTCTCATAGGCCGGATCGAAGCGCAGCGAGAGGTCGGTCGTGAGCATGGTCGGCACATGCTTCTTGGACTTGTCGAACGCATCCGGAATGACCGCCTCAGTGCTCTTGGCCTTCCACTGCTGCGCGCCGGCCGGGCTCTTCGTCAGCTCCCATTCGTGACCGAACAGATTCTCGAAGAAGTAGTTGCTCCACTTGGTCGGCGTCTGCGTCCAGGTGACTTCCGGACCACCAGTGATCGCGTCGGCGCCGATGCCCGTGCCGTACTTGCTCTTCCAGCCGAGGCCCTGATCTTCCAGCGCACCGGCTTCCGGCTCCGGTCCGACGAGGGACGGGTCGCCCGCACCGTGGGTCTTGCCGAAGGTGTGGCCGCCGGCGATCAGCGCGACGGTCTCCTCGTCATTCATCGCCATGCGGAAGAACGTCTCGCGGATGTCCTTGGCGGCCGCGACCGGATCCGGCTTGCCGTTCGGTCCTTCCGGATTGACGTAGATGAGGCCCATCTGCACCGCGCCGAGCGGCTCGGCAAGCTGGCGTTCGCCGCTGTAGCGTTCATCGCCCAGCCACGTGCCCTCGGGACCCCAATACAATTCTTCCGGCTCCCAGACGTCGGCGCGACCACCCGCAAAACCGAACGTCTTGAAGCCCATCGATTCCAGCGCGACGTTGCCGGCGAGGACCATCAGGTCGGCCCAGGAGATCTTGCGGCCGTACTTCTGCTTGATCGGCCAGAGCAACCGACGAGCTTTGTCGAGATTGGCATTGTCGGGCCAGCTGTTCAGCGGCGCGAAACGCTGCTGACCGGCACCGGCGCCACCGCGACCATCGGTGATGCGGTAAGTGCCCGCGCTGTGCCAGGCCATGCGAATCATCAGGCCGCCATAGTGACCGAAGTCAGCCGGCCACCACGCCTGAGAGTCGGTCATCAGGGCGTGCAGGTCCTTGACGACCGCATTCAGGTCGAGCGTCTTGAATTCCTTGGCATAGTCGAAGTCCTCGCCCATCGGATCCGACAGATCGGAATTCCGGTGCAGGACCTGGACATCCAGTTGGTTCGGCCACCACTCGCGGTTTGAGGGTGCGGGTTTTCCGCCCGTGAACGGGCATTTTGCTTGATCGTCCATGAATACCTCCTCTGGTGGCGTCGAACATCGCCATGACCCAGGTCAAACGACTCTAGGCGCCGCCTCTTATCAGGTAAAGTTGACTTTAATGATCGCTGCGATAGGATTTTCTGATGATAAATCTGACGCTGCGGCAGCTCCGATATTTCGATGCGCTGGCGCGTCTCGGCCATTTCGGGCGCGCGGCGGAAGCCTGCTCGATCTCGCAGCCGGCACTGTCGATGCAGATCAAGGAAATGGAGGAGACGCTCGGTGGATTGCTGCTCGAGCGCAGCGCGCGCCAGGTCGCACTCACGCGCTTCGGCGAGGAACTCGCCCAGCGCGTCCGCGAGATCCTGCGCTCGGTGGATGAGCTCGGCGACTTCGCGCGCGCCTCGCGCGACCGCTTCGCCGGCCGCCTGCGTATTGGCATGATCCCGACGATTGCGCCCTATCTCTTGCCCACCATCACCAAGAACCTCACGCGCCTGCATCCGGAACTCGACATCCGCGTGCGCGAGACGATGACACCCAAGCTGATCCAGGAGCTGACCGAAGGCCGGCTCGACACGGCGATCGTCGCCCTGCCGGTCTCGGAAGCCTCGTTGACCGAAGTTGCGCTGTTCGAGGAAAAATTCCTGCTGGTGCGGCCGAGCACGGATGAGGGAACGCCGGTGCCCTCACGCGAGATGATGCGCGAGATGCGGCTCTTGCTGCTCGAGGAGGGGCATTGTTTCCGCGACCAGGCGCTGTCTTTCTGCAACATGCAATCGGCCCCGCCGCGCGAAATGCTGGACGCGAATTCGCTGTCGACGCTGGTTCAGATGGTCAGCGCCGGCATCGGCGTGACCTTGATCCCTGAAATGGCCCTGCCGGTCGAGACGCGCTCGGCCTCCGTGTCGGTCGCGCGCTTCGCCGATCCGCAGCCCTCGCGCACCATCGGCATGGTCTGGCGCAAGACCAGCCCGTTGGCGCGGCAGCTCCTGCAAATCTCCGAGGTGGTGTGCCTCTCGGCCGGCAAGGTGCGCGCACGACCTGCGGCGAGCGCTATACCGCGCAATGCCAGGGCCTGATCAGCGCGCGGCAGATCATCCCATGTCCATTCCGTCAATCCGTCGCCGAGCCGCACGAATACGACGAGATCGCCCGCGTCTGGATGGAGAGCTGGGTCTCGACCGGCCTGGCGGAGGCGAGCAATTTCCTGCTCGCGAACCTGCGCGCACGCGTGCGGCGCGAAATCGAGGATGGCTGGAGCCTCTTTGTCGCCGATGATGACGGCGTGATCGCCGCCATCCTGGCGCTGCATGTGCCAAACCTCTATCTCGACCAGCTCTTCGTCGCGCCACGCTATCAGGGACGCTCGATCGGCCGGCAGTTGCTCGCCTTCACGCGGACGCAATTGCCTGACGAAATCGTCCTGCGCTGCGTGCGCGAGAACGAAAAGGCCTGGCGCTGGTACGAGCGCGAGGGATTTGTGTTCGAGCGGGAAGAAGTCGCGACGGCAACAGGCTTCATGATGAAGTGCTATCGGTGGCGCAGAAAGGACGGCGTCGATCGATTGCCAGGTAGTGTCTCAGTTTGAAAATAAGGCCTGGCTGCGATAGCCTCGCGATGCTCGCGACGGGGGAGCAACGTGCCAAGTTTCAAGCTTCATTCTCCGGGTGCTTGGGGCGAAAAGAACGCCCGAGAATACAGCTATTCGATGGTGTTGGAGACCGATGGCCGGGTTGAGTTGTCCGGCCAAGGCGGCTGGCATCCTGATACGCTCGATTTCCCGGTCGGCGTTCCGATTGAGGCGGAGATCAATCAAGCCTTCGATAACGTGGCCTTCATGCTGAATGAGATCGGGCTTGATTGGGCAAACGTCGCTCACGTCAACTCATACCATACGCCAGAACCGGACGGGACGATCCTCGCAGCTACAGCGGAGATGGCGCGGCAGTTTCGCCTTCGTATGCCCGATCATAGGCCGATCTGGACCTGCCTAGGCGTCGCGGTACTTGGCGACCCTAAGATGCACGTCGAAATCCGCGTGACGGCCTTTAGAGAGTGACGGCAACGCGCTTTCTGCAGGGGCCGCGCTTTCCAGGCTTCGGCGCAACAGCGTCCATCTTCTCGCAGAGATCGTCTCCATCGACCAAAGCGTCCGCGACACGCCAGCTGCGGGCCCATTTCAGGGCTTCTGCATTTTGATGGCGCTGCACCAAACCGTGGAAAAGCAAAGTTGACCAACATCTCGCGGGAAACATGCATCGTCACCCCAGCCATAGCGACTTGCCAAGTTGCATAGGACGCGCGATGCACGAGGACTCGCGTCCCGATGAAAGGTGAGATCCTATGATCAAGCTCTACTGGTCGCCCCGCTCGCGCTCGTTCTCCGCGCTCTGGCTGATGGAAGAAACCGGCCTCCCCTATGAGCGCGTGCTAACCGACATCTCGACGGGCGCGCAGAAGGCGCCGGAGTACTTGAAGATCAATCCGATGGGCAAGGTGCCGGCCCTGGTCGACGGCGACGCCGCGCTCGGCGAGGCGGCGGCGATCTGCGCCTATGTCGCCGACCGCTACCCGGAGACGAAGCTCGCGCCCCTGCCGACCGATCCGCGACGCGCGCGATATCTGCAATGGCTGTTCTTCGGGCCGGCCTGCATCGAGCCCGGGCTGATCCAGATCTTCACCAAGCTCGAAGTGCCCACCTCCACGGCGGCGTGGGGCAGTGCGACGCAGGTGTTCGACGTCCTCGACGCCGCGCTGGCCAAGGGACCATGGATCCTTGGCGACGAGTTCACGGCCGCCGACATCGTGATCGGCTCGGGGCTGAACTTTGCCGTGCGGATGTTCAAGCTGGTGCCGCCGCGGCCCAGTTTTGACGCCTATATCGCCCGCTGCGTGGCGCGACCGGCCTTTCAGCGCGCCGAGAAGATCGCGGCGGGGTGAGCGGCGGACGCGGTCCGTAGGGTGGGCAAAGCGAAGCGTGCCCACCCTTATCTATCAGCGCAACATTTGGCTTGGTGGGCACGTCGCTTGCGCTCCTTTGCCGACCCTACGGAGTTCTACTCCGGGGCCTTCAGATCGTCCGGCTTCGGCATCAGGACGATGTTGTAGCCGGAATCGACGTAGTGGATCTCGCCGGTGACGCCGCCGGAAAGGTCCGACAGCAGATACAGCGCCGAGCCGCCGAGCTCGTCGAGCGTGACGCCGCGGCGGAGCGGCGAGTGCTTTTGCATGAACGCAAACATCGCACGCGCCTCGCCGATGCCGGAGCCGGCGAGCGTGCGGATCGGGCCCGCGGAGATCGCGTTGACGCGGATGCCGCGCGGTCCGAAATCGGAGGCGAGATAGCGCACCGAGGCTTCCAGCGCCGCCTTGGCAACGCCCATCACGTTGTAGTTCGGCATCGATCGCTCCGAGGCGCCGAAGGTCAGCGTGATCATGCTGCCGCCCTCCGTCATCAGCTCGGCAGCTCGTTTTGCGACCTCCGTGAACGAGAAGCAGGAGATCACCATGGTGCGCGAGAAATTCTCTCGGCTGGTGTCGGCGTAGCGGCCCTTCAGCTCGTTCTTGTCGGCAAAGCCGATCGCGTGGATGACGAAGTCGAGCTGGCCCCATTTTTCGCGCAAGACAGCGAATGTAGCGTCGACGCTGGCGATGTCCTCGACGTCGCAAGGCAGCACCAACTCGACGCCGAGCGATTCGGCTAGCGGCTTGACACGTTTGCCGAGGGCATCGCCCTGGAAGGTGAAGGCGAGTTCGGCGCCGTGGGCATGCAGCGTCCTGGCCATGCCCCAGGCGATCGAGTGATCATTGGCGATGCCCATGATCAGACCGCGCTTGCCTTTCATCAACAATGTCATGTGGGAGCTTCCATCAGCCGAAAAGAGTTAGCCTCAACTTCAATCGTTCCGCCGAAGAGGCAGACCACCAGAATTTCCGTGTCCGCGGTGAACTCCATGCGTAACAGATCGATGTTCCCGCTGGATCGCCCCTTCAGAAGCCGCCCGACGTCGCCGTTCGCGACAAAACGAGTCACGTTCGTCCCAATGCAGTGAAAGCGGCGGCGTTGGCCAGATTTGTCATCGTCCGGGTAAAGGTCGACGACGAGGGCGAACTCTTGTTGGTCCGCCGCAAACCCTGACAGTCGAAAGTCAACGAGAACCCCGTCGTGCCAGTTGATCTCGTCTGGCCCAGCCGCCGAGGTCAGCAAGGGACGACTCAAGCATCCAGCCGGCTGAACACCAGCGTGGCGTTGGTGCCGCCGAAGCCGAACGAGTTCGACAGCACGGTGCCAATCTTGGCGTTGTCGATGCGCTTGCGCACGATCGGCATGTCGGCGAACACCGGGTCGAGCTCCTGGATGTGGGCGCTTTCGCAGATGAAGCCGTTGTTCATCATCAGCAGCGAGTAAATCGCTTCCTGCACGCCGGTCGCGCCCAGCGAATGGCCGGTGAGTGCCTTGGTAGCGGAGATCGGCGGACACTTCTCGCCGACGCCGAACACCTTTCGGATCGCCTCGATCTCCGGCGGGTCGCCCGCCGGCGTCGAGGTAGCGTGCGGGTTGATGTAATCGACCTTGGTCTTCACGGTCGACATTGCCATGCGCATGCAGCGCTCGGCGCCCTCGCCCGACGGCGCGACCATGTCGTAACCATCCGACGTCGCGCCATAGCCGACGATTTCGCCATAGATGCGCGCGCCGCGCGCCTTGGCGTGTTCGAGCTCTTCCAGCACCAGCACGCCGGCGCCGCCTGCGATGACGAAGCCGTCGCGATTGACGTCATAGGGACGCGAGGCGGTGGCGGGCGTATCGTTGTATTTCGAGGACATCGCGCCCATGGCGTCAAACAGCACCGACAGCGACCAGTCCAATTCCTCGCAACCGCCGGCGAAGATGATGTCCTGCTTGCCGATCTGGATCGTCTCATAGGCATTGCCGACGCAATGGTTCGACGTCGCGCAGGCCGACGAGATCGAGTAGTTCACGCCCTTGATCTTGAACCAGGTCGCAAGCGTCGCAGACGCCGTCGATGACATCGCCTTCGGCACCGCGAACGGCCCGACGCGCTTCGGCCCCTTGGAACGGGTAACGTCGGCGGATTCGACGATGGTACGGGCCGACGGCCCGCCCGAGCCCATGATGATGCCGGTGCGGATGTTGGAGACTTCGTCAGGCCCGAGACCGGAATCCTGGATCGCCTGCTCCATCGCGATGTGATTCCACGCCGCGCCCTGACCGAGGAAGCGCATCGCGCGGCGATCGATCACCGTCGCGGGATCGAGCGTCGGCTCACCCTGCACCTGCGAGCGGAAGCCGAGCTCGGCATATTTCTCTGCCCGCGAGATGCCTGACTTCGCCTCGTGAAGGCTCGCAAGCACTTCCTGGGTGTTGTTTCCGATGGACGAGACAATGCCCATCCCGGTGACCACAACCCGTCTCATGACCGCCTCGCCTTAATCGTTGTCTTCCTCAAGTGATGTGCTTTGCTTCAGCCTAGGCTCGTGCCCTGCTTGAACAGGCCTACCTTCAGATCCTTGGCGCGATAGATAATCGTGTCGTCGACCGAAAGCCACCCGTCGGCAATGCCCAGAACCAGCTTTGAGCGCATCACGCGCTTGATGTCGACGTTGTACACAACCTTGCGGGCCTCGGGCAGCACCTGGCCGCCGAACTTCAATTCGCTCAATCCAAGTGCACGGCCGCGCCCCTCACCGCCGATCCAGCCGAGGTAGAATCCGACCATCTGCCAGAGCGCGTCGAGGCCAAGGCAGCCCGGCATCACCGGGTCACTCTTGAAATGGCAGCCGAAGAACCAGAGGTCCGGCTTGACGTCGAGCTCGGCGCGCACCAGTCCCTTGCCGAATTCGCCGCCGTTGTCGGAAATTTCCGTGATACGGTCGAACATCAGCATCGGCGGCAGCGGCAATTGGGCGTTGCCCGGGCCGAACATCTCGCCGCGGGCACAAGCCAGCAAATCCTCGTATTCGTAACCGTTGCGCCTGTTCAGCATCCCGGAGCCTCTGTTCAAATCCCGATGGGGTAGTTTTGGCGAGCATGGCCCCGTTTCTCGACGGAAGGAGCGCCATTCGCCGTTGTCAGGCACGAATACCGCGCGACCGGACGGACCGCGGGCCAAGCCTGGTTGAGCCCGGCTGCGCCAAAATTGGCTAAGCGGGGCCGCGCGCTCTCTATCATAGGGCCTCCCGGCGTCAAAGCGCCCTTTACAGGGTAAAATGATCGCATCTCGTCCCGGTTCCACACCGACTTAGAACCGCTCTAGTTGCGAGAAACTTGCATCTGCATCTATCCGTCCATATATTGCAGAACAATAGTGTTTTTCCTCGCGTGCCCTGAAATCGGAAATGAGCGATAACGCCCCGAACCACCACGACGAAACCGCCCATTCCGCGTCCCTCCACTCCGGGCGCCAGCCGGCCTTGACCGGCTGCCCGTGGCACGACGTCAACGAAATGCTCCAGGCTGCAGGGCTTCGCCCGACGCGCCAGCGCATGGCGCTGGGCTGGCTCCTGTTCGGCAAGGGTGCCCGGCACCTGACCGCCGAAATGCTCTACGAGGAAGCGACGCTAGCCAAGGTTCCGGTGTCGCTGGCGACCGTCTACAACACGCTGAACCAGCTCACCGATGCCGGTCTGCTGCGCCAGGTCAGCGTCGACGGCACCAAGACCTATTTCGACACCAACGTCACCACGCATCACCACTATTATCTCGAGAACAGCCATGAGCTGGTCGACATTCCCGACCCGCATCTGGCGCTGTCGAAGCTGCCCGACGTGCCCGAGGGCTACGAGATCGCGCGCATCGACATGGTCGTGCGCCTGCGCAAGAAGCGCTGAGATTATCCCGAGTTTGATCTGAGATCGTCATGGCCGGGCTTTGTCCCGGCCGTTGTCATTCCGGGCGGTGAGTAGCATCGTCCCCGCGATGACTTCGCGTCAGTTCACCAGCTCGTCGGCGTAGACGCCCCAGAGCCGCTCCTGCTGGATCCAGCCGTCAAAACCGTTACCCGTGACGTGGCACCAGCCCGTGGTGCATTTCTTGACCTGGGCGACGACGCCGACCTGGAGCTTTGCGGCGACCGCGCTCTCGGCGTCGGCGCGATCATAGATCGGCGCGAGATCGTCCTTGTGCTTCATGGTGACGACGGCAGTGCGGCGCCCCGACAGCAATGAATGATAGACCCAGCCCTCGGCGCCTTCGGAATCGCGCACCCGGCGCCAGTTCTCGAACTCAGCGGTGATTTCGACCGGCAGGCCGGCGCGGGTGTAGACCCAGGCCACGTCGTTGTCCTTGGTCGGGCCGGCGCGGACATTCACATGGTCGGATTTGAGGCTGACATAGCGCGGCACGGGAAGGCCGCTCGCGGTCTGAACCGCATCCTTGGCCGAATGTCCGGGGCTGACCGATGCGCCCAGCCAACCCAAGACGAGCGCCACAAACGACCAAAAACGCCCCAACGCCATCACGACCCGTCTCCTGCCGGAACCCCGGCCAAGCGAGCCGAATTCCGCAAATCACTTCCAACTCCATGCCGCATGTCCCTCTCCCCGCCCCACGCGGGGTCTTTCCTTCCGCTGCCGTGGTTCTTGTCTTGGCCCGGCCATCTGCTAGAGAGGACGAGCGCCTAACAAACCAGTTTGGCCCGATTTTCCGGCGGGAAACGTCGGGAGAGCTTGAAGGAAACGCCGGGGACGATGCGGCAAGGCCAGTGTCGAACAACCGGGTTAATGAGGTCTGAACGGTAGGCCTTTGACCACAGAGGCAGCCAGCGAAGCCTCATGAGAGCAGGACATGTCGGTCAAGAAAAAACCCCTCGTCGTCGTGACACGCAAGCTGCCGGACTCCATCGAGACGCGCATGCGCGAACTGTTCGACGCCCGGATCAATCTTGACGACACCCCGATGTCGCGGGAGCAGATCGCGGAGGCCGCGCGTTCGGCCGACGTGCTGGTTCCGACCGTGACAGACCATATCAACGCCGACATCATCAACCAGCCAGACTGCAAGCTTCGTTTGATCGCGAATTTCGGCAACGGCGTCGACAATATCGACGTCGAGGCGGCACATGCGCGCGGCATCATGGTCACCAACACGCCGAAGGTTTTGACTGAGGACACCGCCGACATGACCATGGCGCTGATCCTCGCGGTGCCGCGTCGGTTGATCGAGGGCGCCTCGGTGCTCACGGAAGGAAAACCCTGGGCGGGCTGGTCGCCGACCTGGATGCTCGGCCACCGCATCGGCGGAAAACGGCTCGGCATCGTCGGCATGGGCCGCATCGGCCAGGCGGTCGCGCGGCGTGCCCGCGCCTTCGGCCTGCAGATCCACTATCACAACCGCCGCCCGGTAGCCCCGAAGATCGCCGAGGAGCTGGGCGCGACCTATTGGGAAAGCCTCGACCAGATGCTGGCGCGGATGGACATCATCTCGGTGAACTGTCCGCACACGCCTGCGACTTACCATCTGCTCTCGGCGCGGCGGCTGAAGCTGATCCGCAAAGAGGCCTACATCGTCAACACCGCGCGCGGTGAGGTGACCGACGAGGACACGCTGATCAAGCTGATCGAAGCCGGCGAGATCGGCGGCGCCGGCCTCGACGTCTACGAGCACGAGCCCGCGGTCAACCCAAAATTGGTGCGGCTCGCCAAGGCCGGCAAGGTGACGCTGCTGCCGCATATGGGCTCGGCCACCATCGAAGGCCGCGTCGACATGGGCGAGAAGGTGATCATCAACATCCGCACCTTCCTCGACGCCCACAAGCCGCCGGATCGCGTGCTGCCGAGCATGCTGTAATATCTATGCGCGCCGCGTCTCGCGCTTGCGCCAGTTTGCGACGAAATCGATGAACGCGCGCAACGCCGGCGGGATCTGTCGCCGGCTCGGATAGTACAGGAACGGCCCCGGGAATGGCTCGCACCAATCCTGGAGCAAGCTGACCAGTGCACCGGACTTCAGGGCTTCGCCGACATAACCATCGAGGGTTGCCCAGATTCCGGCGCCATCGAGCGCGGCGCGCATGGCCAGAGTCATGTTCGTCGAGATCAGCTTTGCTGGTGGATCGACCTTCACGATCTGGCCAGCCTTCTCGAACTCCCAATCGTGAATGACGCCGCTGCTGTAGCGGGCGCGGATGCAATCATGGTCGAGCAGGTCCTTCGGATGCCCGGGCCTGCCGCGGCGTGCGACATAGTCGGGCGAGGCGACGACTACGTAACTCTGCGGGCCGCTCAGCGAAATTGCCACCATGTCCTGCGCGAGGTGCTCGCCGTAACGGACGCCGGCATCGAAGCCCGCGCTGACGATGTCGACGAAACCGCTTTCGGAAACGATGTCGAGATCGACCTGCGGATAGGCCTGGAGAAACGGCCCGACCATCGGGGCGAGCACGAGATCGACCGCCGGCGGCGGCGCGTTGATGCGCAGGCGGCCTGATGCCACTTCACGCAGGCCCCGGACCTGGTCCAGGGCATCGCCGACGTCGCGCAGAGCCGGCGCCACGCGCGACAGCAGCAGCTCGCCCGCCTCGGTCAGCGCGACGCTGCGCGTGGTGCGGTTCATCAGGCGGACGCCGAGACGCTCCTCCAGGTCCCGCAGCCGTTGGCTAAGGCTTGACACCGACACGCGAATTTCCAACGCCGCACGCCGGAAATTGCGGGTGCGGGCGACCGCCACGAAAGCGTCGAGATCGCGAAGGTCGGGACCGGACATTGTCCTATATTTTGAACAAGGTATTCTGGATTGTCCATCTTATCGGCACAATGGAGCGAGCGCATATCTGGCCTCATCACGCGGCGCAATCAGCCTGCCGCCATTCGAGGAGAGCCATCATGCAACAGCGTAAACTCGGTTCAACCGGCCCTACCGTCTCTGCGATCGGTCTTGGCTGCATGGGCATGTCGGAGGTCTACGGTCCGGCCGACCGCGGCGAGAGCATCGCCACGATCCATGCGGCGATCGACGCCGGCATCACGCTGCTCGACACCGGCGACTTCTATGCCATGGGCCACAATGAAATGCTGGTCCGAGAGGCGCTGAAGGATCGCCCGCGCGACAAGGTGCAGATCAGCGTCAAGTTCGGCGCGCTGCGCGGACCCGCCGGCGAATTCGCCGGCATGGATTGCCGCCCCGCCGCGATCAAGAACTTCCTGGCCTATTCGCTCCAGCGGCTCGGCACCGATTGCATCGACATCTATCGCCCGGCGCGGCTCGATCCCAACGTTCCGGTCGAGGAGACGATCGGCGGAATCGCCGAGCTGGTGAAGGCCGGCTACATCAGGCATATCGGCCTGTCCGAGGTCGGCTCAGACACCATTCGCCGCGCGCACGCCGTACATCCGATCGTCGATCTGCAGATCGAGTACTCGCTGATCGCACGCGGCATCGAGCGCGACATTTTGAAGACCTGCCGCGAGCTCGGTATCGGCATCACCGCCTATGGCGTGCTGTCGCGCGGACTGATCAGCGGCCACTGGACCAAGAACAGCGGCAAAGTCGGCAAGGACTACCGGTTGATGACGCCGCGCTTTCAAGGCGCCAATCTCGATGCCAATCTCGCGCTCGTCGACTCGCTGCGTGCGATCGCTGCCGATATCGGTGCAACGCCGGCGCAGCTCGCAATTGCCTGGGTGGCGGCGCAAGGCAACGAGATCGTGCCGCTGGTTGGCGCCCGCACCCGCAATCGCCTCACCGAGGCGCTCGGCGCAACCAAGGTGACGTTGACGCAGGCGCATCTTGCGGCGCTTGCCAAGGCATTCCCACCCGACGTTGCGTCCGGCACGCGCTATGCCGCAGAGCAGATGGCTCATCTGGACAGCGAGAAGCCGGCAACGGCGTAAGCGGCCGTAATCAGGTTCGATGGATGCTCAGATCGTCAAACACGGGTCCATCGCCATTGAGCGGATTGGCCGGATCGCGCACGTAACGCAGCGTCTCGAAGCGCATCGCGCGCGCATCCAGCATCAACAGACGGCCGACCAGGCCCTCGCCAAAGCCGACGATCTCGCGGATCGCTTCCAACGCCATCATCGAGCCGAGCACGCCGGCGAGCGCGCCCATCACGCCGGCTTCCGAGCAGGCCGGCACGGTGCCGGGTGGCGGCGCCTCCGGGAACAGGCAGCGATAGGTTGGATTGAACGCGCCCTGTTCGTTCTTCTCGTGCGCCCGGATGGTCGTCAGCGAACCGTCGAAGGTGCCGAGCGCTGCCGTGATCAGCGGTCTTTCCGCGAAGAAGCAGGCGTCCGAAACAAGATAGCGGGTGGAGAAATTGTCGGAGCCGTCGAGCACGAGGTCGTAATCGCCGATCAGCGACAGCGCGTTGTCGGCATTGAGCCAGGTGGCGTGACCGACGAAGCGCACATGCGGATTGAGCGCCGCGATCCTCTCCGCGGCGCTCTCGACCTTGTGCCGGCCGATATCGGGCGTCGTGTGGATGACCTGGCGCTGAAGGTTGGAGAGCGACACGACGTCGTCATCGACCACGCCGAGCGTGCCGATGCCGGCGGCGGCAAGATACATCAGGGCCGGCGCGCCGAGACCGCCGGCGCCGATCACCAGCGCGGAGGCATGCTTCAGCGCGGCCTGACCCGGTCCGCCGACATCGCGCAGTACGATATGGCGAGCATAGCGTTCGAGTTCGTCGGGACTCAGCATCGTCGTTCCTCTCTTGACCCTCATGGTGAGGAGCGCGGAACGCGCGTCTCGAACCATGAAGGCCCGCATGTCACCCGGGGCCATCCTTCGAGACGCGGCCTTGAGGCCGCTCCTCAGGATGAGGACATGAGAACGTGGCTTCGCGCCCTCTATCGCAGGCCTGAACCACCCCGAGATTGTTTGCGACCAACGAGATGTGCTTCAATGAGCCCACGTTCAATGGCCGGGTTGGATTTGTC
Source organism: Bradyrhizobium sp. UFLA05-125 (assembly GCF_059803515.1). Classification (NCBI taxonomy): domain Bacteria; kingdom Pseudomonadati; phylum Pseudomonadota; class Alphaproteobacteria; order Hyphomicrobiales; family Nitrobacteraceae; genus Bradyrhizobium; species Bradyrhizobium sp. UFLA05-125. Next base: position 212 of record NZ_JBANBJ010000025.1, on the reverse strand, counting down.
ATGAGATCGATGCTCGCGGCAACATTTGTGTTGATGACCGCGACTGGCGTGCACGCGCAGATGACGACGCCGCCACTTCCCGGCGCCAAGCCGAAGACGGTCCAGACCGTCCCGATCCGTCCCGCATTGCAAACTCCGTCCGAGACTGCGGACACCATGGCGCAGGCGGAGCGGCTTACGCTGCAATCTGACCTCGCCTGGGTCGGGCAATA
>NZ_JBANBJ010000024.1:5000-113315 GCF_059803515.1 Bradyrhizobium sp. UFLA05-125 | reverse complement strand
GCAAGATGCTCGAGCACAAGCTCGCGGTGTTGAAGAAGATGGTGGCGCAGGCGAAGTCGGTGCCAGACACCTGGTCGGAGCATGAGAAGATCGGCGACACCGCGCAGGGCTGGGCCATGCACGCGATGGTGCTCGATATCGACGTCGGGCCAATGCTTCAGACCCACAAGCTGCTCACCTCCGTGCTGTTCGCGCGCGCCAAAGGTTATAACCGCCCGCTCACCGCCGCCGAGCTCGAGATGATGAATCTCACCGGCGACGGCACCGGGCTGGACATGGTGACGATGCCGCAGGCGATGCGCGAGCAAGTGCCGACCTCGAACTTCTTCCAGCGCGGCGGCTACGAGCGCAACCCGGTCGCGATCCGCCACAACACGGTGGCGAAGCTGCTGGCAGTCACGGACGCGCGGATGGACTCGAACAGTAACAATGCTGGGGCGAGGGAGCTCGCGGGGGTGTTTTAGCACACCGTCGTCCCGGACAAGCGGAGCGCAGATCCGGGATCCATGACCACAGGATGTGGTTTGGCGAAGACTCCTGGTTGCCAGCCTCGCGCCGCAACTACTCCCTGGGGTTATGGGTCCCGGGCTCGCGCTTCGCGCGCCCCGGGACGACACCGAATGTGGGTTTACTGATCCGGGCCGAACTTGAATCGACCGTCGCCCTCGAGGTACGGGCCGGTACGCATGTAGAGCTGGCCGTTCTGGCCGATGAAGAACAGCGTGCCCCGCGGCACCTTCTTGGCGCCCTTCAGGAGCTCGCCGGCATTGCTGGTGCCCATCTTGTAGGAGAAGGTCTTGCCTTCCTTGTCATAGGCATAGCCCATGTCGGGCTTCAGCTCCCACGGCGTCGCGGCGGTCTGCGCGACAGCCGGTGCGGCGAGTGCCCCGAACATCGCCGCGGCCATTAAGGCCCTCGTTGGAAATCCAGTCATCCTCATCCTCCCCATAAGCACCTGATTGTCGTTCCGAACAAATCACGAACGGTCTTCGCCGGTCAAATACGCGCCTCGATCGCAACGCACCACGTCCCGTTCAACGGGTTGTCGTGCCCAATCACATCCTGGCTAGCAGTTTGTGATTTTCCCTTGGTCCCCTCGCGACTATGGTCCGCTTTCCGTCTAGAACGCAATTCGACAATGAGATTGGGTAGGGATGATTCGAATGAACCATGTCATAAAAATTTGCTTGTCCGCCGCATTTCTGGTGACACTCGCGCCCGTCGCCCATGCCGATGACTACCAGCTCAGTCACAACCAGCGGATTTCCTGCAGCCGCGGCCTTGCCCCGGGCAAGCTGAACACCGCAACCTGCAGGTCCTACACCTATCTCTTCAACACCAAGACATCGGAATATTTCCGTTGCCAGGTCTCGCTGGCGCTGACCCGCGACAACAAGGAAGTCATCAACGTGCAGACCGACGGCGGCTGCACCAAGAGGCCGCGCATCTTCGAGACGGACGGCCATTACGATTTCGATGCGACCGAGACCGAGCCCCCGAATACCAACTCGTTCTTCGGCCCCGGCGGCTATTCGGTCTGGGCCGCCGACATGACCACGCAGAAGGTCCGCGGCTGCATCACCATCTCCTCCGGCCTCGGCTCCGACATCTCCAAGTGCCTGGACATGACGTTCCAGTGAGGCTTGCCAGTGAGGCTTGCCAGTAAGGCTTGCCAGTGAGGATGAGGCACGCTCGCTCGATGCGTTCGAGCGAGCCGCGTTCAAACGCTGCCTGCGCCATGTCGCCGCACCTTCCAAAGTTTCCTTAAATTCCCGTCGAAACGGCTGTTTCGCGCAGCCCTGTTTTGCCTTTTGGATGGGTTGACCCGCTCCCCTCGCCCGGCCAATTTCGCCGCCGGTTTGGGGAGAAGAAAATCATGAAATTGAAGTTGATCGGCGCTGCCTCGGCTCTTGCTCTGGCGACGTCGGTGTCGTGTGCGCAGGCACAATCGTTCATCAACGTGCTGACCGGCGGCACCTCCGGCGTCTACTATCCGCTCGGGGTCGCGATCGGAAAGATCTACGGCGACAAGATTCCGAACGTGAAGACGCAGGTGCAGGCCACCAAGGCGTCGGTCGAAAATCTCATCCTCTTGCAGCAGGGCCGCGGCGAACTCGCGTTCACGCTCGGCGATTCCCTCAAGGCTGCCTGGGACGGCGAGGAGGAGGCGGGCTTCAAGACCAAGCTCGACAAGCTCCGCACCATCGGCGCGATCTATCCGAACTACATCCAGATCGTCGCGACCGCCGAGAGCGGCATCAAGACCCTCGCCGACCTCAAGGGCAAGAGCCTCTCGGTCGGCGCGCCGAAATCCGGCACCGAGCTCAACTCGCGCGCCATCCTGGCTGCCGCCGGCATGAGCTACAAGGATCTCGGCAAGGTGGAATATCTGCCGTTTGCCGAATCCGTCGACCTCATGAAGAACCGCCAGCTCAACGCGACGCTGCAATCGGCCGGCCTCGGCGTTGCCTCGCTGAAGGACCTCTCGACCTCGAGCCCGATCACCGTGGTTGCGGTGCCGAAGGAAACCGTCGACAAGATTGGACCGCCCTTCATCTCGGCCGTGATTCCCGCGAACACCTATGCCGGGCAGGACAAGGACGTGCCCACGGCGGCGGTGGTGAATTATCTCGTGACGAGCTCTGCGGTCTCTGACGATCTCGCCTATCAGATGACCAAGTTGATCTACGAGTCGCTGCCCGAACTCGCCAACGCGCATGTCGCAGGCAAGGAGATCAAGATCGAGACGGCCGCCACCGGCAGCCCGGTCCCGCTGCACCCCGGCGCGATCCGCTATTACAGGGAAAAAGGGCTGATCAAGTAAGCGGCTTTATCCGTATCGTCATGCCCGGGCTTGTCCCGGGCATCCACGTTCATCGAGGCACCGTAAGACGTGGATGGCCGGGACAAGCCCGGCCATGACGGTGTGGTGAGAGCGACGACGATGTTGTAAACGTTGGTCCGGGCGGGGGCGATTTGAATGCTAGAGAAGGTGGAGGGCGCGGATGCGCCCATCAAGGTCGAATTCGACAATTTCGAGCATGGCTTTCCGGAAGGGTTCGGGCCGGGCTGGTGGGGCCAACTCGCCTACTGGATCGGCATCGCGTTTGCGGCCTTCCAGCTCTACGTCGCCGCCTTCAACTATCTGCCGAGCCAGGTGGTGCGCGGTGTCCATGTCGGCTTCCTCCTGCTGCTCGCCTTCGGCCTGATCGGCAACTTCACCGGCAGAAACGATGTCGGCCGCGCGCTCGGCTGGCTGATCGGTGGCGCCGGCTTTCTCTGTGGCCTCTATCAATGGATCTTCTATGCCGATCTGATTGCGCGCGACGGCGATCCGACGCGGGTCGATCTCGCTGTCGGCACGCTGCTCGCGATCCTCATCTTCGAGGGCACGCGGCGCCTGATGGGTGCGGCGCTGCCGCTGATGTGCGGCGCGTGTCTCGTCTATTGGTTCTTCGGCCAGTATCTGCCGTCGCCGCTCAACCATCGCGGTTATGACTTCGACCAGATCGTCACGCATCTGTCCTTCGGCACCGAAGGTTTCTACGGCGTGCCGATCTACGTCTCGGCGACCTACATCTTCCTGTTCATCCTGTTCGGCTCGTTCCTTGAACGCGCCGGCATGATCCAGCTCTTCACCGACGTCTCGCTCGGCCTGTTCGGCCGCACCCGCGGCGGCCCCGCCAAGGTCGCGGTGTTCGCCTCGGGCATGATGGGCACGATCTCCGGCTCGGGCGTCGCCAATGTCGTGACCGTCGGCCAGTTCACGATTCCCCTGATGATCAGGTTCGGCTATCGCCGCGCCTTTGCTGCCGGCGTCGAAGCGACTGCCTCGATGGGCGGGCAGATCATGCCACCGGTGATGGGCGCGGTCGCCTTCATCATGGCCGAGACGTTAGGGGTCCAGTACTCGGAAATCGTCAAAGCGGCAGCGATCCCGGCGATGCTCTACTTCGCCTCCGCGTTCTGGATGGTGCATCTGGAAGCCGGCAAGCACGGGCTCACCGGCATGAAGCGCGCGGAGATCCCGAGCGCCTGGAAGGCGCTGGTGACACGCTGGTATCTCGTGCTGCCGCTCGCAGCGCTCGTCTACATGCTGTTCGAAGGCTTTACGCCGCTCTATGCCGGCAGCATGGGCCTCGCACTGACGGTGACGCTGATCCTGGGGGCCAGCATCACGGCGGGGGCATCGGCAATGGTGATCCGCTACATCTTCTGGATCGGGCTCGCGCTCGTCGTCGCCGCGCTGTCGCGTGACGGCCTCCAGATTGTGCCGGTTTCAGGTGTCGTCGCCGGGCTGATCGTGATCACGGCCTTCGTCCGCGGCGGCCTCGCCTCCTTGCGCGCCTGTCGCGATGCGCTGGCCGAAAGCGCGAAATCCGCCATCACCGTCGGCATGGCTTGCGCCATCGTTGGCGTCATCATCGGCATGATGTCGCAGACCGGCGTCGGCACAATTTTTGGTGGCTGGGTGATCGGGCTTGGTGAGAAGAGCCTGTTCCTGGCGCTGATCATGACCATGCTGCTGTCGATCCTGCTCGGCACCGGCATTCCGACGATCCCGACCTACATCATCACCGCTGCGCTCGCCGCGCCTGCGCTGGCAAAGTTGGGGGTGCCCCTGATCGCGAGCCACATGTTCGCGTTCTACTACGGCATCATGGCCGACCTCTCGCCGCCGGTCGCGCTCGCCGCGCTCGCCGCGGCCCCGATCGCGAAGGAGAATCCGGACAAGATCGGCTGGGAAGCGATGCGCATCGCGCTTGCCGGCTACGTCATCCCCTTCATCTTCGTCTATTCACCGGCGTTGATGCTCCAGGCCGGCGATCCCATGGCCGCCGAGCTCGGCTTCTACGGCGCAGTTGTGCTCGCGACCTTCAAGGCGCTGGTGGCGATCGGCCTGTTCGGCATGGTCGCGATCGGTTTTCTGTTCACGCGGCTGTCGCTGCTCGAGCGTGCGCTTGCGCTCGGCGCGGCACTCTGCCTACTCGGGGATTTTGCCTTCAGCGATGCCGCAGGCTTCGTGCTGACGGCGGTGATCGTGCTCTGGCAATGGCGGCAGCGCCCGCCGGCTGCGATCGAGGCGGTGTGAGCCTCTGCCTGCTATCTGCGGGAAGCGTGAAGGCGCTGGCGCTCACAGCCTTTACGCTCGTCTGGACGCATTCGATCGAGAAGGTCGACTGGCAGGAAGACTGGCGCGTGACACCTGGGGGCCTCGAGCTCGTGCAAGCGCGCGTCAAAGGCTCCGGCGCCGGCATGGAGCCGCCGCCCGACGCGCGGCTCACCGGCGGCTGGTTTCAATGGCAGCCGAAGCGGGCACCGATACATGAGGTCGTGCTCGGTAATTCCGGCGCGGCCGGGGAATGGCGGTTGTGTCATGACGGGAAGTGCAGGACTCTTTCGGAGATTGTCGGCCATCCGATCGGTGCTAACGTCACCAAGATGAAAGTCTGCGACGATCCGTAGCCCGGATGAGCGCAGCGATATCCGGGAACGGCGGCCCCGGATATCGCTTCGCTCATCCGGGCTACAAAGAACACCAGGGAGAAACGCGATGGATCGGCTCAAGGGCAAGGTTGCGATGGTGGTCGGCGCCGGCTCGATCGGACCGGGCTGGGGCAACGGCAAGGCGACCGCGGTGACCTTTGCGCGCGAGGGCGCGTCGGTATTTTGCGTCGATCGCAGCGGCGCGGCCGCCGAGGAGACCGCGAAGATCATCACGAGCGAGGGTGGCAAGGCGGCCGCCTTCACCGCCGACGTGTCGCGCGCGAGCGACATCGAGGTCATGGTCGCGGCGTGCCTGAAGGTCTATGGCCGCATCGACGTGCTCGACAACAATGTCGGCATCGCCGAGATGGGCAGCGTGGTCGAGGTGACCGAGGAGAGCTGGGACCGCGTCTTCACCGTCAACCTCAAGAGCGCCTACCTCGCCATGAAGCAGGTGATCCCGGTGATGGCAAAGCAAGGCGGCGGCTCGATCATCAACATCTCCTCGATCGCCTCGATCCGCCACATGGGCCTCTCCTACGTCAGCTACGGCACCTCGAAGGCGGCGATGAACACGATGACGCGCACCACGGCGGTCGAGTTCGCGCGCCAGCATATCCGCGTCAATGCGATCCTGCCCGGCCTGATGAAGACGCCGATGGTCGAGCATTCTGCGGGGCTCGCGGCAAGCTACGCCAAGGGCGATGTGGAGGCGATGTGGCGCGCCCGCGACGCCCAGGTGCCGATGGGCCACATGGGCGACGCCTGGGACGTCGCCACCGCCGCACTGTTCCTGGCATCCGACGAGTCGAAATACGTGACCGGCATCGAGCTCATCGTCGACGGCGGCATCACGTGTAAGTCGGGGGTGTGATCGCCAGATACACCCTCAGCTGTCGTCCCGGACAAGCGCAGCGAAGCGGAGCGCAGATCCGGGACCCATAACCCCAGGGAGTGGTTTGGCGAAGATTCGTGGTTGCCAACTCGCACCACAACTCCTCCCTGGGGTTATGGGTCCCGGCCTTCGCCGGGACGACATCGCGCTTGTGGCAGCACCGCGCGCATCATCCTCCCGCGCTTAGCTCCGCCCGATCCAGCTCCTCCTCGAGCGTGTGAAACGCGTCGTCGCCGATCACCTCGGTGGCACGCAGGTCGAAGATGGTCTTGCGGGCCGCGCCGATGGCGCGGCGGCGCAGGGGATCGGCGGGCAATTCGCCGCTGGCGACGCCGCCATTGGGATCGTTCTCGGCCCGCATCAGCACCGCGCGATATTCCAGCCGCAGGATCTCCGCCTCTTCCGACGGATCGGCGTCGATCTCGGCGAGCGCGGCCTGATAGGCGAGCGCGCGTCCGCGCGCGACCTCGCTGGAGACGGGATCATCGTCCTTGAGGTCGAACGCCAGGATCAGCGGCCGCAGCGTCAGGCCCTGGATCACCAGTGATCCCAGCACGACGGCGAAGGCGATGAACAGGATGAAATCGCGATAGGGGAAATTCTCAGGCAGCGCGAAGGCGGTGGCGAGTGTGACGAGGCCGCGCATGCCGCACCAGGACACGATGATGCCGCCCTTGGGCGAGGTTACGGCTTCCGGGTCCTTCGGGCAATAGATGCCGTACGCGACGAGTATGCGCAGGATCGTGCGGTAGGTCATCACCCAGGCGAGCCGCACCAGGATCACCGTGAGCAGGATCCACGCCGCCGCCACGAAATACTCCCAGCGCACGTCCTCTGCGAGGCGCGACCAGATCGGCTGCACCTGCAACCCGATCAGGATGAAGGCGAGCACGTTTAGCACGAACACGGTCGTCTCCCACACCGCGTAGGACGGCACCCGCAGCCGCGCCGGCATGCGTGCCGGCGCGGCGCGCGCGACAGTCATGGCGTAGACGACGATGGTCAGGATGCCGGAGAGGCCGAGGTGCTCGGCGCCGATCCAGATCATGAAGGTCGTGGCGAACTGCACGATGATCGCGCTCGGCGCTTCCGTGATGCGTGTGATGAACAGCGGCATGATGCGCGCAGCGAGATAGCCGGCGACGATGCTGCCGCCGAGCGCGAGCGCGACCGTCGGCGCGATCTCGCTCCATTTCAGATGTTCCATCACCACTGCGCCGACCGCGATGCGATAGATCAGCAGCGCACTCGCATCATTCAGCAGGCTCTCGCCTTCGAGCACCTTGACCATGCGATAGGGCAGGCGGACCTGACGCAGGATGGCGACCGCAGCAGCCGCATCCGGCGGCGCGACGATCGCGCCGAGCGCGACCGCGGCGGCCCAGGGCATATCGGGGACCAGCCGATGCGCCACCAGCGCGACACCGGCCGTGGTCAAGCCGACCGCGGCGACCACGAGCGTCGAGACCGGAACCCAGTTGTTGCGGAGATCGCGCAGCGAGGTGTCATAGGCGGCATCCAGCAGTACCGGTGCGACAAAAAGCGCCAAGGCGAGATCGGGCTGGAGCGCCCAGGATGGGCTCTCGGGAACGAAGGCGAGCAGCGCGCCGCCGATGGCGAGAAAGGTCGGGTAGGGGACCTTGATCCGCCGCGCCAGCGCCGATAAGGCAACGGCGCCGAGCAGAAGTGCGATGATCCATTCGAAGGTCGACACGAGATATCCTTAAGAAGCCGTCGGCGGCACGATGCGATAGGCTAGGGCGCGATGAGACTAGGATGAATCGTCATCGCGCTTCAGGTTTTTGTTTGAGCATGATCTTTCGGAAAACCGCTTCACACTTTTCCGGATCATGCTCTAGCATCAATCCGGCTGTATAGTGGAGAGCGTCTCCACGACGCGAGAATTTCCGACTGCAACGACGATGCGCCGATCCATTCTGATTCCGAGCCTCTGCACCGCCATGATCCTGTGCGCGCTGCCGGCCCATCAAGGCCGGGCCGCGACCGGCGGTGAGCCGGCCACAGTCACGCAGATCGACATCGCGCCGTGCCTCGCCGCGACGGCGGCGGATGATGTCGAGAAGGCAACCTCGGCCTGCGCCGACGTGATCGACAACGAGAAGACCGCCAAGCCCGATCTGGTCAAGGCGCTGGTCGCGCGCGGTGCGCTGCTTGCACGGCACGACCAGATTGATCGCGCCATTGCCGATTACAGCCGCGCCCTTCTGCTCGACCCCTCGCTCGCCGACATCTTCAATGCGCGCGGCGAGCTCTGGCTGAAGAAGGGCGACCGGCCCAAGGCGGTGCAGGATTTTGGCGCGGCATTGCGGATCAATCCGAATCACGAGAAGGCCAGGGCGAACCACAAGGCGATGGCACAGGAGCTCGAGCGCCTCGGCGCGCAGATGGCGGTCGCCGGCAAGCCGAGCTTCAACTGCGCGCGAACCCGCCGCGCCGTGGAGAAGGCGATCTGCGGCAGTCCCGAGCTTGCCGATCTCGACCGCGAGATCTTTGCCGCCAACGCGCGCGTCATGCGTGAAGCCGATAGCCCGGCGGAAGCCAAGACCTTCCAGCGCGAGCAGGACGATTTCATCGCCCGCCGCAACGCCGAATTCGGCCGGGCGGGGTATGATCTGAAGAAGACGATGAAGGACCGCTTGCAGCGGCTGAACGGCGTGGATGGGTACTGACGCAACTTCGCCTCTCCCCGCCTGCGGGGAGAGGGAGTGCAGCACCGCCGCGGGCGCGGTCTGTCTCAACTCATCCCGCCCCAGGCGGAATGTTCGCCGAAAGACCCATCCTTTTCAGCTTGAACCGCAGCCCGTTCCCGGGAAAATACTCGCCAAACATCGCCGGCAATTGACCCTGATCATGGCGGAACGGCGTTTTCGCCGTCAGGTCAAAGCCAGCGAACAAGAGAAAACGGGAGCCGGATATGAACGTCCAGGGAAGCCTCGAAGGGGAGAGCCGATATCACGAGATCCATGCACGCTCGCTGGCCGACCCCGAAAGCTTCTGGGCGGAGGCTGCGCAGGAAATCGACTGGATCGAACCTGCGAAGAAGGTTTTTGATCCCACCCAGGGCACCTACGGCCGCTGGTTCGCAGGCGCCGTCGTCAACACCTGCTACAACGCGCTCGATCGCCACGTCGAACGCGGCCGCGCCGAACAAGTCGCGCTGATCCACGATTCCCCGCTCACGGGCAGCGTCACCAAATTGACCTATGCCGAACTCCTGAAGGAGGTGCAGGCACTCGGCGCCATCATGCAGGATTTCGGTGTCGCGAAGGGCGATCGCGTTCTCCTCTACATGCCGATGGTGCCGGAGGCCGTGGTCGCCATGCTCGCCTGCGCGCGCATCGGCGCGGTGCATTCGGTGGTGTTCGGTGGCTTTGCCGCCAAGGAGCTCGCGACCCGCATCGACGATGCACAGCCGAAGCTGATCCTCTCCGCAAGCTGTGGCATCGAGCCGGGCCGCATCGTGCAGTACAAGCCGTTGCTCGACGAGGCGATCAAGCTCGCGGCGGCGAAGCCAAAAGCCTGCATCATCCTGCAACGTCCGCAACATGTCTGCGAACTCACACCAAGCCGCGACTATGACTGGGCGAGCCTGCGTCGCAAGGCGCTCAACGACGGCAAGCGCGCGCCTTGCGTACCGGTCGCGGCCACCGATCCGCTCTACATCCTCTACACGTCGGGCACGACCGGCATTCCCAAGGGCGTGGTGCGCGACAATGGCGGGCATCTGGTCGCAGTGAAATGGTCGATGTTCAATCTCTACGGCGTCAGGCCGGGTGAGGTCTGGTGGTGCGGCTCCGACATCGGCTGGGTGGTCGGCCACAGCTACATCGTCTATGGCCCGCTGATCCATGGCGCGACCACGGTCATGTATGAAGGCAAGCCGGTCGGCACGCCCGACGCGGGCGCATTTTGGCGCGTAATATCGGAGCACAAGGCGGTCGCGCTGTTCACCGCGCCGACCGCCTTCCGCGCGATCCGGAAAGAGGATCCGGATGGAAAATTCATCCGGCAATACGATCTGTCGAAATTCCGCACCCTGTTCCTCGCCGGCGAGCGCGCCGATCCACCGACGGTGGAGTGGGCGGAAGAGCAATTGAAGGTGCCTGTCATCGATCACTGGTGGCAGACCGAGACCGGCTGGTGCATCGCCGGCAACCCGGTAGGCCTCGGTCAGTTGCCGGTGAAACATGGCTCACCGACGGTGCCGATGCCGGGCTATCAGGTCGACGTCGTCGATGAGGCAGCCAAGCCCGTTGCCGCCAACACCATGGGCTCGATCGTCATCAAGCTGCCGATGCCGCCGGGCTGCCTGCCGACGCTGTGGAATCAGGACGCGCGCTTCAAGGAAGCCTATCTCACCGAATTCCCCGGCTACTACAAGACTTCCGACGCCGGCTACAAGGACGATGACGGCTATGTTTGGGTCATGGGCCGCACCGACGACATCATCAACGTCGCTGGCCACAGGCTTTCCACCGGCGGCATGGAGGAGATTCTCGCCTCGCATCCCGATGTTGCCGAATGCGCCGTGCTTGGCATCAAGGATGCGATCAAGGGCGAGGTGCCCTGCGGCTTCCTGGTGCTGAAAGCGGGCGTCAAGCGCGCGCCCGCCGAAATCGAGAAGGAGATCATCACGCTGGTGCGCGACAAGCTCGGCCCGGTCGCCGCCTTCAAGCTCGCCATCACCGTCGGCCGACTGCCCAAGACCCGCTCCGGAAAAATCCTGCGCGGCACCATCAAGAAGATCGCCGACGGCGAGCCCTGGACCATGCCGGCCACCATCGAGGATCCCAAGGTGCTGGACGAAATCGAGGACGCGTTGAAGGGGAGGGTGTGAGGCCGAAGGTACTCTGCGCGCGTGGCGGGACGTCGTAGCTGCTCCTCTGTCATTCCCCGCGAAAGCGGGGAATCCAGTACGCCGCGCCCTCTCCGTATCTCTCGGGGTCTATGGAATACTGGATGCCCCGCCTTCGCGAGGGCATGACGAAAGCACGTTACGGGACTTACAATTTCCTCATTCCGCGCTACAGAGTGCCGGCAAATCGAGGATACCTTATGCCCATCACGACCGCGTCGCGCCTTCTCGCTGCTGCTTTGCTTGCGCTGGCCCTGTCCGCGTGCGCCGCGCGCAACCAGGCGCCGGTGGCGATGGGTAACGACGATGACGACGCCGTCTGCCAGAGCCGAGGCTATGCGCAGGGCTCGCCCGAATACGTCGCCTGCCGCAAGGACCGTGATGTCCAGCGCAGCGCCGCGACGGCTCGTGCCGATCGCCGCCAGCGCGATCTCGGTGAGTACATGCTCAACCATCCGGAGCGGCCGTAAGCCGTTCCGGTCAACGGAGGCCGTCATGAACGAGGACCAGTTCAATACGTCCTTGCGCAAATTCCTCAAGCAAGTCGGCGTCACCTCGCAGCGCGAGATCGAGAAGGCCGTGCGCGATGCGATCGCGGCGGGCAAGATCAAAGGCCACGAGAAGCTGAAGGCGAAGATGGTTCTGACCATCGACAGCGTCGGGCTCGTCCACGAGGTCGACGACGCGATCGAGCTGGGTTGATCCTGAGCACTTCCTCTTCTCGGCGGTCATCGCCCGCGAAGGCTGCGGTTCTTGGCGATCCCAGGCAGGCCTCGACACAAGCTTGAGCCAGCGCGTCCGTTGGATCGAGCAATCGGGCCCGCAGTTCATCCTCGACCTCGGCAAGGGCCAGCGGAATTTCCGTGCAGGCCATCGCCACCAGCGCCGCGCCGCGTTCGATCAGAGTTTCGGCTTGCCGGCGCAGGATCGCGGCAGCTTCGTCGATGCGTCCCGCCTTGACCAGGCGAATCGCCTGCATGATCTCGGCCTGCGCCCTTGGCTGCGGCATCAGGCAGACGTAACCGCGCGCAGCGAGTTGCTTCTGGTAGACCTCGGCATGCACGGTGCCGTCGGTCGCGAGCACGCCGATCGTCGTGCCGATAATTCCCTTACGCGCGAGCGTGTCGGCTACGGCATTCACGATGTGCAGGATGGGCACCGACGTCTCCTGCTGGAGCGCGTCGTGCCAGTAATGTGCGGTGTTGCAGGGGATGGCGATGCAGCTTGCGCCGGATCGCTCAAGGCGGCGCAATGCATCCAGCATGGCCGGGAAGGGATCGCTGGCCTGGCCGACGATCGCGGCCGTTCGGTCCGGGACGCTGGTGGCCGAGCAGACGACCATCTCGATATGATCCTGGTCGCAGGCTGCCGGCGTGTTCTTGATCACCTTGCCCATGAAATCCACGGTGGCCATCGGACCCATGCCACCCAGCACGCCAAGCATCGCGATCTCCTCGTTCAGGGCGCGATGATGCGGGCATGGTCCGGCCAAATCCAATGCCGAGTCAGACAGACATATTCGAATTCTGCATAGTTTCCGACGCAAGCGATCGCGCGCCGTTCCAGACCTTGTCGACGATCGGACGGGTTCGTCGCGCGCTGCGATAGAGCCTGACCTCGAGGGGAATCTCGGGGCCGACGGTGACGAGCAAGGCCTCCTCCAATTCGGAGGCAACGAGGCTGCGTGGCAGCCAGGCCAGACCGTGCCCCTCCAATGCCATGAACTTGAGGGCATCGGCCATGGCATTCTCGTTGGTGTGGGCGACATGGACTGGTGGCGCTCCGGCCTGGGCCTGGGCGAAGGTCGCAACCCGCCCGAGAAACGAGTTCGAGGTGTAGCTGAGCAGCGGCAGCGGGACGGCGTCGTCCGCACCCCGATCCAGCGTCGCGCTGCGAACGGCAACAAAGCTGTCCTCGCCAACGACGATATGGGGATAGAGCTCCGGCTCGAGCGGTACGGGCACGTTGGGGTGGTGGAAGGTGAGCAGGAAATCGTAGCTCCCTTCGACGATGGCCTGCAGGCAACTATGGAAATCGTCCGGCAAGAGGCGGCTGCCGATCTCTCCCACCTGCTGCTCGATCCTGCGAAACCAGCGCGGAAAGAACCGGAGGGACAAGGTATGCAGGGCCGCGACCGAGACCATTTGCGTGCTTGGCCGTGTGCTGGCCTGAAGGTTGAGACGGCTCGCATGCAGCATGCGCACCGTCTCTTCCGCCGTCTCGAGGAATTGACGGCCTTCCGCGGTCAGCGCTGTTGGGTAGCTGCTGCGATCGATCAAGGACACGCCCAGCCATAGCTCCAAAGCCTGGATCCGTCGGCTGAAGGCAGACTGGGTGACGTGCCGCTCCTCGGCGGAGCGCGAGAAGCTGCGCGTCCGGGCAAGGCTCAGAAAGTCTTCCAGCCATTTCAGCTCCATGATGTCAGCCTTTCCGTCCGAGCCGGGTCGGCAGCAAGCATGCCCCCTTGTCCCTCCGAAATCTATGCAAAGTCGGAATAACGCGTTCCCAACTAGCATTGGACCGCGCCCCGGTCATGCAAGGAAAGTCGCCAGCGTCCGATCGAGCGCGGATGATTAGATCAGCGCACCCGTCCGAGGTGCGTCCACACCAAGGGAGGGAATGAGGAAATGGCGATCAACGTCGGCAATTCGTCTGCGCGTCCGAACCGGCTTACCAGGACCATCCTGCTCAGCTTGCTGCTCGGCGTCGTGGCCGGCTACGTCTGCCATGTCCTGTCTCCCACGCCCGAGGCGGCCAAGACCATTGCCGGCTACTTCTCCATCGTCACGGATATCTTCCTGCGCATGATCAAGATGATCATCGCGCCCCTGGTCTTCGCCACGATCGTGTCCGGCATCGCGAGTCTCGGTACGGACGGCGCGGCCCTGGGACGCATCGCGGCCCGATCCATGGGGTGGTTCATCTCGGCCTCCATCGTCTCGCTCGGCCTCGGCATGCTGTTCGCTAACCTGTTCGCGCCTGGCCACGGCCTTGCGCTGCCGCTGCCGAACGCGGGCGTCTCCACCAATCTCCCGACAGCCGGGCTCAATCTGAAGGATTTCATCACCCACGTCTTCCCGACCAGCGCCGTGCAGGCGATGGCCACCAACGAGGTGCTCCAGATCCTGGTGTTCTCGGTGTTCTTCGGCTTCGCGCTGAGCAGGTTGAAGACTACGCATGCGGGGATCATCACCGTTGCGGTCGACGAGCTCGTGCAGGTCATGCTGCGCATCACCGATGTCGTGATGCGATTTGCGCCGCTCGGCGTGTTCGCCGCGATTGCCGCCGTGATCACCACGCAAGGGCTCGCCGTCCTCCTGACCTATGGCAAGTTCATCGCCACCTTCTATCTCAGCCTCGTGGTGCTCTGGGCCGTGCTCGTCGCCGCAGGTGTGGCCGCCTTGGGTCGTCCCGCCTGGGACCTGATCAGGCTGCTGCGTCAGCCGATGCTGCTCGCCTTTTCGACCGCCAGCAGCGAGGCTGCCTATCCGAAGATGATCGAGCAATTGACGAAGTTCGGTGTGCGGGAGCGCATCGCCGGCTTCGTGCTGCCACTCGGCTATTCGTTCAACCTGGATGGCTCGATGATGTACCAGGCGTTCGCCGCCCTGTTCATCGCCCAGGCCTACGGTATCGAGATGAGCGTCCTGCAACAGGCGACGCTCCTCCTTGTCATGATGGTCACCAGCAAGGGCATCGCCGGCGTGCCGCGCGCCTCGCTCGTGGTCGTGGCGGCGACCATACCCATGTTCGACCTGCCGGCCGGCGGCATGCTTCTCATCATGGGCATCGATCAATTCCTCGACATGGGCCGCACCATGACCAACGTCATCGGCAACGGCATCGCGACCGCCGCAGTCGCCAAATGGGAGGGCGAGCTGACCGCAGTCGCACGAACGTCCCCAGCCCAGGCCGCGCCGACGGCACTTGTCGTGTCAGGTTCGGCTGCGAGCTAAAGCATGATCCGGAAAAGTGCGAAGCGGTTCTCCGAAAAGATCATGCGTAAACAACAACCCAAAGCGCGATGACGATTCATCCAAATCTCATCGCGCTTTAGTGGTGGGTTACGCTTCGCTAATCCACCCTACGGAGTTTCCCGTCCACGCTGGCTCGCGCGAATGGCGTCCAAACAAAAACGCGGCGGGTTGGCCCGCCGCGTTGAATCGATCTTCGACGATCAGCCGAGGAGCGAAGCCTACTCCTCTTCCTCCTGCTTCTTGCCGCCGAGCGTCTTCAGCTTGGCGAACACGGCGTCGACGTTGAGGTCGTCGCTGCTCTTCTCCGCCGGTTCGTATTCGTCCTTCTTCGTGGTCTCGGAGGCCGGCAGCAGCGTGGCGCCGCCATAGGCTGCATCGACCGGCTTTTCCTTGGCTGCACGCGCCACCTCGAAATCGAGCTCGATCTGCGAGCAGAGGCCGAGGGTGACGGGGTCGATCGGCGTCAGCCCGGCGGTGTTCCAGTGGGTGCGGTCACGCACGCTCGCGATCGTGCTCTTGGTCGTGCCGACCAGGCGCATGATCTGGGCGTCCTTCAGCTCGGCGTGGTTACGCAGCAGCCAGAGGATCGCGCTCGGGCGCTCGTGGCGGCGCGAGACCGGGGTGTAGCGCGGCCCCTTGCGCTTGGGCTGGGGCGGCAGCACCACCTTGCTCTCCTGGAGACGGAGCCGGTAGTCGGGATTCCTCTCGCCCTTCTCGATCTCCTCGCGGGTCAACTGGCCATTGGAGAGAGGATCCATGCCCTTGATGCCCTGCGCGGCGTCGCCGTCGGCGATCGCGCGCACCTCCAGGGGGTGCATCTTGGTGAAATCGGCGACCTGATCGAAGGTCAGCGCCGTGTTGTCGAGCAGCCAGACGGCGGTCGCCTTGGGCATCAGAGGTGCGTTGCTCATGGGCAAATCTCCTTTGTGCTTCGCCCACCTCTTTGGAGGCGAAACCGGGGGTCATCAGCGATGACGGGAATTAACCCCTATATAAGCCGTGAGGGGCCATTCACGCAATGGTTCTGCTATAGATAGTGCCTTGACAGCGCCCGAAAGGGGGCCCAAGTCCCTAACAGTCCGTGCCAAGCCCTATTTCATCAATCGACCGGTCCCGGCCCAATGGCCGAGGGTGATTCGGTCCCGAGATCGCTTCATGTCAGCCAAACCAGACCTCAAGATCGTGCTTTGTTCTCCCCGCGGCTTCTGCGCGGGAGTGGTGCGGGCCATCGACACGGTGGAGCGGGCGCTCACCATGTACGGTGCCCCGGTCTATGTTCGCCATGAGATTGTGCACAACAAATATGTCGTGGATGGATTGAAGAAGAAGGGCGCGATCTTCGTCGAGGAACTGGCTGAAATTCCGGAAAATACCACGGCTCCCGTGGTGTTTTCGGCCCATGGCGTGCCGAAGTCCGTTCCGGCCGATGCGCAATCCCGCAACCTGTTCTCGCTGGATGCGACCTGCCCGCTGGTGACCAAGGTGCACCGCGAGGCAGCGATCCATTTCAAGCGTGGCCGCGAGATCTTCCTGATCGGGCATTCCCATCATCCCGAGGTGGTCGGCACTCTTGGCCAGCTTCCGGTCGGAGCCGTGACCCTGATCGAAACCGCCGAGGACGCCAAGACCATCGCCCCGAAGAATCCGGACAACCTCGCCTTCGTGACCCAGACCACGCTGTCGATCGACGACACCGCGGAGATCGTGGCGCTCCTGAAGGAGCGCTTCCCGAACATCAACGGGCCGCACAAGGAAGACATCTGCTACGCCACCACCAACCGCCAGCTTGCGGTGAAGAAGGTGGCACCTGTGGTCGATGCGTTGATCGTGGTCGGCGCGCCGAACTCGTCGAACTCGCAGCGCCTGCGCGAGGTCGCCGAGCGCGAGGGCTGCAAGATCGCGGTGCTGGCGCAGCGTGCCGCCGACATCGACTGGGATCGTTTCGGCGACATCAAGAGCCTCGGCATCACCGCGGGCGCCTCGGCGCCGGAAGTGATCGTCGAGGAGATCATGGACGCCTTTGCCACGCGCTACTCGCTGCATGTGGAGACGGTGTCGGCCGCGGAAGAGAACGAGTTCTTCCCGCTGCCGCGCTCGCTGCGCCCCGAAGCTGCTGCTGAGTAGTTCTAGATGGCGGTCTACACCGACGTCGCCGCCGACGAGCTTGCGGAATACTTAAGCCAATACGATCTCGGCGAACTCCTGTCCTACAAGGGTATCGCCGAGGGCGTCGAGAACTCCAACTTCCTGCTGCACACCAGCAAGGGCTCGTTCATCCTTACGCTCTACGAGAAGCGCGTGGCGAAGAACGACCTGCCGTTCTTCCTCGCGCTGATGACGCACCTCGCCGAGCACGGCATCAACTGTCCCTTGCCGGTGAAGGCGAAGGACGGCGAGGCGCTGCACGAGCTTGCGGGACGGCCTGCGGCGATCATCACCTTTCTCGAGGGCATCTGGCCGCGCAAGCCGAACGCTGCGCATTGCGCCGGCGTCGGCGAGGCGCTGGCGAAGATGCATCTGGCCGGCGCCAATTTCGCGATTCGGCGCACCAACGCGCTCTCGGTGTCCGGCTGGCGGCCGCTGTTCGATCAGGGCGCCGCCCGTGCCGATGAGGTGCAGCCGGGTCTGCGCGCGTTCCTCGAAGCCGAACTCGACCATCTCTCGAGCGGTGTCTGGCCGAACAACCTGCCCGAGGGCGTGATCCACGCCGACCTGTTCAACGACAACGTCTTCTTCCTCGGCGACAAGCTATCCGGGATCATCGACTTCACCTTCGCCTGCAACGACATGTTCGCCTATGACGTCGCGATCTGTCTCAATGCCTGGTGCTTCGAGCCGGATCATTCCTTCAACGTCACCAAGGCGCGCGCCTTCCTCAATGCCTATGGGCGCGTCCGCAAGCTGACCGAGGCGGAGGAAGCTGCGCTGCCGCTGCTGGCGCGGGGTGCGGCGATCCGCTTTCTGCTGACGCGGCTGGTCGACTGGCTCAACGTGCCGCCGGGTGCGTTGGTGCGCCCCAAGGACCCGCTGGAATACGTCCGCAAGCTGCGCTTCCACCAGAGCGTTTCGAGCGTGCGCGATTATGGCCTCTTGCCGTCAGGACTGGTCGCGTGAGCGAGCTGCCCAATGTTACGATCTTCACGGACGGCGCGTGCTCGGGAAATCCCGGGCCCGGCGGCTGGGGCGCGATCCTCAGGTTCGGCGACAAGGAGAAGGAGCTGAACGGCGGCGAGCGCCACACCACCAACAACCAGATGGAGCTGATGGCGGCGATCTCGGCGTTGGAAGCGCTGAAGAAGCCCTGCACTGTCGATCTCTACACCGATAGCCAATATGTGCGGCAGGGCATCACCGGCTGGATCCATGGCTGGAAGCGCAACGGCTGGCGCACCGCCGACAAGAAGCCGGTGAAAAACGTCGAACTCTGGCAGCGCCTCGATGCCGCGCTGAAGGCGCACGAGGTGCGCTGGCACTGGGTCAAGGGCCACGCCGGCCACCCCGAGAACGAGCGCGCCGATCAACTCGCGCGTGACGGGATTGCGATGGCAAGGATGCAGACGCGGGTGAGGGAATAGTTTTTCGACGTCGTCACAGACGTCGACGCACTCGCCGCCGTCATCGCCCGGCTTGACCGGGCGATCCAGTACGCCGCGGCGGTCGATGTGAATCTCGAAGCCTCTGGAATACTGGATCGCCCGCTTTCGCGGGCGATGACAGTTGTGGATGTGGCGCGATCCGCCTCGCCTTACAGCTGCCCGAGCAGCGTATCGCCGCCGGAAACCTCGACCTTGCCGGGCATCGCCTCGAGGTTCAGCTTTTTCACTACACCGTCCTCGACCAGCATCGAGTAGCGCTTGGAGCGGATGCCGAGACCGTTGGCGGAGGCGTCGAGCTCCATGCCGATCGCCTTGGTGAAGTCGGCGTTGCCGTCGGCGAGGAAGGTCGCCTCGTCGCGCTGGTCGGTGTCGCGCTTCCAGGCGTTCATGACGAAGGCGTCGTTGACCGAGACGATCGCGATGGTGTCGACGCCCTTGTCCTTGATGGCATAGGCGTTGAGGAAGATGCTCGGCAGATGCATCTTGTGGCAGGTGCCGGTGTAGGCGCCCGGTACCGCGAACAGCGCCACTTTCTTGCCCTTGAAGATGTCGTCGGTCGATTTGACCTGCGGACCCTCCGCCGTCATCACGCGGAATTTAGCTTCTGGCAGCTTGTCGCCAATCTGGATCGCCATCGTCAGTCTCCCTGAAAATCGGTTCCGCTTTGTAGACCGTGCGGTCGGCCTGCACAATATTTCCAATGCACCAAGCGGAGAAGGTTGCTGGCTTTCACCGTGATGTCATCAGCCGGAAAAGCCACCGTCATCCAGGAACGCCTGCTCGTCTGGCGTGGAGCTGCGGCGGAGGATGCGATTGCGGTGAGGGAAGCGGCCGAAGCGGCGGATGATGTCTGCGTGCTCCTCGGCGTATTTCAGGTTTTCGCTGTCGTCGATCTTCCGGAATAATGCGACGCAGTGCAGTTGGTCGGGCAAATGCTCCGAATGCATGAACGGCAGGTAGAAGAATTCGCGCAAGGCTGGATCGACCCGCCCGTCGGCGCCGCGGGCGAGCGCGCGGCGGGCCACCTCGCGGGCCACCGCATCGCTCGCATAGGTCATGGCGTCGCCGCGGAACATGTTGCGGGGAAACTGGTCGAGCACGATGACGAGCGCCAGCGCGCCGTCATCGCTGGCTTCCCACGACGACAAGTCCCCATTCGCCCCGCGCCGCCACAGCTTCAGAAAGCGGTTGCGAATTTCCGCATCGAAAACATCGTCGCGCTTGTACCAGCGCTCGCTGCCGGCCTCGCGCCAGAAGGCGAGAACGCCGGCTGGCGCGATGTCGTTGACGTCGGTCATCGCGGAAAGATCGTGGCTATGCTGCCTCGGCCTTCTTCTCGTCGCGGAGCTGCCGGCGCAAAATCTTGCCGACATTGGTCTTCGGCAATTCGGTCCGGAACTCGATGTGCTTGGGCACCTTGTAGCCCGTGAGCTGCTCGTGACAGAACCTGATCACGTCCTCGGCTGTCAGGGCCGGGTCCTTCTTCACCACGAAGGCTTTCACCGCCTCGCCCGACTTCGCATCGGGAATGCCGATCACGGCGCATTCGAGCACGCCCGGATGGCTCGCGATCACTTCCTCGATCTCGTTCGGATAGACGTTGAAGCCCGAGACCAGGATCATGTCCTTCTTGCGATCGACGATCTTGATGTAGCCCTTCTCGTCCATCACGCCGATGTCGCCGGTGCGGAAATAGCCGTCCGCGGTCATGACCTTGGCGGTCTCCTCGGGCCTGTTCCAGTAGCCCGACATCACCTGCGGGCCCTTGGCGCAGATTTCCCCGGGCTGTCCCAGCGCCACCTCGTTGCCGTCGTCGTCACGAATCGAGATCCAGGTCGAGGGCACGGGAATGCCGATCGATCCGGAGAACTCGTTCGTGGTCGCCGGATTGCACGTGAGGGTCGGCGCGGTCTCCGACAGGCCGTAGCCTTCAGCGATGAAGCAGCCGGTCACCGCCTTCCACTGCTCGGCGACCGGGCGCTGCACGGCCATGCCGCCGCCGTTGGAGATCTTCAGCTTGGAGAAGTCGAGCTTCCTGAAGTCGGGATGGTGCATCAGGCCGTTGTAGAGCGTATTGACCGCCGGGAAGCTGTTGACCTGGTACTTCGCCAGCTCCTTGATGAAGCCGGGGATGTCGCGCGGGTTGGGGATCAACAGATTGCAGCCGCCGGCGCGCACCGCGAGCAGGTAGCAGGCCGTCAGCGCGAAGATGTGATAGAGCGGGAGCGCGCAGACGATCATGAGCTGGTCGACCTGCGGAGGTGCGGCCATCGCCGGTTGGAGCCAGGCGTCGTTCTGCAGCACGTTGGCGACGATGTTGCGATGAAGCAGCGTCGCGCCTTTGGAGACGCCGGTCGTGCCGCCGGTATATTGCAGGAAGGCGACGTCGCCGGGCGACAGTTTTGGCTTGTTGAAGGTCGCGCTGCGGCCCGCCGCCAGTGCGTCGTTGAAGGCGATCGCGCCCGGCAGCGAATAGGCCGGCACCATCTTCTTCACGCGGCGAACGACGAGGTTGACGATGACGCCCTTGAAGCCGAGCAGGTCGCCCATGCTCGCCATGACGACGTGCTTGACGGACGTCTTGGCGATCACCTGCTCGACGGTGTGCGCAAAATTCTCCAGCACGATGATGGCTTCGGCGCCGGAGTCCTTGAGCTGGTGCTCGAGCTCGCGCGGCGTATAGAGCGGGTTGACGTTGACGACCGCGAAGCCCGCGCGCAGCACGGCCGCGGTTGCGACCGGATATTGCAGCACGTTTGGCATCATGATCGCGACGCGCGCGCCGCGTTGCAGGCCGCGGCTCTGCAAATAGGAGGCAAGCGCCAGCGACATCTGGTCGAGGTCGCGGTAGCTGATCGCCTTGTCCATGCAGATGAAGGCCTTGCGATCGGCGAACTTCGCAAAGCTCTCCTCCAGGAGGTCGACCAGCGATGCGTATTGCGTCGGCTCGATATCGGCTGGCACGCCGGGCGGATATTGTTTGAGCCAGATGCGCTCCATAGGTACTCCCCTCCTGAACCAGAGCCCGATGTGTCTCAGGCTTGCCTCGTTGCACGCAGTATCGAGCCTGCCGCAACCGGTGGCAAGCGGTTGAGGCTTAGGACAACGGCCCGGAAGTGGCTACTGGAATCGTCGCAAACGACGCTGTCGCAGTTGCGAAGCGCGGGTGCAGCCGTCGGCCAGCACGCCGTTAACTGTTATTTGGCGCAGGCTTGGCCGCGGGCTTTGTGGTCGCCTTCGGCTTGGCAGGCTTGGCTGCGGAATCGCCGCTCGCCGCCGGTTTTTCCGCGCCCTTCGCAGCCGCGTCGGGCTTGGCATTGGCGTGCTTGATCGGCTTGGCTGCGGGTTTGGTGTCGCCCTTCGCGTCCGGCTTGGCATCGAGCTTGGCGCTCGACTTGGCGTCCTTGCCCGCATCTTTCGGCTTGTCGGACGCCTCGGGCTTCTTCGCCGCAACGCGCGACTTCTTGCCTCGCGCCTTTGGAGTCGCCTGCTGGTCGGCATCGGCCGCGACCGCCGCAATCAGGGCGGCACCGGTCCGGGTTGGGCCGGTATAGACCGGCACCGGCTCGGCGGGCGCTGCGGCGGAGGCGAGCAGGTCGGACGCCTTCATCATGGGCGGTTGCAGGCCGGCGGTGAAGAACGTCACCTGGGCTTCGCCGCCGGTCTGGGACGTCGATCCGCCCGTGCCGCCATTGGTTGCGATCAGCGCATCGTCCTCGTCGCTCGCCGGGCGCTTGCGGTGGCCGCCGCACATCTCGTCGCGCAGGTTCGGTGGCGAGGCATCGACCGGCGCGAGGCTGTCGACCGTGCCGAGTGCGGGACGCAGCCACGACAGCGTGTCCTGCGAGAAGCCGCGCTCAAGAAGCTGCGCCGCCTTGATCGCACGCGCGGTGCCCGAATTGGCGCCGAGCACCACCGCGATCAGCCGCCGTCCGTTGCGGGACGCCGATGCCACGAGGTTGTAGCCGGAGGCGCAGATGAAGCCGGTCTTGAAACCGTCGGCGCCGGGATAGCGGCCGATCAGCTTGTTGAAGTTCGGCGTGATACGCTTGCCGAAGCGGATCGCCGGGATGTGCACGAAATACTCGTATTCCGGCAGGTCACGCAGGAACGAGCGCGCCAGGATTCCGAGATCGCGCGCCGAGGTGATCTGGCCGTCGGCGGGCAGGCCGTTCGGATTGACGTAGCTCGTCTGCGTCATGCCGAGCTTTTGCGCGGTCTGGTTCATCATCGCGGAGAAGCCGTCGATCGAACCGCCAACGCCCTCGGCGAGCACCACGGCCATGTCGTTGGCCGACTTGACCATCATCATCTTCAGCGCGTTGTCGACGGTGACCTGCGTCCCGGGACGAAAGCCCATCTTCGAGGGCGATTGCGAAGCCGCCATCGGTGAGACCGTCAGCAGCGTGTCGAGCGTGAGCTTGCCGTCCTTCACCGCCTTCAACGTCACATAGGCGGTCATGATCTTGGTGACCGAAGCCGGATACCAGGGGATGGTCGCGTTGTCGGCTTGTAAAACCTTACCGCTCTCGGCCTCGATCAGAAGCAGCGCCTCGGCGCGCGCATCACGCGGCGCAAGCAACATCAGCGCGATGGCCACGACGGCCAGGTTCAACGGGGCAAGGCGAAGCAGCGGGCGAATGAAGTGCACTATCCGATTCCGGTCCTTGGAGAACCGCCCGATAATGCGATTCTCATGATCTGAAGTTCGGTTTTGAAGCGTATGTCAGCGCCGCCGCTTGCGGCGGGTGCAAACCTATACCGGCTCGTTCACCGAGAACAGGGGCCAGGCCGGGTATTCAGCGATGAAATAGGCCGAATTTCGGCGGTATTACTGGGACTTCACAGCCGAGGCCGCGGCCTCCGCCGCCGTCACGCTCGCCCGCACATTCTCGTGCACCATGAACTGGGCCTTGGCGAGCGCGGCGAAATGGCCGCCTTTGGCCACGAGTTCATCGAAAGTTCCACTTTCGATCACGCAGCCATTTTCGAACACCAGGATCTTCGTGGCGTTGCGGATGGTGGACAGGCGATGGGCGATCACGAAGGTGGTGCGGCCCCGCATCACTTCATCGAGAGCTGCGTTGACCTTCATCTCGGTGACGGCATCGAGTGCGCTGGTGGCCTCGTCCAGGATCAGGATGGGCGGGTCCTTCAGCAGTGCGCGCGCGATCGACAGCCGCTGCCGCTCGCCGCCGGACAGCATGCGCCCGCGCTCGCCCGCATTGGTCTCGAAGCCACCGCTGCGCTCGATGAATTCGAGCGCCTGCGCCCGCTCGGCCGCAAGCCGCATGTCCGCATCGGTTGCGTCCGGCTTGCCAACGCGCAAATTCTCCGCGATCGAGCGGTTGAACAACAGCGCCTCCTGGAACACCACGCCGATGTTCCGCCGCAGCGATGTCAGCGTGATGCCGCGCACGTCCATGCCGTCGATCTTGATGAAGCCTGACTGAGGGTCGAACGCACGATGCAGAAGCGCGATCGCGGTCGACTTGCCGGCGCCGGTCGGGCCGACCAGCGCGATCGTCTGTCCGGGCAGCGCGGTGAAGGAGAGGTCCTCGACCGCCGGCCGCTTGCCGTCATAGGAGAAGGTGACGTCGTGGAACTCGACGAGGCCCGACAAGCGCCCGACGTCGATCGCATCGGGCCGGTCGTGCACGGCGGGCACGGCATCGAGCACGTTGAAGAATTCGCGTAAGCGCGGCGCCTCCATGAAGACGTTGTTGACGAAGCTCACGACCTGCTCGAGCTTCTGGATCAAAAGCGTTGCAAAGCTCACGAACATCACGATCTCGCCGACCGTCGTCAGTCCCTGGTCGTGCAGCGCGATGCCGAGCGTGAAGATCGCGAGCACCGTGATGGTGGTGGAGGCGCGCGTGATGACGGTGACGAGCGCCCACCAGGACAGCACCGGCATCTGCGCGGCGAGCAACTGATCGGCAACGAAGCGTAGTCCCTGCACCTCGGCTTCGACGCGGACGAAGCTCTGCACCAGCGCCACGTTGCCGAGCGCGTCGGAGGCGCGCGCCGACAGATCGCTGTAGTGCTCCTCGACCGTCATCTGCATGCCGTAGGTCTTGCGCACGACGAAGGTCGTCAGCGCCGTGAACACGATGCAGAGCGCGAACAGCAGGATGGCGAGCCGCCAGTTCAGATAGAGCGACAGCGGCAGCAGCACGAATACCGACAGGATCGCGGCAAAATGCTCGCGGAAGAAGCCGAGCCACAGCCGCCACAGCGCGTCCGTGCCGTTGAGCATCACTTTCATCAGCCGCCCGGAATGGGTGCCGGAGTGGAAGGTCAGCGGCAGCTGCAAAATGTGCTCGAAATAGCTCGTCAGCACGGCCTGGCGCTGGCGATGGGCGAGCCGGTCGGCATGCAGCGCCACCAGCGCGCTACAGCCGATCGTGAACAGACCGAATGCGACCCAGGCGAACAGGAACGGCCATGCGGAGTTCGAACCTGCGACGGTCTTGCCGGAGAGCACGTCGACGATCTTGCCGAACAGCACGGGCTCGGCGAACTGCGCCGCCGCCAGCAGCAGATTGGCGATCGCCAGCAGCCAGCCCAGCCGCGCCTCCTTGCCGAGCAGCTCGAGAACGCGGGTGTAGAGACGAAGGATCGACATGAAAGGCAGGCACTCGCACGGGCGGGATCGAACGAGGTCGCATTCTAATCAGGGATGGGCCGCAAGATACAGCCGAAGCCGCCAGTTTTTACTCAATTGATCAGTCGACCTGCCACCGGCGGCAGGAACTGTTCGTCGAAAACATCGCTTGGGGCGGGGCGCTTGCGGAACTTGAAATCCTGCGCGATCTGGTCGATCGCGCGATCGAAGCGGGCGGGATCGACGCCGCCGAGGCCGTTGCGGCGGACCTCGTCGGTCAGGATGTTGTCGGCAAGCACGGTGGATAGCCGCGCGAGCTCGAGGTCGCGCATGCCGTCGTCCATCCGGCTGACGACCTCGTCGACCGCGCTCTCCGGCTCCTTGACCGTTGCATTGAGCCCACCGATCAGCGCGCGCACGAAGCCTTTCACGGCGTCCGGCTTCGATGCGGCAAAGGACGGGTTCACGACCACCGCGAAGCCATAGGCCTCGCAGCCATAATCGGCATAGCGCAGCACCGCGAGATCGTCGGCCGGCACGCCGCGGTCGCGCAAATTCACGGCCGACAGATAGCTGAAGCCGGCGACGGCATCGACCTGTCCGGCGGACAGGATCGGTTCGCGCACTGCGGCACTCATCTTGTAGAATTTCACGTGCGCCGTGTTGACCCCGTTCCGATGTGCGAGCGCCGGCCACAGCCGGATCGACAGATCGCTGTCGGACACGCCAACCGTCCTGCCCTCGAGATCGGACAGCGTATGGATGCCGCGGCTCCTGCGCGCGACGAACGCATAGGGCGCCCGGTTGAACAGCACGAACACGGCCTTGATCGGCGGGGCATCCGCCCTGTCGCGAAAGCGGATCAATTCGTTGATGTCGACGAGGGCGAGATCGCTGTCGCCTCTGGCGATGCGTGCAAGTGCCTCCGGCGAGCCTGCGGCGCTGCTGAACGACACGGTGAGGTGCTCGGCGCCGAACAACCCGTCTTTCGCCGCAATGAAGAACGGCGCCATGCTCGATTCAATCGGGCGATCGAAGGTGAACCGGATCGCGACATGCCACGCCGCGTCGTCGGCGGCGATCGCCGCGCGCGAACATGCCAGCACCGTGAGCCCGATCCAGAGCGCCAACAGATAGCGGGAGAGGAGTGTCGGGCATGCGCGCATGAATTCACGCCGGACTGTCGTTGTTGCTTTTTGTGACGCTTGCAAAGCGCCGGCGGTCCTCATCATGGCCGATCAAACCTGAACGGTTGATGAGCGGAATGCGTCACGATTTCGCAATCTCCGCGCGAATTTGTCGCTGTTCAGCTGCCGTTCGGGTTGGGGAACCCAATATGGGATGCGCGGGTTTTAGAGGGATAAGCCCGTCCGCAGGCACCCATGGAGGCCGATATGTTTGACCGAATTTCCACGACCATTGGCCGCAAGGCCTTACTCGCCACTGTCGCTGTACTGGCGCTGACCACCGCCGCACCCTCGACGTCCTTCGCCGGAGGCCGCCATTGGCATGGTGGCGGCGGAGCCGCCGCTGCCGCGGCCTTTGCCGGCATCGTCGGCACTGGCCTGGCGATCGCCGCCGCCCGCGATGCCTACGCCTATGACTACGGCCCTGCCTACTACGGCGGTCCCGCCTATTATGGCGGCCCGGCCTATTATGGCGATGGCTACTACCACCGAAACGACTATCCCTATCACGGAGTGATCGGACGCGACCCCTTTGCCAATTGCAGCCGAAGCGGCGCCGGCTGTTGGTAAGCTGTTGACCACGAAAAGCCGGCGCGCTTGCCGCGCCGGCTTAAATTTTGCTTTTATTGTCAGACGTTAACACGTCTACCATTGGTTTAGAGTAGTTTTGAGTGCATGAGTGATTCGCTTGAGCGGCTATATCTGGCTGTGCTCGCGGCCAGGGATCTTGATCCGGCAACATCGCGTACCGCCCGGCTGTTTCAGCGCGGCCCGGCCAAAATGGCGAAAAAACTGGCTGAGGAAGCCATAGAGGTGGTTATCGACGCCGTTCATGGCGATAGCGAAGCCGTGATCCGGGAAAGCGCCGACCTGCTCTACAATCTCACCGTGCTCTGGGCCTCGGCCGGCGTGCGGCCCGATGACGTCTGGCGAGAGATGGCGCGGCGGGAGGACATGCTCGGCATCGCCGAGAAGCTGCCGAAATCGCCGATGAAGCTGCCCAAGGTCGCCTCACCCGGCGTCGCCGCCCGGCGGCCAATTGTCGCGCTCGAGGGCCGCGCGGCGCGCAAGCGCCACTAGAAGCGCTACAAATCGGCCCCATCTTGCGATGGACAAATCCATCCCATGGTGCTTCATCGCGGCGCCATGCTGAAACGTATCTACGATTGGTGCATCGACGCCGCCCACAAGCCCTACGCGCTCTGGATCATGGGGGCCGTGGCTTTCGCAGAAAGCTCGTTCTTTCCCGTTCCTCCGGACGTGATGCTGATCCCGATGTCGCTGGCGCGCCCGCAGCGCGCCTGGGTCTACGCCGCCGTCTGCACCGCGACCTCGGTGCTGGGCGGCATTTTGGGCTATGCCATCGGTGCGTTGCTCTATGACTCGGTCGGCCACTGGCTGATCCAGGTCTACGGCCTTGGCGACAAGGTCGACGCGTTCCGTTCCTCCTATGCGCAATGGGGTGCGGTGATCATCCTGGTCAAGGGTCTCACACCCATCCCCTACAAGCTCGTCACCATCACGTCGGGCTTCGCCGGCTACAATATCGGGCTGTTCATTCTGTGCTCGATCGTCGCGCGTGGCGGGCGCTTCTTCGTCGCCGCTGTGCTGCTCAATCGGTACGGCGACTGGATCCGGGTCAGGATCGAGAGGCATCTCGCATTGTGGGTGGCGATCGGCGCCGCGGTGCTGGTGCTCGGCTTCGTGGTTGCTATCAAGCTGATCTGATCAAGCTTGTCTGGCGGCGCGTCAGGCGCTTTGCCGGCGCGCCGCCTTCGGCTACGGTTGGGCCATGATGGTTCGATCCGGCAACCCGGTCACGCGACTCCGGATAATTGTGACAGCGGCGCTATTCCTTCTGCCTGGCGCTTCCGGGCCCGGATGGGCACAGTCAACGGCCCCCGCTTCGCCGCTCGGCCTTCAAGAGGCCGGGTCGCAGGCGCCGCCGCCCCAATCAACTCCCGCTGCACCAGCGTTACCGGCGCGTGAGGAGAATCCCGGTCTGATCAACGAAATGGGCAAGCTGTTCGACAAGCTGCCCTCGATCCTGCCGCCGATCAAAAGTCCGAGCGAGACCATCGACGATCTGTCGCGCATGGCAAAGCCATCGGCCATGGTGTCGGGGCGCGTGGCCTGCCCGGCCTCGTCAAACGGCGCGCCCGACTGCAAGCAAGCTGCCGACAGGCTCTGCCAAGGCAAAGGCCATAAGGAAGGCAAGAGCTTGAACGCGGACTCCGCGCAAAGCTGCTCGGCAAAAGTCCTGATTCCCGGCAGGACCCGCAAGCCGGATGACTGCCGTACCGATACGTTCGTCACCAGCGCGCTGTGCCAGAACTGAGGCGATGACCTGCGCGCAAGCAAACCATAAGGAGCGCCTATGAGCCGTACGGAGCAGGACTTCCTCGGACAGCGTGAGATCGCCGACGACATCTACTACGGCGTCCAGACCATCCGCGGGAAGGAGAACTTCCACATCACCGGCATTCCGATGAACCAGGAGCCTTACTTCGTGAAGGCGCTTGGCTACGTGAAGAAGGCCGCCGCGATGGCCAATCGGGACCTTGGCGCGATCGACGCCAGGGTCGCCGACGCGATCATCCTCGGCTGCGAGCGCGTCATCGCCGGCGACATGATGGATCAGTTCGTCACCGACTTCATCCAGGGCGGCGCCGGCACCTCGACCAACATGAACGCCAACGAGGTGATCGCCAACCTCGCGCTGGAGTCGCTCGGCTTCGGCAAGGGCGACTACCAGCATGTCAGCCCGAACGATCACGTCAATTACGGCCAGTCGACCAACGACACCTATCCGACCGCCTTCCGCCTGGCACTGATCCTGCGGCTCGAAAGCTACATGACGGCGCTGCGGCAGTTGCAGGAGGCGTTCTTCGCCAAGGGGCGCGAGTTCGATCGCGTGCTGAAGATGGGCCGCACGCATCTCCAGGACGCCGTGCCGATGTCGCTCGGCGCCGAATTCCGCGGCTGGGGCACGACGATCGGCGAGGAGGTCGATCGCATCTCGGAGGCTCGCGCACTGCTGCGCGAGATCAATCTCGGCGCCACCGCGATCGGCACGTCGGTCACGGCCGCGGTCGGCTATCCCAAACTCGCCGTCAGACACCTGAGCGCGCTGACCGGCGTCGACTTCGTGCTCGCGGGCGATCTCGTCGAGGCGACGTCGGACACCGGTGCCTATGTGCAGCTTTCCGGCGTCTTGAAGCGCACCGCGAGCAAGCTCACCAAGATCTGCAACGACATTCGCCTGCTGGCCTCCGGTCCGCGCGCCGGATTCAACGAGATCAACCTGCCGCAGCTTCAGCCGGGCTCGTCGATCATGCCCGGCAAGGTCAATCCGGTGATCCCCGAGGTCGTCAACCAGACCAGCTTCCTCGTCATCGGCCTCGACACCACGGTGACGCTGGCGGCCTCCGCGGGCCAGCTCCAGCTCAACGTGATGGAGCCGGTGATCTCGTTCGCGCTGTTCTTCTCGATTCGCACCATGGAGCGCGCGGTCAACAGCCTGCGCGAGAACTGCATCGTCGGCATCACCGCCAACGAAGAGCACACCCGCAACATGGTGCTCAACTCGCTCGGCATCGTCACGGTGCTGAAGCCGCTGCTCGGCTACAAGCAGTGCGCCGAGATCGCCCGTGAGGGCTACAAGAGCGGCAAGTCACTGCACCAGATCGTGGTGGTCGAGCGCAAGCTGCTGACACAGGAAAAATGGGACGAGATGTTCTCGTTCGAGCGGCTGATCAATCCTGATTTGACGGAGTGAGCGCGTTCGCATCCGGGTGGCGAATTCCGCGCCTTGGAATTGCGGTAATGGCGTCCGCCGGACGGCGTGAACGCAATACTTGACAGTGGAAAGATTGCCTTGTTGGTATGGCGCCCAACCTTCAATTCGTCCGCCAATAGAGGATCGTTTCGCAATGTCCATGCCTGCCTTGTTCAAAGGGCGCCTGTCGATCCCGGTGATCGGCTCCCCGCTCTTCATCATCTCGGTGCCCGATCTCGTGATCGCGCAGTGCAAGGCGGGTGTGGTCGGCTCGTTCCCGGCGCTGAATGCGCGACCGCCGGAGCTGCTCGACGAATGGCTGGCACGGATCACTGAAGAGCTCGCGGCCTATGACCGCGCGCATCCCGAGCGTCCTTCCGCACCGTTCGCGGTGAACCAGATCGTGCACAAGTCGAACAACCGGCTCGATCACGACATGGCGCTTTGCGCCAAGTACAAGGTGCCGATGATCATCTCCTCGCTCGGCGCGCGCGAGGAGCTCAATCAGGCCGTGCATGGCTGGGGCGGCATCGTCTTCCACGACGTGATCAACCAGAAGTTCGCGCACAAGGCGATCGAGAAGGGCGCCGACGGCCTGATCCTGGTCGCGGCCGGCGCCGGCGGCCACGCCGGCACGATCTCGCCGCTCGCCTTCGTTGCCGAGACGCGAAAGTGGTTCGACGGCCCGATCGCGCTGTCGGGCGCGATCGGCAACGGCAAGGCGATTCGCGCCGCGCGCATCCTCGGCGCCGACTTCGCCTATATCGGTTCGGCCTTCATCGCCACCAAGGAGGCCAATGCGGTCGAGAAGTACAAGGAGATGATCGCGGGCTCCACGGCGGATGACATCGTCTACTCCAACCTGTTCACCGGCGTGCATGGCAACTACCTGAAGCCGTCGATCCTCGCCGCCGGCATGGACCCGGAGAACCTGCCGACATCGGATCCCTCCAAGA
This sequence comes from Bradyrhizobium sp. UFLA05-125, assembly GCF_059803515.1. Lineage (NCBI taxonomy): Bacteria > Pseudomonadati > Pseudomonadota > Alphaproteobacteria > Hyphomicrobiales > Nitrobacteraceae > Bradyrhizobium > Bradyrhizobium sp. UFLA05-125. The sequence goes on along the minus strand of NZ_JBANBJ010000024.1, from coordinate 81,956 downwards.
TGAATTTCGGCACCGATGCGTCCGGCGAGCGCGCCAAGCCGAAGGCATGGAAGGAGATCTGGGGCTCGGGTCAGGGCATCGGCAGCGTCGAGGGAATCGTACCCGCCGCCGAGCTGATCGCGCGCTTCAAGAAGGAATACGACGAAGCGACCGATCCGCCGCTGTGATGGCGCCGGCAATGGACGCCATCTACCGCGTCGACGGCAACAGCGTCGTCACCAGTCCTGATGCTGCGGGTCCATGGGACCCGCGCATGCAGCATGGCTCGGCGCCGGCCTCGCTCGTGGTGTGGGCGGCCGAGCGGATGGCGACCTCAGTGCCGATGGACATTGCGCGTGTCACTATTGATTTAATGCGTCCGGTTCCTGTGGCGCCCCTCACGATCGCGACCGAAATTTTGCGCGAAGGCCGCAAGATCCAGCTGTGCGGCATCAAGCTCCTGGCAGACGGCGTGGTCGTGGTCGGCGCGACTGTGCTGAAGATCAGGCGGCAGGCGCTGACGCTGCCCGATGATGTCAAGGAGCTGCCGGTGACCCTGCCGCCGCCGGAGCGGTCGCTGGTCGAGGACGGGCACGCTGCCACCAGCCCGTTCGTGCGTTCGGTCTCGATGCGCGCGGCGCGTGGCCGCTTTGGCCAAGCCGGTGCCGGTGCGATCTGGTTTCGCGTCGACAAGCCGCTGATCGAGGGACAAGCCGTCTCGCAGGCCATGCGCGCGGTCGTCGCCGCCGATTTCTCCAACGGCACCGCCTCGACACTCGATTTTCGCGCCTGGATCTATATCAACGCCGACCTCACCGTGGGCTTTGCACGGCAGCCGGTTGGCGACTGGATTTTGCTCGACGGTGAATCCTGGATCGGCGCCGAGGGCACGGGCCTTGCGATGTCACGGCTCGCCGACCGGCAAGGCTATTTCGGCCGTGCAGTGCAGAGCCTGGTGATCGAGAAGCGATGAGTGGCTGCGCGACGCACGTGTCTCAACCTCGGCGTACTGGATCGCCCGGTCGAGCCGGGCGATGACACCTGCGGTGTCGGCGCAACGATGGACGCGACGCGATCCCAGACCTCTGCAAAATGTCGACAGCCGTATTCGCTATCCACGCAATCCTGTCGGCTTGCCCACTTAACGCAGCATTAACCATCGCGCTCCCAGAATCCCCCCTCGAAGCCGCCAATGGGCACGAAGAGGGGACAGGCGATGGACTACGATTTTCTCAACGCAAAGACGTCGGCGACGCTGGATGAAATCCGCGTCCGCGTGGCGCATGCGCTCGCCCGTCATCCGCTCTGCCGCAACGTGCGCTTCGACATCCTCAGCGTGCCCCGCACCCGGCGCGGCGGCAACTGGACGGTGACGCTCCAGGCGGTCGAGCCGCGTGCGGTTTGGGAAGCCTCCGAGATCGTCGCCGACATCCAGGACGCCTATGACCTGGCGTTAGCTGCCTGATTTCGTTGATTTTTCTAATGCGATGTCGCGGTCGTCCCAGCGTTTTTCCGCTGCAATAGCAAGGTTAGGCCTTAATTCCCGCCCAGTTTCGGGGCATCGAGTCGTCGAGAGCGGGGCGCGGAGAGACGTTTGTCTAAAGCCATCACCATCGTCGTCCTGACTTGCTTCCTGGTTCTCGGCGCCGCTGCCGTCGCCATTTTCGGCCGTGACAGCGTGCCTGCCGCGGGTGGCGACATGGTCTCGCAGGTCGCCCCCACGCCGGTCGCCGCCAACCGCACCAGCAAGGCCGATCGGCTGAACGTTCCGACACTCGCTCTGGCCTCCGCCGCCGTCGAGCCGGTCGACAGGCCTCTTGTCACCGAGGCGCTGCGCCAGGCCTTTGCTGCCGCCACGCCATCCGATTTCCCTCCGGCGCCGAAGGCGAGTGCGTCCGAGGCACCGGCCGCAGCGATCGACGCCCCTGCCAAGCCGAAGGTGGTCGCCAAGCCGCAGCCGCAGAAATCCTATTCGCTGCTTTCCGACGTGCAGATCGCGGGCATCAAGGACCGGCTGAAGCTGTCGTCGTCGCAGGAATATTACTGGCCCTCCGTCGAGACCGCGCTGCGCAACGTCGCGCGCAAGATCCAGGCGAACAAGCTTTCAAATCCGCAGGTGCAAGGCGTGCCCATCGATCCGAACTGCGATGAGGTCCAGCAGTTGAAGTCGGCCGCGATGCCGCTGCTATTCCAGTTGCGCGATGACCAGAAAGAGGAAGTGCGCAAGCTCGCCCGCATCATCGGGCTCGAGAAGGTCGCCGAGCAGATCTAATGCGTAGCTCGTAAGTTCCGCGCTTGGCGGCGGAACCGTAGCGTTTTTCCCGAACGCCGCTTCGTTCCCGGAACATCAAATTGCGCGATGCGTTGCTCGCTCGAAAGAGGGAGTGGACCGATGCGCGCTTTGACAGCCTATTTCGCCGGTGGAGGAACCATCGTCGCGGCCATCGCCGTCGGTCTTGGCGGCGGCATCGTCGCCGGCAACATCATGAACCCGATCGCGCCCAAGCACGACTCCGACACGGCCAAGCTGGAGCGTCATGAAGGGGCGATGGCAACGACCAATGCGCCGTCCGAGCGCGTGCAATACCTCACGGGATCGCAGGTCTTCGGCGCCGTGGTCGCGTCCTCCGTTCAGGCCGAGGCGCCGACCGCCACGGCCAATGCCGAGCCGTCCGCGCCGCCGTCGACACAACCTGCTGCAAGCCATGAATCCCGGCCGGGGAACACACAAGCTACGCCTGCAAACCCTGCGGAGCAGCAAGCCTCGACCGAGCAGCCTGTCTCGCCGGACAATGCCTATGCGAAAGCAAAGGACGCCGACGTGAAGCGCGCGGCATCGGAGCGGCATCGCGCCGAGCGACGGCAGCGCTGGGCCGAGCGCCGCCGCTACGAAGGGCGGGATATGCGCGATCGGACTGACTGGGACGACGTCGCACGCAGCGTTCGCGAAGATGCCGATGTCCAACAATTCGACTCAGGGCCGCGCCGTGGCTATCTGCAGAATCGCGGCTTCCCGCAGATCAGGCCGTTCGGCGGTGACGATGACGATTAGCGCATACGACCTGCGAACGAGCCGCCCGCTCGGCTCATCTCCCTGGGCTGGCCGGCAGCGCGACATTCAACGGCGATAATGCTCTCCCCGCGGATCGCGCGGGGAGAGCCGAGACGCCCTACCTTCCGTTCCCGCGGCAACCGCCATTCGGGCCGATGTGATAACCGCGCGGGCAGGCGTGGGCGGCGGGGTTGGCATAGTTCCTCAGGCAGCCCCCATACGGGCCGCGATGCCAGCCCGCGCCGCAGCCGCCGGCCACCGCGACGATGTCGCTCGTCGTGGGCGCACCGACCGGGGCAAGAGGAACGGCCTGGGCGGAGCCGGTGATCGCGGCGAGCGCGAACGCGGCCGCCAAGGTGTGTCGCAACATGTGCTGTCCTCCGTGCGGCGGCTCAATGCGTGGCGGCAAAGGCGATGCCGGCGCGCACTTCGGCGATCGCCTGGTCGATCAGGCCGAGCGCCTTCTCGCGATGGCCGCCTTTGTTCGGTTCGGCCTTGGCGAGTTCGACGCGGGCCTGTTGCAGGATCGTGACGCTCTCGTCCATGTGCGGCTGGGCGCCGATTGCGTAGCCGATGCCGAGGCTTGCGGCGATCGCCGCGCCGAGCGCGAGGCTGCGGGGTAGAGAAGTTCGCATGTCGTTGTCTCCTCCAGCGGGCGTCAGGCTGCGGCCACCCGGATGCCGGGAGGCGCCGGGCCCGGCGCATCCGAGGCCTGAATAAGGTCCTTGCCAGCAAGCCGTCTTGGACTGTCCGGCGTCGAACGATTTCGGGTTTGGACTGATCGGCGCTGTTCAAATCACGTCGTCGTGCTGATAGCCTCACGGGGCGCATTCACCGGCCGTTCAGTCCGCGTCCAGCAGGTTCGCGCCCTTTAGTTCGCTCCGTTTCTTGCCAGCCAGTCTTCACAAGTCTCTCTTCAAAAATCCTTTCCCCAAAAACCTTCCCCGATGCCCGTCGTCCGGAAAGCGTTGTCGACCGATATGCTGCCGCAGGGCCTGTCCGAGCGGCAGCGCTTCATCCGCTTTGCTGAGTTGTTCGAGCATTTTTCCAATACCGGTGAGCTCGACCCGGCATCCGACGTGCCGTTTCGCGCCGCCATGAACTCGATCCACATCGGCACCACGATGCTCGGTCGCTGCGACGGCAGCTTCGTCACCGTGCGGCGCGAGAAGCGGCAGGTGATCGAGACTGGGGACGACCGCTTCTGCCTCGTACGCAATACCGGTGACCCCGCCTCCTCTGTGCGTCACCGTGGCCGCGAGATCACCCTGCGGCCGGGATCGATGGTGCTGCTCAAGCTGGACGAGCCGTTCTTCGCCGCCGACGGCACGAACCACAAGCGTTTCATCAACGTGCATCTGCCGGTCGCGACGCTGCGCACGATGGTCGCTGACGTCGATGAATTGGTCGGGCAGGAGCTCGCGCCGGGCGGGGCGCTGTCGCTCGCGATGGACTACAGCGACCTCCTCCTGCGCCATCCCGCCGCCGTCGACGAGGCCGGCATGGCGATTGCGGGGCATCTGCTGGATCTCGCGGCGCTCGGATTGGGCGCACGCACCGACATCGCGTCCGCCGCCAGGCGGCGGGGCCTGCGCGCCGTGCGGCTCCAGGCCGCGCTGGCGGTCCTGAAAACGCGTTTCCACGAACCGGATTTTTCCGCGCAGAAGCTCGCCGCAGCCGCGGGCCTTTCCGAGCGCTATGTCAACGAGCTGCTCTTTGAGGCCGGCGCCAGCTTCACCGCGCGCCTGAACGAGCTGCGGCTGCGCAAGGCCGCCGATCTCCTTGCCCGTAGCGAGGGGCGCATCAGCGACGTTGCGTTCGCTTGCGGCTTCAACGATCTCTCCTACTTCAACCGCTCCTTCCGGCGGCGCTTCGGCCTGACGCCGACGGCGGCGAGGGGGAGGTGAGTGTTCGCTCTGGTAAGGTGGGTTAGCTGCCACCCTACGATGCGTCCCCCCGCGGTGGCGGATAGCGCCTTGCGAGCATAGACAGCGACAGATGCCGCTCCTCTTCCGGCAGCTCGAGATAGGCGAGCACCTGCGCCCGCTTCCAGCCATCGACGCCGAAATCCATCGCCATCCATTTCTGCGGCTCGGGCCCTTCGAGCCCGCGCACCCAGACGAAATAGCGGGGGATGTCGCCGGGCTCTGCTTCGGTCGCGCGTCGTCTGGCCATCACACTGCTCGCTGCGAGGAGACCCACGGGAGGAGAATATAGGCGGACTAGATGATTGCTAGGGAGTCGCTTCGCTACGAGAAGAGCGGCGAGCCGGTCCGTCTTCGCCAAGAGGCTTCGCCGGACACGCTTCGAACTTTCGGCCTCGCATGGCTGCGCCACACGAAGCCCGAAAGGGCGAAGCGTGGTGCCCCTGGCCGGAATCGAACCAGCACTCCTTGCGGAACTCGATTTTGAGTCGAGCGCGTCTACCAGTTCCGCCACAGGGGCCCTCGGTCGGCCCGTGGCTGGGCGTCGCGAAGCCGGCGGACTATAGCCATGGAAAGGGCGGGGTCAACCCGCGCCAAAGTGATCCCGCGCGTTCTCGACAGGGGCTTCGACGGAGGCTAGAGGCTAGGCCGATCCTACACGCTCAGAGGCTGCCGTGACGTCGAAAAGTGCTGCAATACCAGCGTTCAGCCCGGCTGCCGCCAGTCCCGCGCTGACGGCTTCGGCGGCCGTCACCCTGATTGCGGCGGCGACGATCGCGGGTGCCTGGTTCTTCCAGCTGGTGCTTGAGATCCTGCCGTGTCCGCTGTGCCTCGAGCAGCGCTACGCCTATTACCTGGCGATCCCGCTCGCCGCGCTGACGGCGCTTGCCGCGAAAGCCGGCGCGCCGCGACCGCTGCTGCTTGCCGGACTCGCTGTGCTCGCGCTGGCGACGCTGGCCAATGCCGGCCTCGGCACCTATCACGCCGGTGTCGAGTGGGGTTTTTGGAAGGGGCCGACCGATTGCTCCGGCCCTGTTGTTAATCTCGGTAGCGCCAAGGATCTGTTGTCGCGGCTCGATACGGTGAAGGTGGTCCGCTGCGACGAGGTGCAGTGGCGCTTCCTCGGCCTCTCGCTTGCTGGCTACAATGTGCTGATCTCGCTCGCGATGGCGGCGATCGCTGCCTGGGGATTTGTCAAAACCGCAAGAAGCTAGCCCCACATGGAGCTGCGCCTTCGCGCAGCGTCTCGAACCATGAAGGCCCCGTTGCCGCATCCGGGCCTGCATCCTTCGAGACGCGCGCCACGGGCGCGCTCCTCAGGATGAGGATTGACACCTAATCATCCACGTCATCCTGCGTGCGTCCGAACAGGTGCACGATGCCGGGCGTTGCGATGGTCACGAACACGAAACGCGACAGATGATGTGCGCCGACGAAGATCGGGTCGATGTGTAGCGTCAGCGCCAGGGCAAGCATCGCGTCCATCGCGCCCGGCGCGAATGCGACGATGATGTCGGAAAATTTCACATGGGTCGTCAGCACGACGATCGCGACGAAGATGCCGGAAATCGCAATCGCGATCGCGAACGAGCCGAGCGCCGCGTTGATGTGGCCGGCGAGGGTCTTGACCTTCATCCGCGCAAAACGGCTGCCGATCAGCGCGCCGATACCGACCAGCGCCACGCCGCGCACCCAGTTCGGCAGGCCGCCTTCGACCCATCCCGCTCCGTGCAGCACGCTGGAGGCGATCATCGCACCGAACATCCAGCTCGCGGGGAATTTGGCGAGCCGCAGCAGGAGCGATAGCGCGAGCGAGGCGACGACGAGGATCAGGAGCTCGAACGGCGAGGCGATCGCGGTCGTCAACGACGGTGCCGCCGAGGGCGCGACGCCTCCGATCGCCAGCACCATCGGCAGCGCCGCAGTGAGGATGATCACGCGCATGGTCTGCACCACCGCGATCCCCGGCAGGTCGGCGCCGCGTTCGACCGCCAGGATCGTGATCTGCGACAGCGCACCTGGGCTTCCGGCGAGAAAAGCCGAGGTACGGTCCCAGCCATGGATGCGTTGCAGGTAATAGCTCGAGCCGAAGGTCGAGCAGAACGTCGCGAGCGCCAGCAGTCCGATCGTCAACGGGTAGGCGCTGACCTGCTGGATCAGGTGACGCGAAACGACGGACCCGAGGGAGATGCCGAGCAGCACCAGCACGGTCTGCGTCAGGATCGGCGGTACCGCGAGCGGGCGGCCGGCGATCGCGGCGATTCCGACCGCGATCATGGCGCCGGAGATCAGTCCGCCCGGCAGATTGGCGAACAGGAAAACCAGTCCGCCGACTGCGCCGATGACGAGCGTCTCGACGGCGCTCAAGATCTTGGCGCGGGACGGCAGCTCAAAGGGCGGGGAGGCGGTGATCTGCTTCACACCGCCTTATGGCAAATCGGAAAGGCGCGCACAATTGCGGTCATGTCATGCCGCATTGCGCGCGCCTCTAGGGGCGAATGTGACGGAATTACTTCGCGGCGGGGGCGGCGGTGCCGGCCTTTGCTTCCTTCATGCACTCGGAGCGGAATTTCTTGCGCTCCTTGCCGTGCAGACCCTTGGCATCCGCCTGCTTGGAGCATTCGAGCGATTCGGCCGAGTGCTGCTTCGGCGCCTTCTTGTCGGTTGTGGTGGCTGCAGTATCGCTCTTGGCGGCCGGCGCCGCGGTCTGCGCGAAGGCAGTGCCGGTGGCGAACAGGGAGGCGAGGGCGACGACGGCGATGCGCGAGGCGAGGGTCATGTGTTGCACTCTTGTGTTTGCGAAATTGAACAAGGGCGGAGAACGTCGGCCCGCATTGCTGAACGCCACATGAATGGACGGCGCATCGCGATCACTAAATTTTGGCTGCGAAAGTCATCACTTCCTTGTCGGCCGCTCCCGACACGCTAGGATAGTGATCCCAATTTGCTTCCCCCGGGGCAGATCTAAGGAGGAGACGAAGGATGACCATTCAGGCAAAATTGTTCTGCGCAATTGCGGCTTCCAGCGTCGCAGCGTTGCTCGCGACCGCGCCGGCGAAGGCGCTGACCACACAGGAATGCAGCGCCAAGTACCAGGCGGCCAAAAAGGACGGCACGCTGGGCGGCATGAAATGGAATGATTTCCGGAAGGCGCAGTGCGGCGCCGACGCAGCCGCAGCTCCCGCTGCTGCCGCGCCGGCGGCCCCGGCAGCTCCGGCCGAGCCCAAGCAGGCGAAGAAAGAAGCCGCTCCGCCCGCGACTCCCGCCCTAGCGCCTGCTGCTACCGGCCCCGCGACCTTCCCGAACGCGGTCGATCCGAAATACAGCAAGGAGACCGCCGGCAAGGCACGCATGCATACGTGCGTCGACCAGTACAACGCCAACAAGGCGACCAACGCCAATGGCGGACTGAAGTGGATCCAGAAGGGCGGCGGCTATTACAGCGAATGCACCAAGCGCCTGAAGGGTGCAGCCTAAGCTTTGAAGTAATCTGAGCGGCCGGGGCGACACTCCGGCCGCTCAGTCGGTCGCGAGCAGCTTCTCGGCCGACTTTGCAATCATCTGCGCCCGCTTGCGCGGGCCACGCTCGACGAAGAGCAGGCTTTGGCCGAACACGAAGCAGTAGAACAGGAAAGCCTGCGCATCGGCCTCATCGGCGCCGAGGCCCGTTGCGCGATAGAGCTCCGCGACATGTTTGAGGCGCGCCGCGTCGACGCTTGCCACCGCTGACGCCGCGGTCTCGTCGGATCTCGCCCATTGCCGGATCGCAAGCTCGATCGCCATGGCGGCCGGGTTCACGCGTTCGGAATAAAGCTGGATCACCGCCTTCAGCCGCTCGCGCGCGCTTTGTCCCTCGAGACTCGTCTGCTGCGCGATCGCTTCCGTACGCCCCTCGCGCCAGCGTTCCAGCATCGCGCCAAGCAGTGCGGCGCGGTCGGCGAAGCGGCGGTAAAAGCCGCCCTTGGTGACGCCCAGATTTTTCGCGATTACCTCGACCCGCACGCCTTCGATCCCAGTGCGGGCAAGCTCCGCGAAGGCGGCCTCGACCCAGACATCGCCTTTGGCATCACTCATGAATTCGTCTCTCATCGAGGTTTGATACGGTACCGTATTGCTAACCCGTCACGGGCCTGATACGCTACCGTATCAAAAATCAAAGGCGAGAAACGGCGATGCAGGAGGCGACTTATCGCGGTACGGTCTATCCGTGGCAATGCGACCATGTCGGCCACATGAACATCATGTGGTATGTCGGCAAGTTCGACGAGCCCAACTGGAATCTGTTCGCGCGCCTCGGGCTGACGCCGAGCTATCTGCGCACCTCCGGCCGCGGCATGGCTGCGGTGCAGCAGAACATCACCTACAAACGCGAGTTGCTCGCCGGCGACATCGTCGAGATCCGCAGCATCCTCCTCGAGGTCCGCGAGAAATCGATCCGCTTCCGGCACGAGATGAGCAACGTCGAGACGGGCGAGATATCAGCAACTTGCGAGATCACCGCCGTGCACATGAACCGGGAGGCGCGCAAGTCGACGCCGTTCGAAATTGCGATCCGCGAGACCGCGATGCGACATCTCTCCGAGCCGGTCATGGCGTGACGAGATGGCCAGCTTCGAGCCTAAGAATCCTGATTTTCGCGCGGCCGCAGCCCGTCTGTTCGACGGCCAGCCGGCGATGCGCACGCTCGGCATCTCGCTCGTGCGCCTTGCGCCGGGCGAGGCGGAGCTGGCGATGGGTTATGCGGCCGGCTTCACCCAGCAGAACGGCTTCGTGCATGCCGGCATCGTCACCGCTGGCCTTGACAATGCCTGCGGCGTTGCCGCCTTCACCCTGATGCCGCGCGAGGCCGACATCCTCACCGTCGAGTTCAAGACGAACCTGGTCGCGCCGGCGCGCGGCGAGGGCTTCGTCTTCAGGGCCGAGGTGGTCAAGCCGGGCCGCACGCTCACTTTCTGCGAGGCCAAGGCCTTCGCGCGGCAGGACGGTGCGACGACGCTGGTTGCGACCATGACCGCCACGCTGATGGCGCTGGTCCGCCGCGGCGCGGCGCCCGTACAGGTGCAGGCCGGCCCTGCCGCCTGAGCCGAGCGGGCGGGATGGCCCGCATACGGATTTTTCGGCTGTTAATACCGGCGGGGCACTCTATATGCTGGGTAGCGTAACGCTTCTGCGCCTCAGGCCGTAGAAGCGCCAAACGGTCGAATTGGAACGGGTTTATGATCGGGCTTGAAGACAAACGGACGCGTCGCGAGGCGCTTGCGCTGATTGGAGCCGCTGCGGTACTCGCAGGCGGCCTCCGCCCCGGCCGCGCTGCGACGGGCGATGACGATACGATCCTGACTGAAGCGGCCGTGCTGCGCGATCCCGACGTGCCCGTGATCGGCAACCGCGACGGCGACATCACCATCGTCGAATGGTCCGACTATCAATGTCCCTATTGCCGCCGCGTCGAGCCGGAGCTGCGCCAGATCGTCCAGGACGACGGCAAGGTCCGGCTGGTGCTGAAGGACTGGCCGATCCTTGGACCGGTTTCGGTGACCGCGGCTCGGACGGCGCTCGCGGCCAAATTCCAGGACAAGTACGACCAGGCGCACGACGCGATGATGGGCGTGAATTCGCGCCTGACCGAGCCGCGCATCAACGAACTGCTGGCGGGCGCCGGCGTCGACATGGATCGCCTGAAGCGCGATCTGGCCGGCCGCGCCAAGGACATCGACGCGATCCTGAAACGCAACAACGATCAGGCCGAGGCTTTCGGCTTCCGCGGCACGCCGTCCTTCATCGTCGGCAAATTCCGCGTGCCCGGCGTGCTCACCACGGCCGAGTTCGAGCAGGTGATCGCGGACGCACGCAAGGCGAAGGCAGGGAAGAGCAACTGAGTTACCGCGCAGCAAGACAAAGGCGCCGTCGCGAATCGCGACGGCGCCTTGTCGATGGCTTGCTGAGCGCAAGCCGTTACTTCGACGAAATTCTGACCCAGTCCTTGTGCGCGCGGTCCACCAGCGCGTCCCAATCGGCCTTCGCGACGTCCCAGTTGACGATGGTGCGACTGGTTGCAGCGACCTCGCTGTTGGCAGACGTCTGCATCGAGTCGTGAATGTAGACGCCGATGCCAAGCAGCAGCGCGCCCAGGATCATTCCGAACAAAACTCTCATAGTGAACCTCCGGTGACCGGCAATAACGTTCAGTGCAGGACAAGAGTTCCCGGTCAGTGCGGCGAGGATAAGGACGACCTGTTCACCCGTCATTCAGCCACTGCAACAGCTCCGCATTGATCTCGCGCGGATAGCAATGGCTGAGATCGTCGATCTCGCGATAAGTGACGTCTGCGCCAGCGGCAAACAGGGCTGACTGCGTTTGCCGCGCGACCTGCACGGGAAACATCCAGTCGAGCCGGCCGTGGGTGATGAAGACCGGCAAGCCTTGCAGGCGAGCGCCGTCTGCCATCTCCGCCATCAGCGGATGGAATGTTGCCGACACCGGCGCAAGATGCGTAAACGGTGATGCCTGATCGAGCCCGCTGACATAGCAGAACGTGCCGCCATCACTCATGCCGGTCAGCAGCATTCGCGACGGGTCGAGATTCCAGAGGCCGCGGACCGTTTCGAGGATGCGCGCAAGATTCGGCGTGTCGGTGTCCTCGCCCATGAGCGCCCAGGTCGGCCCCGTCGCGGTCGGCGCCACCAGAATCGCGCCTGCGCTGCGCGCGTCGCGCAGCCAGCTCCACAGGAAGCCGCGGCCATTGCCGCTACCGCCATGCAGCGCCATCACCAGCGGCCATGACCGCTCGGGCGTGTAATATTCCGGCACGTAGAGCGAGTAGCCGCCGCGGCTGCCGGGCTCGTTGTTACGATGGAAGATGCCCGTCTGCCCGGTGGCGGGCGCGGCCAGCCGGCCCAAGAGACTTTCGTCCGCGCGCATCTCGGCGTTGAGAAAGAAGCTGCTCACCGGCGGAAACTTTCGGGCGAGCGGATAGAGCGCTTCCAGCGCGCGCGGCGCGTGTCGCAGCGCGCGGAAGACGGCGACGATATCGCCATTGCCGGCTTGAACCGTCCGCAAGCCGGCAAACGCCGCGAGTGCTTCGTCGCAGGCTCGATCCAGCAGCTCCCGCATGTCGGCAAAGGCCTGTGGCCATTCGCCAAGCGCAGAGCGCGCGGCCTGCAAGGTCTCATCCGGCGTTCCGATCGCGGTCATGACGGAGTCGAAGTTCGGCGGGTGCAGGTGCCGCGCGACGAAGCCGAGCGCGTCCAGCGCATCGAGCAATGGCGGTAGCACGGCCACGATGTCGTCTACCACGGCCTCGCTCATCGGCTCGCGTTCCTGTCCTGCCTTGGCGCAGCCTCGATCAGTGCAGCCTCGGTGCCTTCAACAGCTTCATGCGGTCGGTCGAGGTCACCGTCACGTCGAAGGTGACGCCTTCGTGGTGTACCGTCAGGGGCACGTCGACGCCCGCCGTGCCGAGCGACCACAGCTTGCGATAGAAGCCCGTCTGGCTCGTCACCTTCTCGCCATCGACGGCCAGGATGACGTCGCCGGTCTTGAGCTCGGCCCGTGCCGCAGGTCCGTTCGAGGAGATGCCGATGATCACCACGCGGCGATCGATCTCGGTCGAAAACAGCCCGAGCCAGGGCCGCGCCGGCTTGTTGACACGGCCGAATTTACGCAGATCGTCCAGGATCGGCGTGAGCAGGTCGATCGGCACGACCATGTTGACGTGCTCGGCCTTGCCATCGCGCTCGCGCTCGAGCTGCAGCGAGCCGATCCCAATCAGCTCGCCGCGATCGTTGAACAGCCCCGTGCCGCCCCAGTTCGGATGGGCGGGATAGGTGAAGATCGCTTCGTCCAGAAGATATTCCCAGTAGCCGGCGAATTCCTGCTTGGCCACGATCTGGCTCGCGACCGACCGCGTGCGCCCGCCGGCGCCGCCGACCACGACGCGGTCGCCGATCCTGGTCTTGGCCGATGAGCCGAGCGGAACAGGTGCGAGGTCGACCTTGCCGAGCGCCTGCACCAGGCCGAAGCCGGTGACCTGGTCGAAACCCAGCACATGGCCTTGCATCACGCGCCCGTCGCCAAGATGCAGCCACACCGCTTCCGCCTCGGTAATGAGGTAGCCGATGGTCAGCACCAAGCCGTCATCGATCACGATACCATTGCCAGCGCGCTCCGTGCCGAGCGTCTCGGCGCTGAATGCGTCCGCCGGAATGATGGAATGCAGGCCGACGACGGAGGAGAGCGCGCGGTCGAGATCGAACCCGTAGTCGCCAGCATGCGGTTGATGTGCCGGCGGCACCCTCCATTCGGTCAAAGCGGGCATGGAGTTCTCTCCTTGAGAGTCTCTTGGCCTGGCGTTCCAGCATTTGCGGCAACGAGCAAGGCGTGAAGCACCGTTAATGTATGCCTCGTAGGGCGGTCTTGAAAGACCGTTGGAACAGACGGCCAACGCGAATTGATGAAATTGGTGTCACAACTCACGAGCCGCTTCGGTCGCATGGCAGGTGTCCCGGCTGGTGCTAGGCGCGCTGAAGCGAAGCTGCTAACCATTGCCGCTTCTCGTTTTGACCAAGGGATTACGGACCGAAGCATGGACAACCGCAGCGATATCTGGCGTGGCATTGACACGATCAAGGCGCGTTTCATCGACTTGAGCGACAGGGTCTGGGGAACGCCGGAGGTGTGCTACACCGAGGCGCGCTCCGCCGCCGAGCACTTGGCCGAGCTGCATCATCAGGGTTTCCGCATCACCGAGAATGTCGCAGGCATTCCGACCGCGCTGATGGGCGAGTGGGGCGAGGGCGGCCCGGTCATCGCCTTCCTCGGTGAATATGACGCGCTTCCGGGCCTCAGCCAGGAGGCGGGTGTTGCCGAGCATCGTCCGGTCGAGACCGGCGGTCATGGCCATGGCTGTGGTCACAATCTGCTCGGCTCTGCCGCGCTGCTCGCGGCGACCGCGGTGAAGGACTGGCTCGCCGAGCACAAGGTGCCTGGCCGCGTGCGCTATTATGGCTGTCCGGCCGAAGAAGGCGGCGCGGCCAAGGCCTTCATGGTGCGCTCCGGTGCCTTCGAGGACGCCGATATCGCCATCACCTGGCATCCCCACAGCTTCTGGGAAGTGGCGGTGACGCCGTCGCTCGCCAACACGCGCGCCGACTTCATCTTCACCGGCCGCACCTCGCATGCGTCGGCTTCGCCCCATCTCGGTCGCTCCGCACTCGACGCGGTCGAATTGATGAATGTCGGCGTCAACTACATGCGCGAGCACATGCCGAGCGACGCGCGCGTGCACTACGCGCTGCTCGATACCGGCGGTATCGCGCCGAACGTGGTGCAGGCCCATGCCCGCGTGCGCTACTCCATTCGTGCTCGGGATCTGCCCGGCATGAACGAGCTGGTCGAGCGCGTGAGCAAGATCGCGCAGGGCGCGGCCCTGATGACCGAGACCAAGGTAGAGATGAAGATCATTTCCGCAGTCTCCAACATCCTGCCCAATGCGCCGCTGGAGCAGGCGCTGCACCGGGTCATGGAAGAGCTCGGGCCGCCGCATTTCGACGATGCCGACAAGAATTTCGCCGGCCAGATTCGCGCCACGCTGAGCGACAAGGACATCTCCTCGGTCTATTACGCGATCGGCATGGAGCAGACGGAGCGGCCGCTCGCCGACTTCCTCGTGCCGCTCGATGCCAAGCGTAATCCGCTGGTCGGCTCGACCGACGTCGGTGACGTGAGCTGGGTTGTGCCGACGGTGCAGGTCCACGCACCGACGGTTGCAATCGGCACGCCGTTCCACACCTGGCAGGTGGTGGCGCAGGGCAAGAGCCCGCACGCCCACAAAGCGATGGTTCAGGCCGCCAAGGCGATGGCCGGTCTCGGCATCAAGGCGCTCACGGAGCCGGAGCTGATCAAGGCTGCGAAAGCAGACCTGAAGAAGCGCACGGCCAAGACACCTTATGTCTGTCCGCTGCCGGACCATGTTGCGCCACCGCTGGATATGTCCGTGGTGTAGAATTCTGTCTCGTTACTTCGTCTGATCTGCCGAACATATTTTTCGCAGTGCAGCGTTGATTAGCGGGCGTTTTGCCGCCGAATTGCCGAACGGTTGAGCGGCGGAACAGAGTTTTGCCCAAGCGACAGCCAGAAGACCGTTTGCATACACACGGTCGCAGTTGACGCGCGCCCCATTCGGTGTGCCATCTACCGCCAGCTAACCGGGCGGCCGCCCTTGCGGCCGCCTGCATCCATACCGGAACCAGACGGGGGACAACCATGCTGGACAAGAAACTGCGTGCAATGATCGACAAGGTGGCGGACGGCCGGATGGATCGCCGCGCCTTCATCAAGCGCATGGCCGCTGTCGGCCTGACCGCGCCTTTGGCCAACCAGATTCTCGCGCTCGGCGGCGTCGCTATGGCCGAGGGACCCTCAACCTACAAGCCCACCAAGCGTGGCGGCGGCGGCGCGCTGAAGCTGCTGTGGTGGCAGGGCCCGACCCTGCTCAATCCGCATTTCGCCACCGGCACCAAGGATCAGGATGGCTCGCGCCTTTTTTATGAGCCGCTGGGCTGCTGGGATCCCGACGGCAATATGAAGCTCGTTCTTGCCGCCGAGATCCCATCGATCCAGAACGGCGGCCTCGCCGCCGACGGCAAGTCGGTGACCTGGAAGCTCAAGCCCGGCGTCAAATGGCACGACGGCAAGTCGTTCACCGCCGACGACGTCGTGTTCAACTGGGAATACGCCAGCGATCCTGCCACGGCAGCAACGAGCATCGCAGTCTATCGCGACATCAAGGTCGAGAAGGTCGACGATCTCACGGTCCGTATTCTGTTTCCCAAGCCGACCCCGTTCTGGGCCGACGCCTTCGTCGGCGCTGCGGTCGGACCGATCATCCCCAAGCATTTGTTTGAAGCCTACAAGGGCGCCAAATCCCGTGAAGCGCCGAACAACCTCTCGCCCGTCGGTACCGGCCCGTACAAATTCATCGAGTTCAAGCCGGGCGATCTCGTTCGCGGTGAGCTCAATCCCGACTATCACATGCCGAACCGTCCCTATTTCGACACGCTCGAGATGAAGGGCGGCGGCGATGCCGTCTCGGCGGCGCGCGCGGTGATCCAGACCGGCGAATATGATTTTGGCTACAACATTCAGGTCGAAGACGACGTGCTGCTGCGGCTCGAGAAGGGCGGCAAGGGCAAGGCGGTCTACGCTGTCGGTGGCGACACCGAGTTCATCGTGCTGAACTCGACCGATCCCAACACCGAGGTGGACGGCGAGCGCTCCTCGATGAAGACCAAGCATCCGCTGTTCTCCGATCCCGCGGTGCGCAAGGCGCTATCGCTGCTGGTCGATCGCGAAGCGGTCAAGAAGGCAATCTACGGCCGCGCCGGCCGCACCACGGCCAACTTCCTCAACGGTCCAGAAAAGTTCGTCTCCAAGAACAACACCTGGGAGTTCAGCATCGAGAAGGCGTCGAAGATGCTGGATGACGCCGGCTGGAAACCCGGCGCGGACGGCATCCGCGAGAAGGACGGCAAGAAGCTGAAGCTCCTCTACCAGACCTCGATCAACGGCCCGCGCCAGAAAACCCAGGCCATCGTCAAGCAAGCCTGCCAGAAGGCCGGCATCGACGTCGAGCTGAAATCGGTCGTCGCCTCCGTGTTCTTCTCCTCCGACGTCGGCAATCCCGACACCTATCCGAAGTTCTATGCCGACATGGAGATGTTTCAGATCCCCATGAGCCAGCCGGATCCGGCGCAGCACATGCGCCGCTATACGTCGGACAACGTTGCGACCAAGGAGAACAAGTGGCAGGGCCCGAATTTCTCGCGCTGGGCCAACAAGGACTACGACGCGATCATCGCGGCCGCGGAAGCCGAGATGGATCCGCTCAAGCGCGCGGAGCTCTACATCAAGGCCAATGATCTCCTGATCAAGGAGGTCGTCTTCATCCCCGTGCAGCATCGCCTCAAGGTGGAAGCCGCCGCCAACAATTTGGCGTGCATCATCAGCGGCTGGGCCAACGAGACCGACAACCTGTTCGACTGGTACCGGGAGGTATGATCGCGAGGGCATAGACGGGATCTTTTCCTATGAGTCAGTATGTCCTGCGTCGCTTGCTGATCGCCATTCCGAGCCTGCTCGGCATCTCGCTGGTGCTGTTCGTGGTTCTGGCGCTTGCCCCGGGGGATCCGTTCTCGGAGCTGGCGACCAATCCGAACGTGCCGCCCGAAGTCGCTGCCGCACTTCGGGCGAAGTTCGGCCTCGATGATCCGATCTATCTTCGCTACCTGCACTGGCTCTCCGCCATGGCGCATGGCGACTGGGGCTTCTCCTTCGTCAGCCGAATGAACGTCGACCAGCTCATCCTCCAGCGCCTGCCGGCCACGCTCTATGTGATCGGCTCGGCGCAGATCCTCGCGTTGCTGGTTGCGATCCCCGTCGGCGTCTACGCGGCGACGAAGCCCTACTCGCTGTTCGACCAGATCGCCAACACGCTCGCTTTCGTCGGCTTCTCGCTGCCGACCTTCTTCACCGGCATTCTGTTCATCCTGATCTTCTCGGTCACGTTGGACTGGCTGCCGCTGGTCTATTCCACCGACATTAACGCGACCGGCATCCGCTGGGTGCTGGAGATGATCCGGCAGGCGATCATGCCGGTAGCCGTGCTTGGCCTGTTCCAGGCGGCGTCCATGACTCGTTTCGTGCGCTCGGCCATGCTCGACGTGATCCGGCTTGACTATGTCACGACCGCGCGCGCCAAGGGACTTGGCCAGGCGAAGGTGATCGTCAAGCACGTGATGCGCAATGCGATGATCCCGGTCGTGACGCTCATCGCGTTGCAGATGCCGGCCGTGTTCGGCGGCGCCATCGTCACCGAGCAGATTTTCCGTATCCCCGGCATAGGCTCGCTGCTGATCTCCTCCATTCTCGCCAACGACACGCCCGTGGTGATGGCCGTCACCTTCGTCTTCGCGTGTCTCGTTGTGCTCTTCAATCTCATCGCGGACGTCCTGTATGGCTGGCTTGACCCTCGCATCTCCCTCCGCTGAGAAGGCTCCCGAGCGGGCCGTCTATTCGCCCTGGCGCGAGACGTGGCGGCGTTTTCGCCGCCACCGGATGGCCGTGATCAGCACGTTCCTGCTGCTGGTGCTGATCCTCGCCGTGCTGATCGGTCCGTTCCTCTGGCACGTCAAGATCAACGACATCGACATCGTGGCGGGCATGCAGGGGCCGTCGCTCGCCCATCCCTTCGGCACCGATGATCTCGGCCAGGATCTCCTGGCGCGCATGATCTATGGCGGCCGTATCTCGCTTGCGGTGGGCCTTGCCGCGATGCTGGTCTCGGTGTTCGTCGGCACGCTGATCGGCGCGCTCGCGGGCATGTCGCGCGGCGCGCTCGGCCATGGCTTGATGTGGCTCACCGACCTCTTCCTGTCGCTGCCGCAATTGCCGCTCTTGCTGCTGCTCATCTATCTCTTCCGCGATGGGCTGAAGGCGATGTTCGGTCCCGAAGGCGGCATCTTCATTCTGATCGTGCTTGTCATCGGCGGCCTGCGCTGGATGCCTGTCGCGCGTCTGGTGCGCGCGCAGTTCCTGTCGATCCGCGAGAAGGAGTTCGTCGAAGCGGCGCGCGCGCTCGGGGCAAGCCCGGTGCGGCAGGTGGTGCGGCACATCCTGCCCAATGCCGTGGGTCCCGTGATCATCGCCGGCACCATCGATGTTGCGGCCGCGATCATCGCGGAATCGACGCTGTCCTTCCTCGGCCTCGGCTTTCCGCCGGATACCCCGACCTGGGGACGGCTGCTCTATGATGCCAAGGATTTTCTCGACATCGGCCCGCACTGGGCGCTGTTTCCGGGCGGCGCGATCTTCATCGCCGTGGTGGCCATCAACTTCATTGGCGACGGCCTGCGCGACGCGCTCGATGCGCGACGGGTGATCTGATGGCGCCGCTGCTCGAAATCAAAGGTCTCAAGACCCACTTTTCGACAGACGACGGCATTTTGCAGGCCGTCGACGGCGTCGACATCTCGATCAACAAGGGCGAGACGCTCTGCGTCGTCGGCGAATCCGGCTGCGGCAAGACCGTGACCGCGATGTCGATCCTGAAGCTGATCGCGATGCCGCCCGGCCGCATCGCGGCCGGCGAGATCATCTTTGAGGGCCGCGATCTCGTGCCGCTGACGAGCCAGCAGCTCGATGATATCAGAGCCAAGGAGATTGGCTTCATCTTCCAGGAGCCGATGACCTCGCTCAATCCGGTTCTGACCGTCGGCGAGCAGATCGCCGAGAGCCTGCGCCGCCATGAGGCGGTGACCAGGAAGCAGGCGCTCGAGCGCACCATCGAGATGCTCAAGCTGGTGCAGATCCCGAATGCCGAAGGCCGCGTGCATCACTATCCGCATCAGTTCTCCGGCGGCATGCGCCAGCGCGTGATGATCGCGATGGCGCTCGCCTGCAAGCCCAAGCTCGTCATCGCGGATGAGCCCACCACAGCGCTCGACGTCACCATCCAGGCGCAGATCCTCGACCTGCTCCAGGACATGAAGGAGCGCTTCGGCATGGCGGTGATGTTGATCACCCATGCCATGGGCGTCGTCGCCGAGACTGCGCAGCGCGTCGTCGTGATGTATGCCGGAAAGGTGGTCGAGGAGGCGCTCGTCGACGACCTGTTCGGCGATCCCCGTCATCCCTATACGCAAGGCCTGATCCGCTCGATCCCGCGCATCGATCTCGCCAGCGAGCACAAGACGCGCCTCGAGGCGATTGGCGGCTCGGTGCCGATCCTGATCAACCCACCGGTCGGCTGCCGCTTTGCGCCGCGCTGCCGCCACGCCATGAGCATCTGCACCGAGAAGGAGCCGCGCTTGCGCGAAATCGCGCCCGGCCACCGCATGGCCTGTCATCTGGGAGACGCGTCATGAGCGAACCCTTGCTGCGCGTCTCCGGGCTCAAGAAGCATTTTCCCGTGCTCGGCGGCCTGTTGTCGCGTCAGGTCGCCAGCGTCTATGCGGTCGACGGCGTGTCGTTCTCGCTCAATCGCGGCGAGACACTCGGTCTCGTCGGTGAATCCGGCTGCGGCAAGTCCACGACGGGCCGCTGCGTGCTGCGCCTGATCGAGCCGACCGAAGGCGAGGTCACCTTCGACGGCCAGGACGTGCGCAAGCTCAGTGGCAATGATCTGCGCGCGATGCGGCGGAACATGCAGCTCGTGTTCCAGGATCCGTTCGCCTCGCTCAATCCGCGCATGACGGTCGGCGCGATCCTCGGCGAGGCCTTCACCATCCATAACCTTGCCTCATCGGCCAAGGAACGCGAGGAGCGCGTCGCGGGCCTCCTGGTGAAGGTCGGGCTGAAGGCTGAGCACATGCGCCGCTACCCGCATGAATTCTCCGGCGGCCAGCGCCAGCGCATCGTCATCGCGCGCGCGCTCGCGGTCGAGCCGAAGCTAATCGTCTGCGACGAGCCGGTCTCCGCGCTTGACGTCTCGATCCAGGCGCAGGTGATCAATCTCTTGGAGGACCTCCAGGCCGAGCTGAACCTCACCTATCTCTTCGTCGCGCACGACCTCTCGGTGGTCGAGCACATCTCCGACCGCGTCGCCGTGATGTATCTCGGCCGCATCGTCGAGCTGGCGAAAGCGAGCGATCTCTACCGCCATCCGCAGCATCCCTATACGCAGGCGCTGCTCTCCGCGGTGCCGGTGCCCGACCCCAAGCTCAAGCGCAACCGCATCCGCCTGAAGGGCGACGTGCCGAGCCCGATGAATCCGCCAAAGGGATGCCACTTCCACACCCGCTGCCCGATTGCCCAGCCGCGCTGCTCGGAGAGCGCGCCGGAGCTGAAGGAGGGGGCGAGCGGTCACGCCGTGGCGTGTCATCTGGTCTGAGGTGTAGGGTGCGGCCGTAATGGGGGACGCGATCTCAGCGGTGTCGGTCTGGGAGCGGGGGAGCAATGAGCCAGATGCCGGGCGTTAGTCTCACTGGAGCCGAAGCACCGCTCGCATCCCGTGCAGGGGATGTCGACGCCCTGGCACGCCGGGCGCTGTGGGGCTCGGCGCTGGGCTACGCCATGGATGGGTTCGACCTTCTCATCCTCGGCTTCATGCTGAGCGCGATTTCGAAGGACCTCCATCTCACGCAACCCCAGGCCGCCTCGCTGGTGACGGGGACGCTGGTCGGCGCAGTGCTCGGTGGCTTCGTCTTCGGCATGCTGTCGGACCGGCTTGGCCGGGTCCGAGTCCTGACCTGGAGCATCGTGCTGTTTGCGATCTTCACTGGCCTCTGCGCATTCGCGCAGGGGTACTGGGATCTCCTGACCTACCGGGCCATCGCCGGCATTGGTCTCGGTGGCGAGTTCGGCATCGGCATGGCGCTGGTGGCGGAGGCCTGGCCCGCTGAGAAACGCGCGCGGGCCACATCCTATGTCGGTCTCGGCTGGCAGTTCGGCGTGCTCATCGCGGCGCTGGTGACGCCGATCCTGCTGCCCGTCATCGGCTGGCGCGGGATGTTCGCACTCGGCGTGTTTCCGGCGCTGGTCGCCTATGTGATCCGGCGGAAACTTCACGAGCCCGATGTCTTCATGGCGCACAAGGCGAAAGCGACGGATGCGGCCTCTTCGCTTCGCGCGCTCGTGGCCGATAGAGAGACGACCAAAATCAGCCTCGGGATGATCATCCTCTGCTCGGTGCAGAATTTCGGCTACTACGGCATCATGATCTGGTTGCCTAACTATCTCTCCACGCGGTTCGGCTATGGTCTGACGCAATCGGCGGTCTGGACATCGGTCACCATCGCCGGCATGGCGCTCGGCATCTTCCTGTTCGGCCACGCTGCCGATCGCTTAGGCCGCCGTCCTGCGTTCCTGACCTACATGCTGGGCGCGGCCATCATGGTGGTGGTCTATGCGCAGCTGACAGCCGCGACGGCGCTGCTGGTCGGCGGCGCCGTGATGGGCTTCTTCGTCAACGGCATGCTCGGCGGTTACGGCGCGTTGATGAGCGAGCTCTATCCGACCGCGGCGCGCGCCACCGCGCAGAACGTGTTCTTCAATGTCGGTCGCGCGGTCGCCGGTTTCGGTCCACTGGTGGTCGGCATCGTCAGCGCGGCCTATGGCTTCCCGACCGCAATCGCCGGGCTCGCGCTGCTCTACATCCTCGACATCGTGGCGCTGCTCGCGCTGATCCCCGAGCGCCGCGGCGTGGAGCTCGCCTGATCAGACGTCTACGGCGCGCGCCGACGGGCCAGTTGATGCAGCACCGTGTCGAACGCCGGCACCGCGCCGGTCTCGCGCAGCCACGTATCGTACATCTCCCTGAGCTCGCCCGGCGTCAGGCCGAACTTTCGCCGGAACGCCCGGATGAAGGTGGAGTCGCTGCTGAAGTGCAGGTCGACGGCGAGGTCGATCAGACGCGTGTCCTGCGCGGCCGGAGATATCAGGAGTCGCAAGGCGTGGTTGAGCCGTTGCTCCCTGATGTAATGCGCCAGGCCCCCGTCGGCTTCGAGCAGCCGGTAGAGGCTCGCGCGCGAAATCTGGAATTGGCGGCAGAGCTCGCCGGCAGTGAGCGTGTCGGTGAGATGGCCGGCGATGTGGCGCTTGATCATCGTGAGATAAAGATGCCGCTCGGCCCGCTCAACGCCCTCGGCAATGTCGGCCGCGCCGCCGGCAACCGCCGCGACGATCTCCGCGATCGCCTCGATCGTGGCCTCGGCGCTGCCGGCCTCGGGGGCCGGAGCCAGCATCAGCGCCGCGAAGTGTTTCCCGAGCAGACGTGCATGGGGGTGGTCCGACGGCAGCAAGATCGCCGTCGCCGAGTCAGGATGCGCAAGGCGTGGGACCAGCATCGCGCGTTGCAGAATGATCGCGATGATCCGGGTTCGACCGCCGCCGCCGCGTTGCACCGTGCGGTTCGGCTGGCCCATGTCGAGCAGGCAGATGTCGCCGGGCCTCAACGTCACTTCGCGCCGGCCGGAGCCGAACCACATCTCACCTTCGACGCACAGGGCGATGTTATAGTGATCGAGCCCTCCCCGGGCGATGTGTGCCGGCGTCCGGTCATATTCCAGATCGCTGACCAGCGACTCCACCAGCAGGGCATTGCCGATCATTTTTGTCCGCGACGTGAAGCGGAAATCTGCCTCGGCGGTGAGCGGGATCAGGTCGCAGAGATCTGCGAGCATGATGCGAAGCTGTTTCACCGCCTCCGGGCCGCGTAAGCCCTCATGTGTGCCGTCGCTCGATCGCGTGCCCGCGTTCGCTGACGCTCCGTCCATCCCGTCCCCCGACCAAGCCAAGCCGCACGGACGAAGACCATCCGGAGCACAGACATCCAAACGCCGTATCTAAATGACCCGGCCAGCTTCGAGCAATCGTGTGGAATTGGCAAGGCGTGCGCGGAAGTTGTGATGCGATTGCATCAGTACCGGTGGGAATTGGCGGCTGAGACTCTGGGCACATCGGCCGCGCGGGTTGCCTGCTAAGCCCGTTCCAGTTTCGTTTATTGTCGCTGCCTGTTTCTTGGTCGGGTGCGGCTGGATTTGCGTCCGAGGCTTTCCATGACAACCAGATTAGGCCCGCCGTTCTGCCTGCCGATTGGGTATGCGAGCTTCCGGCTCGTCGCCTGTTTGCGCGTAGCGCTTGCCGGGGTCACAGCGGCAGTGATGACGATCGGCCTTCCCAGCGAGGCGCGCGCAGCGACCCTGGTGGTGACGACCACGGCCGACAGCGGTGCAGGCAGCCTCCGTGCCGCCATGACTAGTGCCGCCAGCGGCGACACCATCCTGTTCCAGGTCGGTGGCACCATCACGCTCCAGAGCGAATTGCCGATCATCACCAAGAACGTCACCATTGACGGCAACGGCAACAATCCGACCATCAGCGGAGCGGGCATCTATCGGCCTTTCTTCATCGGCGATGCCGGCACAACCGGCTCGACCTACGCGGTCACGTTGAAGAATTTATCCATCGCCAACGCAGTGGCGCAGGGGGGAAGCGGCTTGGGCTCCGGTGCCGGCGCCGGGCTCGGCGGCGCGGTCTTCGTCTCCAGCAACGGGGCATTGACCCTGTCGAACGTCGCGGTGTCAAACGCCCACGCGAACGGTGGCAACGCGGTGCTCGGACCGGGGGGAGGGGGAGGCGGCGGCGGCATGGGCGGACAGGGCAATGCAAACGTCCCGAGCGGCGGTGGAGGCCTTTTCGTCGGCTCCGACGCGCCAAGCGCCTCGTTCAATGGCGGCGGCCCAAATGGCGGGACAGCCACGGTCGTCAGCGGAGCCGCTAATGTGACGGGCGGTACCGGCGGATTTGCCAGCGGCGGCGGCGGAGCTGCCTCCGATTCCGGAAGCGTTGTTGGGGGGGCTGGCGGTTTCGGCGGCGGTGGCGGTGCCGCCAATGCGGGTTCATCGGCAAGAGGCGGCGCTGGCGGATATGGAGGCGGCGGCGGCTCGGCGTCCAGCAGCGCTGTTCAGACTGGCGGGGCCGGCGGGTTTGGGGGCGGCGGTGGCGGGTTCACGTATGGCAGCACAGCAACAGCAGGCGCAGGCGGCTTCGGTGCCGGCAACGGTGGTATTGGCGTGAATTCTAATTCCGGTGGCGGCGGTGGCCTCGGCGCGGGCGGCGCAATCTTCGTGCAGAGCGGCGGAACGGTCACCGTCCAGGGGGATCTCTCCCAGGTGGCGGGCAGTGTATCCGGCGGCAGCGGCTTCAATGGTGGCGGCTCCGGCTCGGCGTTCGGCTCCGGTATCTTCTTCCAAGGCACCAGCGGCTCGAGCACCGTGCTCGGCTTCGGCTCAGGCAACCAGTCCATTGCCGATGGCATCGCCGACTACATCGGCTCCGGCGGCACCAATCCGGGCGGTGGGACGAACGTGGCCGATCAGGGTGGCAGCGTCGCGATCACCAAGAGCAATGGCGGCACGCTGACGCTGTCGGCTGCCAACACCTATAGCGGCGGCACGACGCTGAACGCTGGCACGCTCGTGGTCGGCAACAATGCCGCGCTCGGCACCGGGACGCTCGCGATGGCCGAAGGGACGACGCTCTCTTTCGCAAGCACCGGCAATTTCACCATCGCGAACAACATCACGATCTCCGGCGATCCGACCTTCACGCCGCCGTCCGGAACGACGCAGACCATCTCCGGCGTGATTTCCGATGGCACCTCGCCCGGTTTTCTCGAGATGGCGGGGCCGGGCACGCTGGTGCTTTCAGGCGCCAATACCTATTCCGGCGGCACGACCATTTCGGCGGGCACCTTGCAGCTCTCAGGGGCTGGCACGCTCGGTGCTGTGACCGGCACGACGACGGTTGCTGGCGGCACGCTCGACCTGGGCGGCACGACGCAGACGCAGGCGGCTGTCAGTCTCGCCGGCGGAACGATCCAGAACGGCAATCTGAATGCGGCGATCACCTCGACCGGCGGTGTCCTCAACGGCATCGGCGGCAGCGCGAGCCTGACCACGACGAGCGGCACGACGGTTCTGACCGGTACGAACACCTACACCGGCGGTTCGACGGTCAACGGCGGCATCCTCGATGTCATCGGCACGCTCAGCGATCCCACCGTCAACAGCGGCGGCACGCTGACCGGCAGCGGTTCAGTCGGCGACACCTATGTCAACAGCGGTGGCACGTTTGCGCCTGGCAACGGCACGCCCGGCAGCTTGATGACGATCAATGGCAATCTCGCCTTCCAGTCGGGTGCGATCTATCTCGTTCAGGTCAACCCGTCGACGGCATCCTATGCGAGTGTCACCGGAACGGCGACGCTCGGCGGCGCCACGGTCAATGCGGTGTTCGCCAGCGGCAGCTACATCAGCAAGACCTACACCATCCTCACCGCGAGCGGTGGCGTGTCCGGGACCTTCGCATCGACCGTCGTCCACACCAACCTGCCGACGAACTTCCACGCCACACTGAGCTATGACGCCCACGATGCCTATCTCAACCTGATCCTGAATTTTGCGATTCCTGGTGGGTTGAACGGCAATCAGCAGGCGGTCGGCAACGCGCTGAGCAGTTTATTCAATGCCAATGGCAGCATTCCGCTTCTCTATGGCGCGCTGACGCCGGCCGGCCTGGCGCAAGCCTCCGGAGAGCTCGCCACCGCCTCGCAGCAGACGACGTTCAATGCCATGGGCCAGTTCATGGGTCTGCTGACCGATCCCTCCGCGGCGCGCAGCGGCGGAATGGAGTCGACCGGCGGCGTGTCCGGCTTTGCAGACGAGGATGACGTCAGCGCTTACGCCGCAAGCAAGCGGACCGACGCCTTTGCCATGGTCACCAAGGCGCCGCCGAAGAGCTTCGAGCCGCGCTGGAGCGTGTGGGCCGCAGGCTTCGGCGGGGCGCAAGCGACCGACGGCAACACGGTGACGGCTTCGAACGACACCACGAGTCGCGTGTTTGGCACCGCCGTCGGAGCTGACTACCAAGTCTCGGCACATACGCTCGCCGGCTTTGCGCTGGCCGGCGGCGGGACCAATTTCAGCGTCGCGAGCGGTCTCGGCTCCGGCCGCTCCGACCTGTTCCAGGCCGGCGCCTATCTGCGCCACACCAATGGTCCGGCGTACATCTCCGCCGCGCTTGCCTATGGCTGGCAGGACATCACCACCGATCGCACGGTGACGATCGCCGGCGCCGATCATCTGCGCGCCGAATTCAACGCCAATGCGTTTTCCGGCCGCCTCGAAGGCGGCTATCGCTTCGTCGCGCCGTGGATCGGCGGGATCGGCCTCACGCCCTATGGCGCGGCGCAGTTCACGACGTTCGATCTGCCGGCCTATGCCGAGCAGGTTATCTCCGGCACGTCAGCATTCGCGTTGAGCTACGCGTCAAAGAGCGTCACCGACACTCGCAGCGAGTTGGGTATGCGCACCGACAAGTCCTTTGCCATGCCGGACGGCGTGCTGACGTTGCGCGGCCGTTTTGCCTGGGCGCATGATTTCAGTCCGGACCGTTCGATCGCTGCGACCTTCGTGGCGCTGCCCGGCGCAAGTTTCGTCGTCAACGGCGCCGCGCAGGCGCGCGACTCAGCACTTACGACCGCGTCCGTGGAAATGAGATGGCTGAACGGCTGGTCGGCCGCGGGAACGTTTGAAGGCGAGTTTTCGAACGTCACGCAGTCTTACTCAGGCAAGGGCACCGTTCGCTACGCTTGGTGAGCGGTCGGCCGACCACACCCCTGTTGCGGTACCGATGGATGTGGGACGCCACGCCCTTCTTTTTGACCCAAAAGGAGCTGGAAAGGTTCATTCTGGAGTGTGAAGCTTTTTACACCGGTATGGTTCTGCTGATGCTAGAATGACCGGGCTTCTTGCTTGAAGGAGGTGTCGATGCTCACCACCGTCAACAGGCCGAACCTGGAACAGAGCACTCGCGGCTGGACGACCAGGCTTGGTGCGCTCATCTTCCAACTGCGAAAAATGCCCACTGAGCTCGAACCCCAGCGACCGCCCTGGCGGCATTTCGACGATACCCATCATTGGGACTCGACCGCCGAGGAATGGGTCCCGAACCACGACCGGTGATCGATTTCGTCAGGCGCCGGTTCATGCCTCGAGCGTGAAGCCGACGCGCAGCGTGACCTGGTAGTGGCGCACGGTGCCGTTCTCGATATGGCCGCGCGTTTGCACGACCTCGAACCATTTCATCTCGCGGATGGTTTTTGCAGCGCGGCTGATCGCGTTCTGGATCGCGTCCTCGATCGACTTTTCCGACGATCCGACCAGTTCCAGGATCTTGTAGACGTGATCCTTGTCTTGAGCAGTCATGACGAACCTCCATGAGTGGCGGCAGGGCGCAAGTCAGGATTTCCGTCTGAAGAGACTAAACTGCGCCTGAACGAAGTCCAGAGGTGAACGCGCAGCCTGGCCGCCGGTTTCTAGTCGGGCACATGGAGGGCATCGCGGAGGGCACTGCGCGGCAGGTGACCCGCGCTGCCGTCGCGAACGGCTGCCTCATCGCGCAATTGCCATCGCAGCAGCAGCGCGAGCACGGCCATCAAGGCAAAACCGGCCATGGCCGGTGCGGCTTGCTGCCCCGACGCCTGCGTCGACAGCGCGAGCCCATAGGCGCCGGCGAGCAGGATCAGCCCGTACATCGCGCTGCGTTCGCGTGTCGACGCGATGTGGTCAAGGTCCGGGAGCGCGAGTGCCAGGCCGATCCCCAGCATCGGCAGGTCGTAGTCATAGGCATAGGGACTGATCATCACCGAGGCCATCGCGGTGACGGCGAGCGCGAAGCCTGGCGAGGGCCCGCGCAAGGCGCTGAGCACGACCGCAAGCAGCGCGAACGTAGCGACGGCGATCTGTCCCCAGATGGCACCCGTGGCGGGTATGCCTGCCGTATGCAGCGCCGCATAGGCCGAGATCATCCGGAAGAGCTGGTAGAAGCCCTGGTCGAGATAGCTCGCCGACTCCCGCACCGAGGCTACAAGTGCGGCCCAGATCTGGGGGCCGAAAATCAGCGTGCAGACGAGTGAGCTCACGAGCACTACCGCTGCGGCAGCGGTGATCGCGGTCCAGCGACGCGTCACCAGGAGATAGACGGCTGCGGCGACGGCAAGATGCGGCTTGATGACCATCGCGCCGAGCGCAAGCCCCGCAAGCACCGCGCGCTTCTGCAAGGTGAGGCAGAACAGGCCGATCAACGCACCGGTGAGAAAGCCGTTCTGGCCGCAGCCGATCGTGACCACGAGTGCGGGAAACGAGATGATCAGGACTTGTGCGAGCTTCTCGCGCGCGATCGCCCATAACGCGACGAGATAGAGCGCGAGCGTTAGGGCGGTGAACATCAGATATGCTGCACCGACCGGCAGCAAGGCGAGCGGTGCAAGCAGCAGGTCGAATTGCGGCGGGTAGGTCCAGGGCATCACACCGGTCGTGCCGCCGGCCGCGTCTGCCTGCATCTTGCCGAAGGTCGCGAGCCGGTAGACCTCGCCGACATCGCCGAGCCAGACCCGTTGTGCCACGATGTGAAACGCGTCGAAATCGGCGAGCTCGCGAAAGTGCCAGGGACCGATGCGTGCGAACCAGAACGTCTTGACGATGACGATCGCCGCCAGTGCGGCGAGGATGACCCGCACATAGATCGCCCGCCTCGACGGCGAGGACTGAATCTGCTCCAGCGCTTCGGCAAGCATGACGATCTCGGCCCGGTGGCGGCGTGCACAAAACTACATCGCCCATCAGGCCCGAGATTGCCGTGGGAGGCTTAAAGGACGGTAACGAACCGGAAAGGATTTGGCGCCCCGAGCCCGCGAGACGCGGGCCTATCGGTCTTTCGATCGGGCTTCGCGCGCCCGCCGCTCCGCCCTCAGCCGCTCCATGTTGGAATAGAGCGCCTTCTGCGCGGCCTCATGCTCGCGCATGGCCTGCTCCGCATCGGCCCGTCGCGCCTCGTCGCGCGCCCTGCGCTCGTCAGGCGTGAGAATGCGGGGCGGGCGTACCGAATGATCGACTGTCATACGGATACAACGTCCGGCGTGCCGATAAGTTCCCGTCCCGCGGCCGCGGCAAGCTAGCGCCAACGCCGGAAATCGCCGGTCGGTCCCGCAGGTTCGCGCTTCTCTGCCAGACTCATGGAGAGAAACGCGGGTAAAACTCTACGGATCCAGCTCGGTATCCCAGTACAAATAATCGAGCCAGCTGTCGTGAAGATAGTTCGGCGGAAAGAGGCGGCCGTTGCGGTGGAGCTGGTGCACGGTCGGCGCAAACGCGGCCTGCCTCGGAAACATTTTCGCCTGCGCCGGCGTGAGATTCCCCTTGCGCAAATTGCAGGGCGAGCAGGCCGCGACCACGTTCTCCCAGGTGGTCTGGCCGCCTTTGCTGCGCGGGATGATGTGATCGAAGGTGAGGTCCTCGGGCGAGCCACAATATTGGCAATTGAAGCGGTCGCGGAGGAAGACGTTGAACCGGGTGAAGGCAGGATGGGTGGTCGGCTTGACGAAGGATTTGAGCGAGACGACGCTCGGTAGTTGCATCTCCAACGTCGGACTTCGTACCGCCTGGTCGTAGTGGGCGACGATGTTGACGCGATCGAGAAACACCGCCTTGATCGCGTCCTGCCACGACCAGAGAGACAGCGGGTAGTAGCTCAGCGGCCGGAAATCCGCATTCAGCACCAAGACCGGCCAACTGCCTTGCGAGACATGTGCGTTCAAGTAACGCTCCTGGCCTCCATGTACGCTGCGAAGCAGCATGTATTGACATACTACATGCAGCGTGACGGGATTGTGAAGCCCGTTGAGCGACTTATTAAGGGCGCCGGTGGGCTGGAACAGGCTGCAAAAAAGCCGTTATTCGGAGAAGTGTCATTCACTGCGCGGCAATCCGCCGATCCGCCGGCGCGCCACTGATTCGGTGGCGCGCTTCCTCGGCGAATGCTCGCGCGCCCCTTCCGGGAACAACAGGTCGTGATCGGGGACGTCGGCGCTGCCGCCGGTCACGCAATAAGACGCTAGCTAGCGCAGCCGCTCCAGCTTCTGCAGACACCGCGTGGCGCGCACCACCGCCGGCATTTCCTCGTCGGGAAAACTCGTCTTCCAGTCGGTGACGCCGACCTCACCGACATAGATGTCGCCTTTCGAGTCCAGCGCGATGCCGTGCGGCGCCAGGAATTTTCCGCTCGCAACCCCCGGCCCGTCCTCGCCGCCGAGCCGCGCGATCCGCTTTCCCTTGGCATCGACGATCGATAGCCGCGGCCCGAGATTGGGCACCTTGCGGTTGACGGCCATGCCGGGTCCGAGCTCGCCGATCACGAAGGTCGGCTGCTTGCCGCCGCAGCAGCACAGCGCACAAGGCCGGTGCAGGTTGTTCCACTGCGTCTCGTATCTGCCGTTGCCGTCGAACACTTGCACGCGATGATTCTCGCGGTCGGCGACGTAGACATAACCGTCGGTGTCGGTGGCGATGTTGTGAACGATGTTGAACTGCCCGGGATCAGTGCCGGGCTCGCCCCAGCTCATCATCAGCTTGCCGTCGGGTGTAAACTTGTGGACGCGGGCGTTGCCGTAGCCGTCGGAGACGTAGACCTCGCCCTTCGGCGACAGCGCGGTGTGGGTGCAGCGATGGAACGGATTGCCGCTCATGAACGGCGTGGGCTTCTCGGGGATGCCGATCGTCAACAGCACCTTGCCGTCGGGGGTGCACTTGCGCACAGTGTGATCGCCGTGATCGGTGCAATAGAGATTGTCGTCGGCGTCGATATGCAGACCGTGGGCGCGGTTAAACAGTCCCTCACCCCAACTGCGCAGGAAACTGCCCTCGCGGTCGAGCACCACCATCGGATGGGCGCCGCGGTTGAAGACGTAGATGCGGTCCTTGCTGTCGACTGCGACGGACGCGACGTCCGTGAGCTGCCAGCCGTCCGGCAGTTTGGCCCAGTTTTCGACAACGCGGTAACGATGCTCGCCCGAGCCGAGTATGGCTGGCATTGGTTGTCCCTCCTTCTGTCATTCCGGGGCGCGACGAAGTCGCGAGCCCGGAATCCATTGTGCAACATATCGCGCGGATGGATGGATTCCGGGCTCGCGCTGACGCGCGCCCCGGAATGACGAGGGTCATGTTCGCCCCAACATCCCTTCCTCGATCGCCTTGATCTGGAGCGCCAGGAATCTCGAATTGATGCGGCATTGCGCCAGGCTGCCGGCGATGAACCACAGGCCGGGCTGCTTCGTGCGCGCATACATGTTGCGCAGCTCAAGGCCGTCGCCAAAGCCCCAGATCGGGCCGACGCGGTCGGCGACGGCATCGCCGAACAGTTTTCGCACCAGATAGGCTTGCGGCTTGTAGCCCGTTGAGAGCACGATGAGGTCGGCGGATATGATCGCGCCGTCCTTCATCCGCGCGCCCTCGGCGACGAAGCTTTCGATGTCCTCGAATTGCCTGAGCCCGATCGCGCCCTTCACGACGAGATCGGAGCAGCCGACGTTGAAGTAATAGCCGCCGCCGCGGGTGAGGTATTTGAACTGCCAGCCAGTGCCGCCTTCGCCGAAGTCGAGCTTGAAGCCGATGCGCCGCAGGCCGTCCAAGAGCTCCTTGTCGAGCGTCTTCGACTGCTCCGTCAGCATCACATGGGTCTTCTCCGCGAGCGGCGTCGGCATCGAGCTCGCGATCAGGTCGTTGTCCTCGAGCGTGCCCTCGTTGTAGGTCGCGTAGGCGAGCTGTGCCGAAGGTTCGATATTGGTAACCAGCGTCGGTGAGCGCTGCACCAGCGTCACCTCCGCGCCGCTGGAGTAGAGATCCTGCGCAATGTCATGGCCGCTATTGCCGGTGCCGATGACGATCGCGCGCTTGCCGGCCCAGTTCTCGCCGTCCTCATAGCGGCTGGAATGCACGAGCGTGCCGTTGAAATCCTTCAGGCTCGGAATATCGGGCATGTTCGGGATTCCGCTGACGCCGGTCGCCATCACCACATGGCGCGGATGCATGGTGCGCGTCGTGCCGTCGGCGCAGCGCAGCGTGACCATCCAGCATTCCTTCGCATAGTCGTAAGTGCCGCCCTCGAACTCGGTACCGGTCCAATAGTTCAGCTCCATCGCATCGACGTAGGCCTCGAACCAGTTCGCGAGCTTGTCCTTGGGGATATAGACCGGCCAGTTCGCCGGAAACGGCATGTAGGGCAGGTGATTGACCTGCACCTGGTTGTGCAGGGTGAGCGCGTGATAGCGTTTGCGCCAATTGTCGCCGATGCGTGGCCAGCGATCGACGATCAGCGTGTCGACGTTCAACTGCTTCAGCCGCGCCGCGATCGCCAGCCCGGCCTGACCGCCGCCGATCACCAGCACGGCCGGATCTCGATCGGCATAATCGCCGGATGCCTTGCGCAGATCGAGCCAGTTCGGCCCGCGGAAGTCGCGCGAATAGGCCTGGCCGCGCGGCCGAGTCCGGTTGAGCTGCTCCTCAAATCCCTTCAGCTCCTCCAGCGCGGTGAGCAGTGTCCACGCCTTCAGGCGGTCGCCGTCATCGGCATCGGGCAGCAGCCGAACGATGCCGCTGCCGCGTCCGACGGCGGTTTCGAACGAGAAGATCGCCTCGATCGTCTTGGTTCCGGCGCGAGTCACCCAGCGCGGCGGCGCGCGGCTCGATGCGATCTCGAAAGAACTTGGCGCAGCTTCGGATGCGAGCGTGCTCAATTCCCGCACGGTCGCGTCGCGGCCGGCGATCGTTTGCAGGTTCCAGCTTAGCGCCAGCACGTCGCGCCAGTAGCTGTCGGCCAGGAAGAGCTTATGCAGCGCGCCATGACCGGGGTCGCCGAGCGCCTGCTCGAACTGGTCGAGCCAGGTTTGCGCGGACACAAGAATGTCCTTCGTCCTGTCCAGCATGCGCGACCTCGTGGCCGTCTTCGCGGCGTTTCCTCAGGTCAACGCTATACTGTTTTGGCAGGAGCCAAAAGCCGACTACCCCAGTAGGGAAAGCATGTGGCCCTGCTCAGGCGGAATACGCCCCTTCAGCGTGTCGAGATAGATCTGCTGCACTGCCTCGGCCCCACGGTTCTCGATCACGGCGAGGCATTTTTCGAGCATCGGCGCAAAGCCTGACCATGCCACGCCAAAGCGTTGGTCGATACCGCCCGGGCCCCAGTCCTTCGCCCGCTTGCGCATGTGATCCGGTGCGAAGAACCAGCGTGGCTTCGCACCCGGCAGCGCACCTTCGTCGGCGTCGGTCGCGCGATGCGTCAATCCAACGCGCAGTGAGCATGCCGTCTGGTCGCCGAAGTGGTGGTGCAGCTCGCCCCGCAACGCGCTGCTGCCGGCCATGTCGACGAAGGCGACCGGAATATCCGTCGGCAGCGAGCTGACGCGATCATACGTGACGACCTCATCGTAGCAGGGCAGCGAGCCGACGAAGGAAGCATTGCCGGCCGAGGTCAGTCCGATCACCTTGCGCCCGCGGCTGTGCAGGAGATGCGCGAGCCCGAACGCGGTCTTGCTCGATGCACTCGAGAGCAGCACACTGCGCGCGCCAAAATCGTCGTTCTCGGCGAGGAAATCGTCCACGAGGAAAGAGAGCATGAACAGCGGCCGCAGCAGCGCCTGGAGATCGCCCTGATGCCCGGCGAACGCCGGATCCCCGGTGACACGGGAATACACGTTATAGACCGGCGACACCTGCTTGCGATGCTCGGCGCCGTCGCGAAGAGCGCGCTTGCTCACGTCGACCGCCTCGATGACGAGATGCGTTGCCATCGGGAAATAGCCGAACAACCGCTCTCCGATGGCGACGCCAGGATGTTTCGATGCGATGACCTCGCCAAATCCCCATACCGGGATGTTGCCGAAGCCTTGCGGCGCCGGAAAGATCTGCCAGTATTTCAGCTCGTCGCCCATCACGGCATAGGTGATGTTGTTGGCGGTGAACGCGAAGCGCTCGACCTTTACCAGCATCGCATCCGCCGGCAGCTTGGCTGCATCGGGAATTGCGGTCTCGATCAGCTTGCATTGCTCGAGGTCGTTGCGCGCAACGATGAAGTCGGTCGATGTCATGGTGAAGGTCCCGGCTTTTTCCGTGCCGGCATCTTCTCTTTCACCCGTGAGCGCTTTGCAACAGCAACATTGTTTAAAACGGCGTTCGCTTCGCCCGCGATGACGCCTTCGCGTTTCTTGACCGCGCGATAGTAGCTCCACCACAGATGCGCAGCCGCGCCGCGTAGGGGGCGCCAGGGTTCGGCGAGCGGCGCCATCTGCTTCTCGGTGGGGCGGGTTTTCAAACCCAGCCCGATGCGGATTCCCTCCTGTACGGCGAGGTCGCCGGCGGGCCAGGCATCGCCGTGGCCGAGGCAGAACAACAGATAGACGTCGGCGGTCCACGGCCCGATGCCGGGCAGCGCGATCAGCGTGTGATGCGCAGCGTCGGCGTCCTCCTCGGCGAGCACGTCGAAGTTCAGTCGTTCGGCCGCGAGCTCGCGCGCGAGATGTTTCAGCGTCTTGATCTTGGCGGCCGATAGGCCAAGCCGTCCGAGTCGGTCGGCGCGCGCGCGGCGCACGGCCTCATGGTCGAACGGATCGAAGGCGGTGTTCAACCGTCCCCATATCGCGCCTGCGCTCGCGGTCGAGAGCTGCTGGCCGCAGACGATATGCGCCAGCCCCGCAAAGCCTGGCTCGCGCCGCCGTAGGCTCGGCATGCCCGCGACCTCCAGCACCGGCTTCAGCCGGGTATCACGCTTGACCAGCGCCTCAATGGCCTCTTCGAGATCAGACTGGGTTTCGAGGTGGATGGTCATTTCAGAACACGATCTCCGTCTGCGTCATGGCCGGGCTTGTCCCGGCCATGACGCCTCTCCAGGACGGTCGTCATTCTTAGCATGAGTGGCGTTGGGGTATCAGCTGGTGAACTTGACATGATCGTCGTACCGCACTGAAGAACGTGGATGGCCGGGACGAGCCCGGCCATGACGAGGTCTGTCGCATGACGCCACCCGTTTTCCGATTCGCCCCTAGTCCGAATGGCTTCCTACATCTCGGCCACGCCTACTCCGCGCTGCTCAACTTCGATCGGGCGCGTGAGACGGGCGGGCGCTTTCTGCTGCGCATCGAGGACATCGACAGGGCGCGCTGCCGGGTGGAGTTCGAGGCGGCGATCTACGAGGACCTCGCCTGGCTCGGGATCGCCTGGGAGACGCCGGTGCGCCGGCAGTCGGAGCATTTTGGCGCCTATCGCGCGGCGCTGGACAGGCTCACCGCCCTTGGCCTCGTCTATCCCGCCTTCGAAAGCCGTGCCGAGATCGCGAAGCTGGTGAAACAGCGCGAGGTGGATAGCCCCTGGCCGCGCGATCCGGACGGCGCGCCGCTTTATCCGGGCACTGCGAAATCGCTCTCCGCGGACGAGCGCGCGGGGCTGATCGCGTCCGGCGTGCCTTATGCGCTGCGGCTCGACATGGCTGCCGCCTTTTGCCATGTGGCTGACCTCGCCTGGCGCGAAGACGGGAAGGGGCCCGCGGGCGAGCAGGGCAGTATTGTTGCCGAACCGCAGGCTTGGGGCGACGTCATCCTGGCGCGCAAGGAGACGCCGACGAGCTATCACCTCTCGGTCGTCGTCGACGATGCGCTTCAGGGGGTAAGCGAGGTGGTGCGCGGTCAGGACCTGTTCCAGGCCACGTCGGTCCACCGCCTGCTCCAGGAGCTGCTCGGCCTGCCCGCGCCCGCCTATCGCCACCACCGGCTGATCCGCGATACGGCGGGGCAAAAACTCTCCAAATCAAATAGCGCCACGGGTTTGCGCGAGTTGCGCGCGGCCGGAGCGCTCCCTGCCGACATCCGCGCGTTGGTGGGATTACGTTAAGTTTCTCTGGGGTTTAGCAAAACGCCTCCGTGACTCCCTGGGCCGCTCCGTGCCATGGTGACCTCCAGCCGGGGTTCAAGGGGAAACATGGCGGCGAAAACGCGCATCGCGCGCACCACGCGGTCGTCCGGGCGGCTGCCCAAGAGGCGTGCCAAGTCGCGTGTGAAGTCGCGTGCCAAGCCGCTTGCCGCCACGCGTGGAAAGCAGCGTGCCGCGGTGGCAGGCAAGCGCAGCGCCAAGACCAGTGCCAAGGCGAGCACAAGACCTGCCGCGGCAGACGTGGTTCAGGCCGCACTCGCGGCCTTTGCCCATGAGGTCCGCACCCCCCTGACCGGAATCCTCGCGATCAGCGATCTGCTGGCGACCTCGGACCTTGGTGAGCGCGAGCGCCGTTGGGCCGACACCATCAAGGCCGGCGCGGAGCATCTGGCGAGCCTTGCGACCCTGTTCGTGGACGCCGCCAAGACAGCCAAGGGCGTCGGTGGCCTCGGCCAGGATCTGTTTGACCTGCGCGCGCTTGCGCGCACGGCCGGCAACTCACTTGCGGGTCGGGCGGCCGCCAAGGGGTTGCAGGCCCAGGTCGACATCTCGCCGAAGCTTCCCGCGCTGGTGGTCGGTGACCCCGTCCGCCTGCGTGCAGCGCTGGAAAACCTGATCGACAACGCCGTGAAGTTCACGGAGCAGGGGGGCGTCGCGCTCTCGGCCACGCCATCGCCAACCGCCAAAGGCAAAGCCAAGGACAGGCACAAGATCGGCGTCGCCTTCGCGGTGTCCGACAGTGGTATCGGGCTGACCATGGCCGAGATCAAGCGACTGTTCCGCCCCTTCTCGCAGGCCAATGTCACCATCGCCTCGCGCTTTGGCGGCGCCGGGCTCGGGCTGTCATCGGTGAAGCAGCTGGCGCGCGCAATGGGCGGCGACATCACGGTCGCGCCCCGGCGCGGCGGCGGTGCGACCTTCACATTGACGGTCTCCCTGACCTCGGCCAAGGCGGAAAAATCCGCAGAGTCAGGAGCGCACGACGGTCGCGGGGAGGATGCGGCGACGGGCTTGCGCGTGCTCAGCGTCGAGGACAATCCGTTCGGGCGCGTCGTGCTCAACACCATCCTGACCGAACTCGGCCATCATGCGGAGTTCATCGGTCGTGGCGAGGACGCGGAAAACCGGCTTGCGCAAGGCGCTTTCGATGCGGTGCTGATGGACATGGTGTTGCCGGGCATCGACGGCATCGAGGCGATCAAACGCATCCGCACGATGTGTCCCCCGCTCGGTCAGATCCCGATCATCGGCATTTCCGGCCGCGGCGAGGACGAGACGGCCTCGCGCGAGGCCGGCGCCGACGCCTTCCTGATCAAGCCCGTGTCTCCGCGTGCGCTAGCGACTGCGCTGCTTGAAGCGAGACGCCGTGAGGAAGCCGCGACTTGATGATCGCAGCGTTGAGTTCGCCGCCATAGACGAAGATCGCGGCGATGAAATACAGGAACACCAGCGCGATGATCACCGAGGCGAGCCCCGCATACATCGTCACGTAGTTGTTGGCGAAGCGCGCCAGATATTGCCCGAACACGATGCCCGAGATCAGCGACGCCACCATGGTGAAGACGATGCCGGGCAGGATCTGGAGGAAGCCGCGTCGCCCCGCCGGCAGCCAGGCGTGCAGGATGAACAGCGCCACGATCAGCGCGCCGATCGTGATGCCATAGCGCACCCAGGTCAGGATGTTTTCGTTGGATTCGACGATGAGCGGAATGTGCCGTCTCGCCGCCTCGATCAGCAGCGGTCCCAGCACGATCAGGAACGCCATGGCGAGGGCGGTGAAGGCCGCCACCAGCGTATAGCCGATCGATTCCAGCCGCAGCCAGTACCAGCGCCGCATCTCGACCACCGCATAGGCGCGGTTGAGTGCGACCCGCAAGGCCTCGACGCCGTTCGAGGCAAAGTAGACCGAAAGCACCGCGCCGATGGTCAGCACGTCGGTGCGGGTCGTGGTCAGCACATCGTGGATCTCGCCGGAGAGGCTGTTGGCGACCTGCCTGGGCCAGACTTCCAGCATCAGTCCCGCAGCCTGGTCAGCGAGCTCCTTGGAGCCGAAAAAGCCCGCCAGCGAGGTCAGCACGATCAGGAAGGGGAACAACGCCATCAGCGTCGACAGCGCGATATGGCTCGCGATCGCCCAGCCGTCGTCAGCCAGGAACGTATAGAACGCGTCCATCACAACGAGGTAGAGGTAGCGGATCTGCCTCACTGCGAACCCCGGCGCTGCTCTGCGCTCTCTCCCCGCAAGCGGCGAGAGGCGAATCGTGCGGGCTGGCTCAAATCAACGATCATCCGCTTAGCTTCTGATATTATTGGCCTAAAAGCCAGATCGCGCCGCGATGGCGCAGCGGCAAACACAGTGTTATCTACCCCTAATGGCATCCTTCCTGAGTTCTTTCATCCTGCCGGTGGCTGTCGGCGCCGTGGCGCTGGTGCTGCTGCTCGGTCTCGTCAACATGATGCGCGGCGGCTCGCCCAACACCTCGCAGAGGCTGATGCGGTTGCGCGTGCTGTTTCAGTTCGTGGCGATCGTCATCGCCATGCTCGCGGTCTGGGCGATGGGGCGCTAGAGCATGATCCGGAAAAGTGTGCAGCGGTTTTCCGACAAGATCATGCTCAAACACTGAGAAGCCGGCGGCTGGAGAGGCAAACATGGTCGTTCTCAACCGTATCTACACCCGTACCGGTGACGACGGCACGACCGCGCTCGGCTCCGGCGAGCGCCGTCCGAAATATGATCTGCGGATCGAGGCCTATGGCACCGTCGACGAGACCAATGCCGCGATCGGCGTGGTGCGGTTGCACGTCAAGGACCGGCCGGAGCTCGATGAGATGCTCGGCCGGATCCAGAATGACCTGTTCGATCTCGGCGCCGATCTCGCGGTGCCCGAGCGAGACGGCAAAGGTGAACGGTTGCGGGTAGTGGCGAGCCAGGTCGAGCGGCTCGAGCGCGACATCGACGCGCTGAACGAAAAGCTCGCCCCGCTCACCTCCTTCGTGCTGCCGGGCGGAACCGCTGCCGCCGCCCATCTCCATGTCGCGCGCACGATATGCCGCCGCGCGGAACGCGTGATGGTGGAACTCGCTGCAAAGGCGGACGAGCCGGTCGGGGCGGCTGGCATCCAATATATGAACCGCCTGTCGGATTTCCTGTTTGTCGCGAGCCGCGCAGCCAATCATAATGGCGCTGGCGACGTGCTCTGGGTGCCGGGCCAGAACCGCTAAGCAAACCGCCAAGATTGGCTCGCAAAGCCAATTTTTGGGCCTCCGCGCGCGTTGACCGGACTGGGCCGGGCCATTAGGTTCCGCGCCAGTTGATAACCCCCCTCAAGAATTCAAGTGAAAGAGGATCGATGAAGGTCTTAGTGCCGGTAAAGCGGGTGGTCGATTACAACGTCAAGGTCCGCGTCAAGGGCGATGGGTCGGGCGTTGAACTCGCCAACGTCAAGATGTCGATGAACCCATTCGACGAAATCGCGGTCGAGGAAGCGCTGCGCCTGAAGGAAGGCGGCAAGGCCACCGAGGTCGTGGTGGTCTCCATTGGACCGGCGCAGGCGTCGGAGACGATCCGCACCGGTCTCGCCATGGGCGCCGACCGCGGCATCCTGGTGAAGGCGGACGGCAACGTGGAGCCGCTCGCGGTCGCCAAGATCCTGAAGAAGGTCGCCGAAGAAGAGCAGCCGGGTCTGATCATTCTGGGCAAGCAGGCGATCGACGACGACAGCAACCAGACCGGCCAGATGCTGGCCGCGCTGCTCGGCTGGTCGCAGGCGACCTTTGCCTCCAAGCTTGAGGTCGAAGGCAGCGACTTCAAGGTCACGCGCGAGGTCGATGGCGGCCTGCAGACGGTGAAGCTGAAGGGACCGGCGATCGTCACCACCGATCTCCGTCTCAATGAGCCGCGCTATGCCTCGCTGCCCAACATCATGAAGGCGAAGAAGAAGCCGATCGCGGAGAAGACGGTCGCCGATTACGGCGTCGACGTCACTGCGCGTCTTGAAGTTCTCAAGACGACGGAGCCACCGGGCCGCAAGGCCGGCGTCAAGGTCAAGGACGTCGCCGAGCTGGTGTCGAAACTCAAGAACGAAGCCGGGGTGCTCTGATGACGACGCTTCTGATTGCTGAACACGACAATGCGTCGCTGAAGGATGCGACCAACAAGGCCTTGACGGCGGCCGCTGCCCTCGGCACCGACGTCGACGTGCTGGTCGCCGGCCAGAACGCCAAGGGTGCGGCGGACGCCGCCGCAAAGCTCAATGGCGTGAAGAAGGTGCTGCTCGCCGACGGCGAGGCTTACGCGCACGATCTCGCCGAGCCGCTGGCCGCGCTGATCGTCTCGCTGGCGTCCGGCTATGACGCGATCGTCGCGCCTGCGACCTCGCGCTTCAAGAACGTGATGCCGCGCGTCGCAGCGCTGCTCGACGTCATGCAGGTCTCGGAGATCATCAAGGTCGTCGCGCCCGACACCTTCGAGCGGCCGATCTATGCCGGCAACGCCATCCAGACGGTGAAGTCGAAGGACGCCAAGAAGGTCATCACGGTGCGCACCTCGACCTTCGCCGCTGCGCCGGCCGGTGGCAGCGCGAGCGTCGAGAGCGTCGCGGCGGCAGCCGATCCGGGCCTGTCGTCCTTTATCGGCGAGGAAGTCGCCAAGAGCGACCGCCCCGAGCTGACCTCGGCGAAAATCATCGTCTCCGGTGGCCGCGCGATGCAGAGCCGCGAAAACTTCGCAAAGTACATCGAGCCGCTCGCGGACAAGCTCGGCGCCGGTGTCGGTGCCTCGCGCGCGGCGGTCGACGCCGGCTATGCGCCGAACGACTGGCAGGTCGGCCAGACCGGCAAGGTCGTGGCCCCCGAACTCTATGTCGCCGTCGGCATCTCCGGCGCGATCCAGCATCTCGCGGGTATGAAGGACTCAAAGGTCATCGTCGCGATCAACAAGGACGAGGACGCGCCGATCTTCCAGGTCGCCGACTACGGCCTGGTCGCCGACCTCTACCAGGCGGTTCCTGAGCTTACGGCCGAACTCGGCAAGCTCGGGAAGTAAAACACCGTAAAAACACCGGCCGGATGTCCTAACTCCGGCCGGTGTTTCATTTCTGAGGCGGTTTCTTTCGCGGGGGCACGTGGAAGGGCGCGATCCAATCTAGGTTTCGAGCCCGGGTTCTGATTAAATCGGACCCTCGGCTCACGGGGGATAGGCAGGGCGCGGCATCCGCGCCGTTCCGGTGGATGACATTATGGCAGAAATCAAGAAGGTCGGCGTGATCGGCGCGGGGCAGATGGGCAATGGCATCGCTCATGTCGCGGCGCTGGCCGGTTTCGACGTGGTGCTCAACGACGTCTCGGCTGACCGTTTGAAGTCGGGCATGGCTACCATCAACGGCAATCTGTCGCGCCAGGTCTCCAAGAAGGCCGTTAGCGAGGACGACAAGGCCAAGGCGCTGTCGCGCATCACCCTTGCCGAGAAGCTCGATGACCTCGCCGACTGCGACCTCGTGATCGAGACCGCGGTCGAGAAGGAGGAGGTCAAGCGCAAGATTTTCCACGAGCTCTGCGCCGTCCTGAAGCCCGAGGCGATCGTCGCCTCCGACACCTCCTCGATCTCGATCACCCGCCTGGCCGCGGCCACCGACCGCCCCGAGCGCTTCATCGGCATTCATTTCATGAATCCGGTGCCGTTGATGGAGCTGGTCGAACTGATCCGCGGCATCGCCACCGATGATTCTACCTTCGAGGCCTCCAAGGCATTCGTGGCCAAGCTGGGCAAGCAGGTCGCGGTCTCCGAGGATTTCCCGGCCTTCATCGTCAATCGCATTCTGTTGCCGATGATCAACGAGGCGATCTACACGCTTTATGAAGGTGTCGGGAACGTCGAGGCGATCGACGCCGCGATGAAGCTGGGCGCTCATCACCCGATGGGCCCGCTGGAACTGGCCGATTTCATCGGCCTCGATACCTGCCTTTCCATCATGCAAGTGCTGCATGAGGGGCTGGCCGATTCGAAGTACCGCCCGTGCCCGCTGCTGGTGAAATACGTCGAAGCCGGCTGGCTCGGCCGCAAGACGCAGCGCGGCTTCTACGACTACCGCGGCGCCAAGCCGGTCCCGACGCGGTAAACCCGTCCATTCAACAACAGGTGTCGTAGGGTGGGCAAAGGCGCGGAGCGCCGTGCCCACCATCTCTCCTCGCTTGCAGCAGAAGAGGTGGGCACGCTTCGCTTTGCCCATTCGGCAATCCGCACCTTGTCCGGGACACGAACTGCCCCGAACCTCCACCTCTCGTTAACCCTTCGCGCCTAGGCTGCCGCCCGTACGAGGGTCTACGTATGGACATGATGGCCATGGTCAGCAGCATGCTGACCGCTCAGCAAGGCGCGTTGCAGTCGAACATCGCGACGACTGTGATGAAGCAGAACATGGATGCGGAGAAATCCGCTGTCCTGACGCTGCTCGGTACCGGCCAGCCCTCGCTCGCCAATGTCGGTGCCGGCGTCGGCAATAATCTCAATATTACGGCTTAAAGCGCCGCGGCGGCCGGGTTCAGCGCGGCGCGCAGCAGCTTCATGGCATCATCGCTCGCCCATTCGGCCGGGCCTGCAATCGTCGCGATCTCGCAGCCCTGCGGGTCGACCAGCACCGAGGTCGGCATGCCCAGCGCCCGACCTATTGTCTTAAGATCCTGGAAAACCTTCGCTTTCTGGTCGTTGAAATAGCCGAGCTGCGTCAGGCCGGCCTCTTTCAGGAAGTTTCTCGGCTTCTCGGGGTCGCGGGTGTCGATATTGATCGCGACCACCTGGAAATTCGGACCCGCAAGCTTGGTCTGGAGCGCATCCAGCGCCGGCATCTCCCTCCGACAGGGCACGCACCAGGTCGCCCAGAGGTTCACCAGCACGGTCTTGCCGCGGAAGTCGGAGAGCCTTTTCGGCTTGCCGTCGGCGTCCTCGAAGGCGAAGTCCGGCAGCTTTAACGGCGCGGTCGCCATGGTCAGCGCCGCCACCTCGCCGCGGGCGAGCGGCGCTAGCCGGTTGGCCGTCTGGACCGCCGCGCGGCAGGCCGGATCGCCCGCGGGCCCCCGTTTCAGGCCCAGCCCGTATAGCGCGCCAAAGCCAACCAGGCCCCCGACCGCCACGGTGGCGATCACCAGGGGAATCCGGCGCGTGGCCGACCGCGCTTTCCGTTGGTCGGGCATATCGTTGGGGTCGAGCATATCGTTTGTCATCCGGTCGCAGATATGGCTATCAGGGGCCTCTTAATACGGCTGGCAGCAGTCAGCAAACGTGCGGCACAGACCGCGCAGCAAGCAGCAAGGCGTGAGCAGGGGATCATGAGCAACAAGATGTGGGGCGGCCGGTTCTCGGAACGTCCCGACGAGATCATG
Source organism: Bradyrhizobium sp. UFLA05-125 (assembly GCF_059803515.1). Taxonomy (NCBI): domain Bacteria; kingdom Pseudomonadati; phylum Pseudomonadota; class Alphaproteobacteria; order Hyphomicrobiales; family Nitrobacteraceae; genus Bradyrhizobium; species Bradyrhizobium sp. UFLA05-125. The sequence goes on along the minus strand of NZ_JBANBJ010000024.1, from coordinate 38,312 downwards.
GAGGAAATCAACGTCTCCATCGACGTCGATCGTCACCTCTTCGCCCAGGACATTGCCGCGTCCAAGGCCCATGCCGCGATGCTCGCCACGCAGGGCATCATCACGGCCTCTGATGCGAAAAATATCGGCAGGGGTCTAGACACGATTTTGTCAGAGATCGGCAAGGGCGGCTTCGCGTTCAAGCGCGCGCTCGAGGACATCCATATGAATGTCGAAAGCCGCCTGTCCGAGCTGATCGGCCCCGCCGCCGGCCGCCTGCACACCGCGCGCTCGCGCAACGACCAGGTCGCGACCGACTTCCGCCTGTTCGTCCGGGACATCATCGACGAAACGGACGCCGCGCTCGCCGCGTTCCAGGAGGCGCTGGTGCAACGCGCGCTGGAACATGCCGGGACCGTGATGCCCGGCTTCACGCATCTGCAGACCGCACAGCCCGTCACCTTCGGCCACCATCTGCTCGCCTATGTCGAGATGGCCGCCCGCGATCGCGGCCGCTTTCAGGATGCCCGCAAGCGGCTGAATGAATCTCCGCTGGGAGCGGCCGCACTTGCCGGTACCTCGTTCCCGATCGACCGCCGCGCCACGGCGAAAGCGCTTTTCTTCGACCGGCCGATGGCCAACTCGCTCGACGCGGTGTCCGACCGCGACTTCGTGCTGGAGACGCTGTCGGCGGCCTCGATCTGCGCCGTGCACATGTCGCGCTTTGCGGAAGAGATCGTGATCTGGACCTCGCCGCTCGTGGGCCTCATCCGCCTCAGCGACAAGTTCACCACCGGCTCCTCGATCATGCCGCAGAAACGCAATCCTGACGCCGCCGAACTCGTGCGCGCCAAGACGGGACGCGTCATCGGCGCGCTCAATGGCCTCCTGATCGTGATGAAGGGCCTGCCGCTCGCCTATCAAAAGGACATGCAGGAGGACAAGCAGGGCGCGATGGAAGGCTTTGCGGCGCTGTCGCTCGCGATCCGCGCCATGACCGGCATGGTCGGTGACCTTGTGCCGGACGAAGCCAAGATGAAGGCGGCTGCGGGCGAAGGCTATGCCACCGCGACGGATCTTGCCGACTGGCTGGTGCGGACGCTGAAAATGCCGTTCCGCGAGGCTCATCACGTCACGGGCCGGATCGTGGCAAAGGCCGCGAGCGACGGCGTCGCGCTCCACGAGCTTCCGCTCAAGGAGATGCAGGCGATCGAGCCGAAAATCACCAAGGATGTGCTCGGCGTGCTCTCGGTCGAATCGTCGGTGAAGAGCCGCACCAGCTTTGGCGGCACGGCGCCGAAGAACGTGACGGCGCAGGCCAAGGCCTGGGCGAAGCGCTTGGAAAAAGAGCGAAAATCGGGCTGAGCGCAAAATTTCGTTGGTTTTTCATGATCATCCGGCTCTCGCCAGAGCGAGCCAATCTCTGTATGGTGCGGCCCGCGTAGTGGGGATCTCGTCGTGACGTCAAAGTTTCGCCCGACCGGCTCGGGGTGGGCCATCATTGTCTTGAGCGTGAGCGCGCTGGCGCTCGCCGGCTGTGGCCGCAAGGGGCCGTTGGATCTGCCGCCGACTGCGTCCAATGCGTCCACGGCGAATGTTGCCCCGGCTCCCACCGATACCGAGACCGAGGCCCAGAAGACGCCGAGCGTGTTCAATCCCACCTATGGCGCGGATGCTGCGCCCGCCGCCGCCAAGGGCAAGAAGAAATCGTTTGTCCTCGACCCGCTGCTGGACGAAAAGCCCGGCAAGTGAGCCGGGATGACTGAGCGAACGCCATGAATCATTTCGACTACCGCAACGGCGTCCTGCACGCCGAGGCGGTGAATCTTTCCGATCTCGCCGCGACCGTCGGCACGCCCTTCTATTGCTATTCGACCGCGACGCTCGAGCGGCATTACCGCGTTTTCGCCGATGCCTTTGCCGGCGAGAAGGTGCTGGTCTGCTACGCCATGAAGGCGAACTCCAACCAGTCGGTGCTGCGCACGCTGGCAAAGCTGGGGGCCGGCGCCGACGTGGTCTCGGGCGGCGAATTGAAGCGTGCGCTCGCCGCCGGCATCCCCCCAAGCAAGATCCTGTTCTCGGGCGTCGGCAAGACTGAGACCGAGCTGCGCGCGGCGCTTGCCGCCGACATCCTCTGCATCAATGTCGAATCCGAGCCTGAGCTCGAGCTGCTGTCATGCCTCGCAAGCGAGATGGGCAAGACCGCGCGTATCTCCGTGCGCGTCAATCCGGACGTCGATGCGGGCACGCACGCAAAGATCTCCACCGGCAAGTCCGAGAACAAGTTCGGCATCCCGATCGTCCACGCCCGGGAGGTGTATGCACGGGCGGCGAAGCTGCCCGGCATTGTGGTGACCGGCACCGACGTGCATATCGGCAGCCAGATCACCGATCTCTCCAAGATGGAGATCGCGTTCCGCATCCTCGCCGAATTCGTTCAGACGCTGCGCGCCGATGGCCACAACATCTCGCATGTCGATTTCGGCGGCGGCCTCGGCATTCCCTACTACATGGACCGCGAGGCGCCGCCCGCGCCCGATGCCTATGCTGCGATGGTCAGGCGCATCACGCACAACCTCGGCTGCACGCTGATGTTCGAGCCGGGCCGCATGATCGTCGGCAACGCCGGCATCCTGGTCACCAAAGTGATCTACGTGAAGCACGGCGACGGCAAGAACTTCGTCATCATCGACGCCGCGATGAATGACCTGATCCGCCCGACGCTCTATGAGGCCCATCACGACATCCTGCCGGTCAGGCAGCCCGCCGCGGGCGCGCCGACGATGCTGGCCGACGTCGTCGGCCCGGTCTGCGAGACCGGCGATTACCTCGCGCTCGACCGCACGCTGCCGACGCCGAAGCCGGGTGATCTCCTCGCCATCATGACCGCTGGTGCCTATGGCGCCGTGCAGGCCGGCACGTACAATTCCCGGCCGCTGGTGGCGGAGGTGCTGGTCAAGGGCGATCAGTATGCGGTGGTGCGCCCCCGCATCGACGTCGAGCAGCTCATCGCCATGGACACGCCCGCGCCGTGGCTGTGAGGGGGATGTTGTAGCCCGGATGGAGCGCAGCGAAATCCGGGACGGTCCATCACGCGTTGCGAAGGACCCGGATTGCGCTACGCTCCATCCTGGCTACGAGACTGGCGTCATTTCTTCCGGCCCACGATCACACCCGCCCGCTTCTCGATCGGCTTTATCGCCGCGGTGAAATCCGAACCCGCGCCTTCCTCGCTGATCACGGTCTCCCAGAGACGGCCGACCGCATCGGCGACCTCCATCGACAGGCCGAGCTGCTTCATCTCCTCCAGCGCCAGCCGCACGTCCTTCACCATCAGCCCGGTGGCAAAGCCGAAGTCGAAGCTCCGCGGCAGGACCGAACGCGGAAACTTGTCGCGGCTTGCGGTGTTCATGCCGGAGCCCGCATTGATGACGTCGATCATCACGGCCGGATCGAGCCCGGCTTTGACGCCCATCACCACCGCTTCCGACGTTGCCACGATCGCGGTTGCTGAGAGAAAATTGTTGGCGAGCTTCATGGTCTGCGCCGCGCCCGGCTTCTCGCCGATGAAAAATACCTTTCCGATCACGTCGAGCGCGGCCTTGATCGTGTCGAACTCCCCCTTCGGTCCGGACGCCATCACGGCCAGCGTGCCCTTCTCGGCACCGGCGACGCCGCCGGAGACGGGGCTGTCGATCTGCACGATGTTGCGCATCGCCAGCAGGCCGTGAATCCTGGCCGCCATCTGCGAGCCGACGGTCGACAAATCAACGAAACGCTTGACGCGCTTGCCATCGATCACGCCGTTCGCACCGGTTGCGACCTCGAGCGAAGCCTGCAGCGACGGCAGGCTCGCCATCACGGTCTCGACCCGGTCGGCGACATCTTTCGGCGACGTCGCCGCCGTTGCACCGCGCACAACCAGCGTATCGAGGACCGCTTTCCGCGTATCGAACACAACGAGCCGATGCCCCGCCTCGATCAACCGGCGCGCCATCGGAAACCCCATGTTTCCGAGACCGATGAATCCGATGTCCATGGTGTTTCCTTGTGTTTGTTGTTGTGGCTGATGGACGGGAGCGGCTCGCCAAGCATTCACTGTCGTCCCCGCGAAAGCGGGGACCTATGACCCCAGGGAGGAGTCGTGGAGCGAAGTGCTAACTCCGAGTCTCCGTAATCACATCTTCCTGTGGTTATGGGTCCCGGGCTCGCGCGGAGCCTGTCATCGGGCCGCGCTTTGCGCGGACCCGGTGGCGCGCCCCGGAACGACAGGTGAGAGACCTCACGCCTTCCCATCGATCTCCGCGAACACCTCGCGCGCGATGCGAAAGCTGTCCACCGCCGCCGGCATGCCGCCGTAGATCGCGACCTGCATCAGGATCTCGCGGATTTCGTCGCGCGTGACGCCGTTGGTCAGCGCGCCCTTCAGGTGCGCGCGGAACTCGTGCTGGCGGTTGAGAATCGCGATCATCGCGATGTTGAGCATGCTGCGGGTCTTGCGCGGCAGCTCCTCGCGGCCCCACACGGTCCCCCAGCAATATTCGTTGAGCATCTCCTGGAACGGCCGGGTGAAGTCGTCGACGTTCTTCAGGGCATTGTTGACATAGGCCTCGCCGAGCACCGCTTTGCGAACTTCCAGCCCCTTATCGTGCATCTTCTTGTCCATGGCGTTCCTTGTGTCTTGCGTGAAGGATTTGCGGACGGAAACCTACGGTGTCGAACACAACCAGTCACGCCTTCGTGTTATGCACCGCTCGGGTGCGGGGTCCCGTAGAGGAACGGGTGCCTCAGTGCTGCCGTTGTGGTAGGCTCTTGTTCCGGGCAACTTGGAGAGCTGATTGAACGGCGTCACCCCTGAGCCGTCAGACCCGATCCGCGATGGCAACGCTCTGTCGCGGCTGAAGCTGGCGCAGGCCCTCAAGCGGGCCACATATGCGATCGCCTGGGAGCGCGCCTGGCCACATCTGGCGCGGTTTTTGTCCGTTGTCGGATTGTTTCTGGTGGTATCCTGGGCTGGCCTTTGGCTGGTGCTGCCCTTCATCGCCCGCGCGGTCGGGCTTGGCCTGTTTGCTGTCGCGGCGCTTGCCGCCCTGTTTCCGCTGATTCGCTTCCGCTGGCCGAGCCGCGAGCAGAGCCTGAGTCGACTCGATAGCGGTTCCGGTATCCGCCACCGTCCGGCAACGACGCTCACCGACACCCTGAGCACGCAGGACCCGGTCGCACAGGTGCTGTGGCAGGCGCAGCGCGAGCGCACGCTGGCCTCGCTCAAGCGCATCCGCGCCGGATTGCCGCATCCGCGGCTCGCGATCCACGATCCGTGGGCGCTGCGCGGAGCCGTGATGGTGATGCTGGTTGCAACCTTCTTCGCCGCGGGCGACGAGCGCGCCATGCGTATGGGTGCCGCCTTCGACTGGAACGGCGTGCTGGCACCGACGAATATCCGCGTCGACGCCTGGGTCACACCGCCGGTCTACACCTCCAAGCCGCCGATCATCCTGTCGGCCGCCAACAAGGAGGCTGCAGCGCTTCCCGCGAGCGGCCCGCTCGCCGTTCCCGCCGGCTCCACGCTGATTGTGCGCTCCTCCGGCGGCAGCCTCGACGTCGTGGTCTCTGGCGGCCTCAAGGAAGTTGCGCCGAACGAGCAAGCCCCGAAGGGTACCAACGAGAAGCATTTTGCCATCGCGAGCGACGGCACGGCGCATGTCCGTGCGCCCTCCGGACAGCCGCAATGGAAGTTCGCCGCGACGCCCGATCGGCCGCCGACGATTTCGCTGGCCAAGGATCCCGAGCGTCAGGCCAGGGGCGCGCTACAGCTCTCCTACAAGATCGAGGATGATTACGGTGTCACCGGCGCCGAGGCGCAATTCGCGGTGCGTCCGTCCGATACCCAGAAGGGCGACGATCAGAAGGCCGCGCCGCGGCCGCTTTTCCAGCCGCCGCAATTCGCACTCGTGCTGCCGAACGCGCGCACCCGCAACGGCCTCGGCCAGACCGTCAAGGACCTCAGCGAGGACCCCTATGCGGGCGCCGACGTCGCGCTGACGCTGACTGCCAAGGACGAGGCAGGCAATGAGGCGAAGAGCGACCCCTTCAACATGCGTTTGCCCGAGCGTCTCTTCACCAAGCCGCTGGCGCGCGCGCTGATCGAGCAGCGCCGCATCCTGGCGCTCGACGCCAACAAGAACTCCGACGTCTATGCCGCCCTCGACGCGCTGATGATTGCGCCGGAATTGTTCACGCCCGAGACCGGCCAATATCTCGGCCTCTACAACGTCGCGAGGCAGCTAGAGGCTGCCCGAACCGACGACGCGCTGCGCGAGGTCGTTGCGAGCCTCTGGGCGCTTGCGGTGACGATCGAGGACGGCAACATCACCGACGTCGACAAGGCGCTCCGCGCGGCGCAGGACGCGCTCAAGCAGGCGCTGGAGCGCGGTGCGAGCGACGAGGAGATCAAGAAGCTCACCCAGGATCTGCGTCAGGCGCTGGACAATTTCATGCGCCAGCTCGCCGAGCAGTTCCGCAACAATCCGCAGCAGCTCGCCCGTCCTCTTGATCCCAACACGAAGATCATGCGCCAGCAGGATCTCAACAACATGATCGACCGCATGGAGCGCCTGTCGCGTTCCGGCGACAAGGATGCGGCCAAGCAATTGCTCGACCAGCTCCAGCAGATGCTGGAGGGCCTCCAGATGGCGCAGCCGGGCCAGAGCGGCGAGAGCGACATGGAGCAGGCGCTCAACGAGCTCGGCGACATGATCCGCAAGCAGCAGCAATTGCGCGACAAGACCTTCAAGCAGGGCCAGGATTCCCGGCGCGACCGCATGCGCGGCAAGCAGGGCCAGCAGGGCGATCAGTCGATGTCCGACCTGCAGCAGGACCAGCAGGCGCTGCGCGATCGCTTGAAGAAGCTTCAGGATGAGCTCCAGAAGCGCGGGCTCGCGCAGAACGGCCAAAAGGGGCAGAAGGGCCAGAAAGGCCAAAAGGGTCAGCAAGGCGAGCAGGGACAACCGGGCCAGCAAGGCCAGGGCGGCGATGAGGATGCCGACCAGGGTGATGATGACGGCGGTCTCGATGCAGCCGACAACGCCATGGGCGATGCCGGCTCCAAGCTCGGTGAAGGCAATGCCGACGGCGCCGTGGACTCGCAAGGCAAGGCGCTCGACGCGATGCGCAAGGGTGCGCAGAAGATGGCCGAGGCCATGCAGCAGGGCGACGGCGATGGCCAGGGGGATGGCCCCGGCAATCGCGCCGGCCGGCAGCAGAGCGGCGGCAACCAGACCGACCCGCTCGGCCGTCCCTTGCACGGCCACGAGTTCAGCGACGACTACACGGTGAAGATCCCCGGCGAAATCGACGTCCAGCGCGCCCGCCGCATCCTCGAAGAGCTTCGCCGTCGCCTGGGCGATCCGTCTAGGCCGCAGCTCGAGCTCGACTACCTCGAGCGGCTGCTGAAGGATTTTTGAGCACCCTCTCGTAGCCCGGATGGAGCGAAGCGAAATCCGGGACTCGTTCCGCGGATGTCCCGCATTCCGCTTCGCTCCATGCGGGGCTACAGGCGTCGCCACACCCCCAGCCGTCATCGCCCGCGAAAAGCTTTCGCGGGGCATGACAGAGGAATGTGGGGTTGCCCCGCTACCCCTTCTTCGCCGCCAGTGCGTCGGCAACCGCCGTGCGGATATCCGCCACCGAAAACGGCTTCGTCACCACGTCGTGCACGAGCGCATTGAGGTTCGAGGCGCGCTCGCGCTGATCGGCAAAGCCGGTCATCAGCAAGATCGTCAGTTCCGGAAAATCGCGCGCGGCCGAGAGTGCGAGCGCGATGCCGTCCATCACGGGCATCTGGATGTCGGTGAGCAGGAGGTCGAACGCGCCGTCCTCGCGCGTCAAGATCTCCAGCGCTTCGGCGCCGTCCTGCGCGGTGACGGTCTGGTGGCCGTCCATGGCGATGGCACGCGCCACCAGTGTGCGCATGGACTCCTCGTCATCGGCGATCAGCACCTTTGGCATCGGGCCAAACCCTTGTGGAAGCTGGCAGCCCGATCACGCGCTGCCGCCGGCGATGTCACGCCGGTTGAAGAAACGAATATCGATATTGCGGCCTTCAGGTGGCGGCGAGGCGAGGCGCGACTTGAAGAAGGCGCGCTCGCCGGGATGCAGCACGGTCTGCTCCAGCACTGCGTTCCAGGCGTAGATCTCGGCGCCCTGCGCGTCGCGCACGGCGAAGCGCAGGCGGGGGATGTCGACCGCCTTCCTGGTCTCGCCGACGATCGCGCCTTCGATCACCAGTACCTGCTTGCCGTCGACGGTCTCGGAGGTCACCTTGACGTCCCTGAAAGCGAGACCGCGCAGATTCACCTCGATGCCGATCATCTTGTAGAACGCCGCGGTCTGCGGCAGCAGGCGGACCATGTCGGCGCGCCAGACCACCAGCGCAACGGCCAGCGCGCCCATGGCAACGCAGGCGGTCGGCAGGCCGAAATGGGACTTTCGCGGCGGTCTGCTGACCGGACGAACGACCCGGGCCCGGCGGCGGAACAACCCGCGGAACCAGGACTGATGCGGCTCTCCGGCCAATTCGTCGTCGTCGGCCTCGGCTTCCGACCAGTCGTCGTCCTTGGTTTCCTCGGTGGGCCAGTCGCTGGCGATCGAGGGGCTGTCGACCACCGGCGTATCGGCGGCGTCCTCCCGGACGTAGGTGTTCCACTGCTCCGCGATGTCGGACTGGTCCCCTGCCTGGCTCGCCGTGGCCATGGCCGGCGCGTTAGCTTTCTCCTGCACTTCCTCGACGGCGTCCTCGGGCCGCGCCACCCACGTCTCCTTGCAGCGGGAGCAGCGCACGGTGCGCCCATTCGCCCCAAGGCTTGCGAGCTTGATGGCGTAAGATGTCGTACAATGGGGGCATACGATGTGCATGGACCAGCCTCGGCGATGACCCAGCCGTAGCGAAACCGGGCTCTTTCGATGCTACAAGGCGACCGTTAACGAATCGGAAACCATAACGGCCGCACAAGGCTTTCATCGCATGCGGCAGAGTTTTGCGGCGTGCGCCGCGCCCCACCTCGAACGGAGCTGAGCTTGGTTCGGTTCGAAAATGTCGGATTGCGTTACGGTCTGGGGCCGGAGATTCTGCGCGACCTGAGCTTCCAGATCCCGGCGCACTCCTTCCAGTTCCTCACCGGCCCCTCCGGCGCCGGCAAGACGTCGCTGCTGCGCCTGTTGTTCCTGTCGCATCGGCCGACGCGCGGCCTCGTCAATCTGTTCGGCCACGACATCTCGCTGCTCGGCAAGGACGAGATCGCCGATTTGCGCAAGCGCATCGGCATCGTGCTTCAGGATTTTCGCCTGCTCGACCACATGACGACCTACGAGAACGTCGCGCTGCCGTTCCGCGTGATGGGCCGCAACGAATCCAGCTACCGCAAGGAGGTCATCGATCTCCTGCGCTGGGTGGGCCTGGGCGAGCGCATGGATGCGCTGCCGCCGATCCTGTCGGGCGGCGAGAAGCAGCGCGCGGCGATCGCGCGCGCGGTGATCTCGCGGCCGCAGCTTCTGCTCGCGGACGAGCCGACCGGCAGCGTCGATCCGACGCTTGGTCGCAGGCTGCTGCGGCTCTTCATCGAGTTGAACAAGTCCGGCACCGCCGTCATCATCGCGACCCACGATATCGGGTTGATGGACCAGTACGAGGCGCGCCGGCTCGTGCTGCACCAGGGACGACTGCACGTCTATGAATAGGACCGACGAGCGCGGCGTCTTCGTCGACCTCGGACAGGAGCGTCCGCAGGTCCCGGCGAAAGCGCGCAACATGTCGCCGATCGTGCCGCGCGCCTCGATCCATGGCCGCGCGCTGGTCGCGGTCGTGGCGATCATGACCTTCCTTGCCTCGATGACCACGGGCGCGGTGCTCTTGGTGAGCGCGTCCGCGGCCGAATGGCAGTCGGATGTCGCGAGCGAAATCACCATCCAGGTCCGGCCCCAGGCCGGGCGCGACATCGAGCGCGACACCACTGCCGTGACGGAAGCGATGCGCGCGCAAGCAGGCATCGTCGAGGTCAAGCCGTTCAGCAAGGAGGAATCCGGGAAGCTGCTCGAGCCCTGGCTCGGCACCGGCCTGTCGATGGACGATCTTCCGGTGCCGCGCATGATCATCGCCCGCGTGCAGCCGGGCACGACGCTCGATCTCGTCGCCTTGCGCAGCCGCGTGGCGCAGGTCGCGCCAAACGCGAGCGTCGACGATCACCGCGCCTGGATCGAGCGGATGCGCTCGATGACCAACGCCACCGTGCTCGCAGGCCTCGGTATCCTCGCGCTCGTCATCGTCGCGACCATCATCTCGGTGTCGTTCGCAACCCGCGGCGCGATGGCCGCCAACCGGCCGATCGTCGAGGTCCTGCATTTCGTCGGCGCCGGCGACCGCTATATCGCCAACCGCTTCCTGCGGCATTTCCTCCGCCTCGGCCTCGAAGGCGGCGTGATCGGCGGGGGCGTCGCCATGCTGGTATTCGGCTTCTCCGAGTCGATCGCCGGCTGGTTCTCCGGCACGCCGGTCGGCGACCAGTTCGCCGCCCTGCTCGGCACGTTCTCGTTGCGGTCGTCGGGTTACGTCGTGCTCGCGGTGCAGGCGGTCCTGATCGGCGCGATCACGGCTGTGGCGTCGCGCCAGACGCTGTTCGCGACGCTGAACGACGTCGATTAAGGCGTCGTGCGTCAAACCGGACTCCACTTCATCCAAAAACGTTCTAAAATTGTTAGGGGAAGGGACCACGACATCATATGACCTCGCCGACCGACGATCGATCGCCGAAGTTGCCGCGCGGCTGGCTGCGCGCGGCCGTCGTGTCGACGCTCGCGATCGCCTTCGTCGGCGCGGCGGCGGGTTTCGTCGCGTTCCTGTCGCAGCTGCGCGGCGCCGAGCTGGCACCGGATCGCAAGGCGGACGGCATCGTGGTCCTGACCGGCGGATCGTCGCGGGTGTCGGATGCGATGGAGCTGTTAGCTGCGGGCTTCGGCCAAAGGCTCCTGATCTCCGGCGTACACCCGACCTCCACGGTCAGCGATATCTCGCGGACGCTGCCGGAGAACCAGTCCTACATGCGCTGCTGCGTCGATCTCGACCGCTCCGCGGTCTCGACCCGTGGTAACGCGGCAGAGGCGCGGCGCTGGGCGCATGAGCGTGGCTTCAAGTCGCTGATCGTGGTGACCTCGAACTACCACATGCCGCGCGCGCTGGTGGAATTCTCGCACGCGATGCCCGAGATCGCGCTGATCCCGTTTGCGGTGGTCGGCGACAAATGGCGGGAGGAGCCGTGGTGGACCTCGTCCTCGACGTTGCGGCTCTTGTTGTCGGAATATGTCAAATATGTTGCCGCCGAGCTGCGCGTGCGGCTCGAGGATTTCGGGATTGACCTTTCGCCCGAAGTGTCGGAGCAGCCTCCTGGCGTGCAGCCGACGAAACGGCCCGCCACCGCACAGGCCAATTAGGATCGTTGATGTTCTTGCTCTTCCTGCGTTCGCTGGTTTTCAACGTGCTGTTCTACGCCGTCCTGGTGTTCTGTGCGATCATCGCGCTGCCGACCTTCCTGATGTCGCCCCGCGCGATGCTGACGGTTGCCGAATGGTGGGCGAACTCGACGCTGTTCCTGATGCGGGTGATCTGCAACATCAAGGTGGAATTCAGAGGTGTGGAGAAGATCCCGGCGGGACCACTGGTGATCGCGTCGAAGCATCAATCCTTCTGGGAGACGTTCGCGCTGCTGCGGTTCTTCGACCGGCCGATCTTCATTCTCAAGCGCCAGCTCATGCACATTCCGGTGTTCGGTCAGTTCCTGGGCAAGACCGGCATGATCGCGATCGATCGCAGCGCCGGCGTCAAGGCGCTCCTGGACATGACGCGGCGGGCGCGCGATGCGGTGCGCTCCGGCCGCCAACTGGTGATCTTCCCGGAGGGCACCCGCCGCGCGCCGGGCGCGCCGCCGGACTACAAGACCGGCTTCGCCCAGATCTATTCGGCCTGCGGCGTGCCGTGCCTGCCGATCGCGCTCAACTCCGGTCTGTTCTGGCCGCGCCGGACCTTCATGCGCTATCCCGGCACGCTGGTGGTGGAGTTCCTGGATCCGCTGCCGCCGGGTCTGCCGAAGGACGAGTACATCGCACGCGTTCGCGACGCGATCGAGGAGGCCACGGGCCGCATCGTCGAAGCCGGACGGAAAGAGCAGGAGCAGCGCATCGGCAGCGCGCCGAGCTACGTGGCTTCCAGCAACTAGCGCTCGTCCCGCTCGCTGCTCGGAGCCGGATCATGCAGGGAATGCGCATCGTTGTGCAGGAGAACCGCAAGCTGATGCAGCTGCGTATCGCGAAAACCTTCGGCCTCGATCGCCTTCACCGTCGCGGTGACGTAGTCGCGATTGGCACCGGACTGGCCGTGGCCTTGCAGCACGTGGCGATGCTGCTCGGCAAGCGACAGGCGTCCCGCATACTGCACATGGCCGCGGTCGACGACGTAGGCGAGGGCACTGACGCGCTGCCGCGCGTCGTTCTCGAGCCACACCGAGCGCATCACCTCGCGATAGACCGAGGTGACCTGCTCGCGTTCGCGCAAGTAAGCGACCACATCGGCACGGCTCCTCGCAGCGACGCGGAAGGCGATGCCGCGGCAGGCGCCGCCGCGATCGAGCCCGAGCACGAGGCCCGGCTTCTCGGGCGTGCCGCGATGGACGAAGGAATAGACACAGAGCGCGCGATGCTCGCCAACCAGCCGCGCCGGCACGCGCTCCTCGAACGCGAAGCCGGGCCGCCACATCAGCGAGCCATAGCCGAACACCCAGAGGTCGCCGGTGGCCGTCGTGACAGAGGGGAGGGTAATTTCGGACATGTTTGGCACCGCTACCAGACCCCGCCGTCCAGGCGAAGTGAATTCTCGACCTCCTGCAGCAAGCCAATCTCGCTTACATTTGCCATCATCTGGGGTCAAAGGGTCGCCGCATGTCCGATATGACCATTGCCGCCAGGCGGCGCCCCCGCTGGGGCCTTTTCATCGCGCCCGTCCTCCTCTTGATTCTCGCCGTCGCCTGGAGCGGCTTCTGGTTCTACGCCGCCTCCCAGGCCGAAGTGGCTGCCGATGCCTGGCGCGCCCAGGAGGCCAAGTCGGGCCGCATCTATGATTGCGCCAAGCGCTCGATCGCCGGTTTCCCGTTCCGCTTCGAGGTGCAGTGCTCCGGCGCCAGCGTGTCGCTGGTCTCGCAGACCGCGAGCAAGACGCCGTTCACGGCCAGGCTCGACAACATCCTGGTCGTCGCCCAGGTCTATGATCCCAAGCTCGTGATCGCCGAATTCACCGCGCCGGCGACGCTGACCGACGGCGTCACGCAGACGTCCTTCGTGGTGAACTGGAGCAAGGGTCGCAGCAGCGTGGTCGGCTTGCCGGCCGTGCCCGATCGCGCCTCGATCGTGTTCGACGATCCCGTTATCAATCGCGTCGAGGGCTCGGTGCAGGTGCCGGTTGCAAAGGCCAAGCTGGTCGAGCTGCACGGACGCCTCGCCGAGGGATCCTCGCGCGACAATCCCATCATCGAGACCGTGCTCCAGATCGCGCAAGGCAGCATCCAGGGCGTGCATCCGCTGCTGGCCGAGCCGTTCGAAGCGGACGTGCGTTCGAAGATCACGGGGCTGAAGGATCTGACGCCAAAGCCATGGCCGCAACGTTTCCGCGAGCTCCAGGCAGCCGGCGGGCATATCGAGATCGTGCAGTCGCGCATCCAGCAGGGCGACATGATCGCGGTCGCCGCCGGCACGCTCGGTATCTCGCCGAATGGCCGGCTCGACGGCGAATTGAAGATGACGGTGACCGGCCTCGAGCGCGTGATCCCCGCGCTTGGGATCGACAAGATGCTGGAAGAGGGCGTGCCGCAAGCAACGCTGGACCGCGTCGCGCCGGGCGTGAAGTCGCAGGACCTCAACAGCCTCTTCGGCGCGCTCGACCGGGCCATTCCCGGCCTCGGCAAGGTCGTGAAGCAGAATGCCAATGTCGGCGTCGCCGCCGGCATCAATGCGCTCGGTACCGAAAGCACCCTCGAAGGCAAGAAGGCGCGCAGCTTCCCGCTTCGCTTCGCCGATGGCGCGGTGATGCTCGGCGCGCTGAAGATCGCGCAGCTCGCGCCGCTGTATTGAAGGTCGTAGCCCCGGATGGAGCGAAGCATAATCCGGGACAGCGCCAGCCGTGATCGAGAGCCCCGGATTTCGCAGCGCTCCATCCGGACTACGCGCCGTTAAGATCCTTACTGCTTCGTCAGCGGTGGATGCGGGCGGCCGAAGTCCGGCGCCGCCGAATCCTGGCCGATCTCGACGATGCCGCGGCGGATGGCGCGGGTGCGGGTGAAGTGGTCGAACAGGGCTTCGCCATCGCCGCGGCGGATCGCACGCGTGAGTTTTGCGAGGTCCTCGTTGAAGGTGCCGAGCATCTCCAGAACGGCCTCCTTGTTGGCGAGGAACACGTCGCGCCACATCGTCGGATCGGACGCCGCGATACGCGTGAAATCGCGAAAACCGCCGGCTGAGAACTTGATCACCTCGGATTCCGTCACCTGTTGCAGTTCATCGGCGGTGCCGACGATGGTGTAGGCGATCAGATGCGGCAGATGGCTGGTGATCGCGAGCACGAGATCATGATGATCCGGTGTCATGATCTCGACCTTGGCGCCGAGCGCGGCCCAGAACGCGCGCAAGCGGTCGACGGCGGCCGCGTCGACGCCCTCCGGTGGCGTGAGGATGCACCAACGATTGATGAACAGCTCGGCGAAGCCGGAATCCGGGCCCGAATGCTCGGTGCCCGCAACGGGATGCGCGGGGACGAAATGAATGCCCTGCGGCAGATGCGGCGCCATGTCCCTGACGATCGCGCCCTTGACAGAGCCGACGTCGGAGATGATCGCGCCCGGCTTCAGATGTGCCGCGATCTCCTGCGCCACTGGTCCACAGGCGCCGACGGGAATGCAGAGGATGACGAGGTCGGCATCCCTGACGGCCTCGATATTGGTGGCGACCACGTGGTCGACGATGCCAAGCTCGGCGACGCGCGCACGCGTCTTCTCCGAGCGCGCAGTGGTGACGATCTCGGAAGCCAGGCCCTGGAGCTTCGCGGCGCGCGCGATCGAGCCGCCGATCAGGCCGAAGCCGATCAGTGCAACGCGCTGGAAGTGCGGAGCGACGCTCATTTGCCCCCCATGAAGTCGCGTAAGGCCCCGACCACGAGGCGGTTGGCTTCTTCGGTACCGATGGTCATGCGCAGTGAATGGGGCAGGCCGTAATTCTTCAGTGCGCGCAGCACCAGTCCCCGTTTGGTCAGGAAGGCGTCGGCCTCATCGGAGGTCTTGCCCTTCTCGGCCGGAAAATGAATCAGCACGAAGTTGGCAACGCTCGGCGTCACCTTCAGCCCGAGCTTGCCGATCTCCTCGGTCAGCCAGTTGCGCCAGGTCTCGGTGAACTGCTTCGACATCTGCTGATGCGCGGTGTCCTCGATCGCGGCGACCGCGGCATACATCGCCGGCGTCGAGACGTTGAACGGACCGCGGATGCGGTTGACGGCGTCGATGATATGCGCAGGACCGAACATCCAGCCGATGCGCAGCGCGGCGAGGCCGTGGATCTTGGAGAAGGTGTGGGTCACGACCGTGTTCTCGGTGGTCGCGACCAGCTCGATCCCCATTTCGTAGTCGTTGCGAGACACGTAGTCGCAATAGGCGGCGTCGAGCACGAGCAGCACGTGCGACGGCAGGCCGGCGCGCAGGCGCTTGACCTCGTCGAAGGGCAGATAGGTGCCGGTCGGGTTGTTGGGGTTGGCGAGCCAGACGAGCTTGGTGCGCGGCGTCACCGCCTTCAGAATGGCATCGACGTCGGCGGTGAAGCTCGCCTCCGCCGCCACGACGTTCTTCGCGCCGTTCGCCATGGTGGCGATCGGGTAGACCAGGAAGCCGTGGGTGGTGGAGATCGCTTCATCGCCCTGGCTGAGATAAGTGTGCGCGAGCAGATTGAGGATCTCGTCCGAGCCGGCGCCGCAGATGATGCGGTCGGGATCGAGCCCATAGGCGCGGCCGATCGCTTCGCGCAGCACGCGCGAGGTGCCTTCCGGATAGTCTTCCAGATGCGTCGCCACACGTGTGAAGGCCTCGATCGCCTTCGGCGAGGGCCCGAACGGCGTCTCGTTCGCCGACAGCTTGAACACCTTGCGGCCCGGCTCCGGCACCGGGCTCTTGCCGGGCGTGTAGGGCGCAATATCGAGAATGCCGGGATTCGGCACGGGGCGGGACATCGTCTACTCCGGAAAGGATGCGGGGCGGCTCAAGCCTTCACATCGGATTTGGCCGACCCGTTCGGAGGCACCGTATAGCGCGTTGCGTGGCCGCCGACGAGAGCCGACGAGCGGACCGAGGCGCCGGCCCGGATCAGGGCCATTTTGATCTTCTCGAAGCCGATGCCGGTCTCCGACACCAGCAGCGCAGCGCCGTCGAAGGCGGTATCGGGCACCGCGACGATGTCAGCGAGCGGCGCCAGCGCCCTCGCGGTGTCGGCGTTCCAGCCGGACACGCGCACGCTCCAGGTCTGGACCTCCGTGACCATGGCGTCGTCGGCGACCCGGGAGATCACGAAGACGGGCAGCGCAGCCGGATGGTCGGCGCGCTCGAGGAACGGCAGCCGCGCGATGATTTTCGGCGCGCCCTCGGCCTCGAGCTCGCTCCACCATGGCGTGCGGCTCGAGATCGCCGAGACCAGAGCCAAATCACCCTTCGATTTCGCCAGCGCCTCGACGGCGGCCTGCGCGCTGAAATGCGGCACATAGGGTGTGGTGAAGCCGAAATGGAATCGCGCCGAATCCCGCATCGCGGACTCGCCGACCGAGACGTCGGCATGCACCGAGAACGGCGCCTGTACATAAGTGAAGGTCGAGATGATGACGCGCCAGATGCTCTCGATGGTGTCGAGCGGCAGGATGCCGCGATGGCGCTCGACGAGGCGGCGCATCATGCTGGCCTCGCGCGCCGGCCGGAAAGCCGAGCCGACCTCCTGCGTTTGCTTCGCCTGGATCAGGCGGTCGATGATGTCGCCGCGCTGCATCAAGAGGCGATGCACTTCCTCGTCGATCGCATCGATCTCCTTGCGCAATTCCTGGAGCGATGGTGGCGCGGGCGGACGTTGGGACATATCTGCCAGGGGCTGTTGAGAGGTTTTCAAAAGCGGATCGGAAGAGGCGGACCTGCTGCATCAAAGGGACTGATTAGGCAGGATGGGCGCCGAAAGCAAAGAGAAATCACGGTTCTTTCGCCTGACTTCGCAAGGCCCCCTTTGGTTAATCGGTGCCTCGGCTTGACGAAAAGCGCTCCAGCAACTAGTTTTTGCCTGTTCCGTGGTCATTTGAGCCGGCCGGCTTGCAGCCACGTTAAAAAACTCGCTAAACAGGCCGGGGACGCATCCGATCCCGGCCGAACCTATCGTTCAGGCCGGGTTTTTCATGGCCTGATGTCAACGGTGGCTTGAGGGCCGCCGCCAACGAGGTCGATGGTCAGATGGTTGGCGTCACGTCAGTACCGAGCCCCGCGATCGCCGAAGAGCGCTCCCATGAGGCGGATCATCCGAGTTCGCAGGTTGCGTATTTCGGCGCCGAGCAACCGTTGCCCCTCGATTGCGGCATCGACCTCAGCCCGTTCCAGATCGCCTATCAGACTTATGGCGAGCTCAATGCCGAGCGTTCCAACGCCGTGCTGATCTGCCATGCGCTGACCGGCGACCAGCATGTCGCGAATGTCCACCCCGTCACCGGCAAGCCCGGATGGTGGGAGACCCTGGTCGGGCCCGGCCGGCCGCTCGACCCCGGCCAGTACTTCATCATCTGCGCCAACGTCATCGGCGGCTGCATGGGCTCGACCGGACCTGCCTCGCTCAATCCAGCGACGGGCAAGGTGTGGGGCCTGGATTTTCCCATCATCACCATCCCCGACATGGTGCGCGCGCAGGCGATGCTGATCGATCGCCTCGGCATCGACACGCTGTTTGCGGTGGTCGGAGGCTCGATGGGCGGCATGCAGGTGCTGCAATGGACCGCGGCCTATCCTGAGCGCGTGTTCTCGGCGCTCGCAATCGCCTGCTCGACGCGGCACTCCGCGCAGAACATCGCCTTCCACGAGCTCGGCCGCCAGGCCGTCATGGCCGATCCCGACTGGCGCAACGGGCGCTATACCGATCACGGCATCCATCCGCATCGCGGGCTCGCGGTGGCACGGATGGCTGCGCACATCACGTACCTTTCGGACGCAGCGCTGCATCGTAAATTCGGCCGGCGCATGCAGGACCGTGAGCTACCGACATTCTCGTTCGATGCGGATTTCCAGGTCGAGAGCTATCTGCGCTACCAGGGCTCGTCTTTCGTCGAGCGGTTCGATGCCAACAGCTATCTCTACCTGACGCGCGCGATGGACTATTTCGACATCGCCGGCGACCATGATGGCGTGCTGGCGAAGGCGTTTGCCGGCGTCAAGACGCGCTTCTGCGTGGTGTCGTTCACCAGCGACTGGCTGTTCCCGACCTCGGAATCGCGCGCGCTGGTGCACGCGCTCAACGCGTCGAGCGCGCGGGTGTCGTTCGCCGAGATCGAAACCGATCGCGGCCATGACGCCTTCCTGCTCGACGTCCCCGAATTCTTCGATATCTCCCGCGCCTTCCTGCAATCCGCGGGCAAGGCGCGCGGCATCAACGGCAAGGGCGGCTGAAATGTCTGTACAGGAAGTGCTGCCGCTCGGTGGCCTTGCGACCGAACAATCCGGCCAGTTTCGCGCCGATCATTTGCTGGTTGCGGAGATGGTCAAGCGCGGCTCGAAGGTGCTCGACGTGGGCTGTGGCGACGGCGATCTGCTGCAACTCCTGGAAAACCGCGGCATCGACGGCCGCGGCATCGAGCTGTCGCGCGAGGGTGTCAACCGCTGCGTCGCCAAGGGGCTCGCGGTGGTGCAGGGCGACGCCGACACCGACCTCATCAACTATCCCGACGACGCCTTCGACTATGTGATCCTGTCGCAGACGCTTCAGGCGACGCGGCAGCCGAGGGTGGTGCTGGAAAATCTTCTGCGCATCGGCCACCGCGCCATCGTGTCGTTCCCGAACTTCGGCTACTGGAAGATGCGCTTGCAGCTCCTGATCGGCGGCCACATGCCGCGCACGCAGAACCTGCCGGCGACCTGGTACGACACCGCCAACATCCATTTCTGCACCATCAAGGACTTCGTCCAGCTCTGCGACGAGATCGGCGTGAAGATGGAGCGCGCCGAAGCGCTCGATCTCTACGGCCGTCCGCTGCGGCTGCGATTGCCCTGGTGGGTGTGGAATCTGTTCGGCGAGCAGGGCGTATTTCTGCTGAGCCGCGGCGGCGGGAAGTGACACCTCTGGTGTCATTCCGGGTTCGCTCTTCGAGCGCCCCGGAACGACAGCAAACTAATTAGCAGCCACTGACCTCGGATCGCGTACTGGCCAACGCCCGGCTTCCACCAGCGCGACGAACCGCTCCACCGTTTCGTTGAACAGCGCGGGCTCTTCGAGATTGAGCACGTGGCCGGACTTCGGGAACATTGCAAGTCCCGCCGCCGGCAGATGCTTCTTCAGGAACAGGCTCGGCCCGATGCAGGGATCGTCCTCGTCGCCGCAGATAATCAGCGCGGGCGTAGCGACGGCTCTGATCGCATCTGTCATCGTGTAGATCGAGGGGCGGCCGCCCTGGAAGCCGCGCATGGTGTTGGCCGAGCCCCTGGAATCGTGCCGCGCGAGTGCGGCATAGAAATCGGCGTGTCCGCGCGGGTCCTTGACCAGGAAGGGAATCCGGCTCGGCGCCTCGCGCGTGGCTTTCGCAACGTCCACGGAGCCGAGCGTTTCGAACTGCTCGGCGTTGGCGCGGCACTGCTGGCGCCAGGCTTCGAGATTGTCGAGCTCCGAGCCTGAACCGACGCCGGCCAGCGTCATCGATAGCGCGCGCTGTGGCGCATTGAGGCCGATCTGGAGCGAGGAATAGGCGCCCATCGAGAGGCCGACGAGATGTGCGCGATCGATCGAAAGATGATCGAGCACCGCGAGTGCATCGGTGTAGAAGTGCTTGTAGGTGTAGACGTCGGCTGACGCGGGCACGTCCGACGGCGTATAGCCGCGCGCCGAATAGCTGATGCAGCGACGGCCGCGCGAGAAGTAGCGCATCTGCGGCTCCCAATTGGTGCAGTCGGCCGCGAATTCGTGCAGGAAGATGATTGGTGTGCCGTGGCCCGCTTCCTCGAAATAGATGCGGACATCGTCCCTGGTCGTGGCGTGGGGCATTAACCGTTTCCCTCTTTCTGAGCCGTCGCGTTAAGCATCGCAGTTAATGCTGTGGGCAGCAATGCGGCAGCATCAGACCAGCATCGACACAGGATCATCGCATAAATTCCCTGAAGCGAATTTCTGCTATGCAGCATTGTGCCTTGCTCTCGCCACATCTCGACTTTCATACGACCCGCGGATGTCGGCCGCCGCACCGGCCGACGGGGATTGGGGGTGTCAACGAAGGATGAAGAATGTTTGAGTTGTTTGCGTTCGGCCGGCTGCGTCACGTCATCGCGCTGGCTCTCTTCTCCGCGGCGTTCGCCGCATCTATCTCTCCAGCATCGGCACGGTCTCATCGTCACAGCGCAGAGCGGCACGCTCACGTGCATCACGCCGGGCACCATGCGCGCAGGCATCATCACTATCGCCACGCAGGCTCATCGCGCTTCGAGCGCGGCGCCGCGCAATTGCAGGCGAACGGCTTCATGGATACGCAGGCCAGCTATGATCAGAGCGCCAATGCCGCGGCCGTGGCGGGCGGCTTTGGCAGTGGCTCGGGCCTCGTCTCGGAAGCGCGCCGCTATCTCGGTGGCAATCCGACCGGACGCGGCAGCCTGTGGTGTGCGCGTTTCATGAACATGGTGCTCCAGCACACCGGCCACCAGGGCACCGGCTCCGACATGGCGAACTCGTTCGCGCATTACGGAACGCGTGTCTCCGGTCCGCAGGTCGGCGCGATTGCGGTCATGTCGCGCGGTCGCCGCGGCGGCCATGTCGGCATCATCACCGGCATCGACGCCAAGGGCAATCCGATCATGATCTCCGGCAACAACGGCAATCGCGTCCGCGAGGCACCGATCTCGCGCGGGCGGATCTATGCGTACGTGATGCCGAACTGATCGATCGTTCCCGCACATTGCGAACCTGTCGTCGGGCTCGTGCGACCTTAAGGAGGCGCGGGCTCGGCGGTTAGCGCCATTTGCCCGGCGGATCATGGGGGGTGCGGCAGGATGACGTTCGAGAGAGTGACGCGGGCCGTCTTCGACGAGCTTCTGGCGAACAATGGATCGGCCAGATTTCGGCGGGAGCTCGCCCGTTACGATCTGGAGTCTGACCCACCTGCGCGGGATGATTGTGCCGTGCTTCGCGGGCCGCTCGCAGCATCCGAATTCGTCGACGTGCCGGCCTTCAACACGCTGGTGATGGGCGATCTGACCGTCGACGGCCTGGTCGATCTTGGGAGCGCGGGTGCATTTGATGAAGGTGGGGTGTTCGTTGTGCTCGGCAATGTCGCCAGCACGGTGTTCTCGACGGGCTTTGCCAAGGGGACGTTCATCGACGGCAATCTCGAAGCCGACTCGTTGATTCTGAATGCCTTCGATGACTCCGCGTTGGTGGTGAGGGGAAACCTGCGGACCTATTTTTTCTACGGCCGGGACATCTCGGCGGTGGTCGGCGGCAAGGCCGAGATGCACTATGGCGACGGCTACTGCCTGCCGATCGGTTATACCAGCGCCGGTGCTGAAGCGATCGAACCATTGCATAATCGCGCGACGTCGCTACGCCGGCTCAATCTCGACAACACGGACTATATCGAGCCTCACCGTTTTCTGAACCTGATCAGAAGCGGTCGACCGATTTTCAAGTAAGCCAAGCAGGCAATGCGGCGAAGCCTGATCCTTTGAACCCGGCGGTCGCGACAGGCGACAACAGGGTTGGCGGTTGGGCGGTCGATCGGTCCTCCGGCATGCCACTGGCCGAAAGGGATGTATCAATCATGGCGTTCGAGAAAGTGACGCTGGCGGAATTCGACGGGATCATCGCTGGCAACGGCTCGCCGACCTTTCTCGAGCGGTGTGGCCACGACTTCGCGCATTTGTACGAAGCCGACGATTGCATCGTGCATCGCGGACCACTGTCGGCTGCCAACCTGTTGCAGGCGCCGGCATTTGCCACGATCGTTCTCGGCGATCTCAAGGTTGATGGTCTTGCCGATCTCTGCAATCCCGATGGTTACGACGGGGGTGGGCTCTTCATTGTGTTCGGCAATGTCAGCTGCGGCTCCTTTGCCGGCACCTACGGGAAACTTACCGTCATCGACGGCGATCTCGTCGCCCGCGATCTCATCCTCAACTCGTTCGAGGATTCGACGCTGATCGTCTCCGGAAGCTTGCGGACACGCTTCTTCTACGGGTGGGACATTTGGGCCGAGGTCGGGGGCTCCGCCGAGATGGAGTTCGGCGATGGCTATTGCCTGCCGATCGGCTACACCGATGCGGCTGCCCAGGCGATCGAGCCGCGCCACGACCGCGACGCCTCACTGCGCCAGCTAGACGCCTCGCTGCGCCAGCTAAGCTTCGGCGATGGTGGGTCCATCGATCCACAGGATTTTCTGGAACGGTTGAAAAGCGGTCAGCCGATCTTGCGGCCCCGGACGTAGCGGGACAGTCCTCTCACACCAGCTTCGGCTCTTCCATCACGATCTTGTCGCCAACGCCAATCTCACCACCTGCGATCACCTCGGCATAGATGCCGCAATCCATGTGGCCGAGATGGCGCGACAGCGTCGGCGGGATTTCGAGATCGCGTTCCGCGGTCACAGGATCGACATTGGTCGCCGCGCAGCGCTTGATGCGCTTGACCACCTTCAGCCGCGCATTGCCGATCGCCAGCGTGTGGCCGACGAGGTCGAGCTCGGACCAGGCCGGCCAGCCCTGAACGTAGAGGTTGCCGCGGAAGCGCAGGGGATGCACGGCGGTGCCGCCGAGCATCTCCTCGATGGCGCCGACGCTGCCGAGATTAATGATGGAGACGACCTTGCTAGCGACATCCGAAAAACTGTGGTCGCGCCCCGACAGCACTTTTGGCGGGCCCCGCAGCTCGCTCTGGAAATTGCCGGTGAAGTAGCTCTCGATGGCAGCGCGCCCGCTTGCCGTCTCCAGGTCGCCGCTGGCGACGACCTCGCCGTCCTTGCGGATGGTCAGAAGATTGGTCGCGTCCTCGAACCGGCTGTTGAGGCCGGCTAGCCGCTCATTGCGCATCAGCATCAGGAACTGGGTCTTGGGCATCCATTGCGGCGCCTCCGGATCGAACCCGCTCGGGCCGTTCTCGATGGCATAGCGGCGGTCGGCGGGGAGGGTCTGCCCGACCCGCAACGCAACGCGAGGCAGGGGCTCGGGCGTGAGGCCTTTGACCGGATAGCGGTAAAGGCCGGTGATCTCGGCAGTCGGACTGGTCATCATGGCGCTAGTTAAGGGATTCTACCCGCCGGCGCCAAGCCGGCCATTTGGCGCACGAATTTGTGAAGAAGCCTCTTCCGTTCCCGTGACTTGGTTCCCACATCTGCGTCAGGCCGGCGCCAGCGTCGGCTGCTAACGACCGTTTGCTGCTTGAGGAACGTCAATGCGGCGAGCGGAAACCCAATGAAGATGCCATTTGGAGTGCCTTAGAGGGCTCCAGGGGCAGGCCGAGGGAAAGACAAAATGAACATTGAAAAATACACCGAACGCTCCAGGGGCTTCGTCCAGTCCGCGCAGTCGCTCGCAATGCGCGAGGGGCACCAGCAGTTTTCTACACTCCATCTCCTGAAAGTCCTCCTTGACGACAATGAGGGCCTCGCTGCCGGTCTGATCGACCGTGCCGGCGGCAATTCCCGCGCGATTTTGAAGGCGACCGAGGACGCCCTGAACAAGGTGCCGAAGGTCAGCGGCGGTGGCGCCGGGCAGATCTATCTGGCGCCCGAGCTCGCGCGCACCTTTGACGCTGCCGAAAAGGCCGGCGAGAAGGCCGGCGACAGTTTCGTCACGGTCGAGCGCCTGCTGCTCGGGCTCGCGCTCGAAAAGAGCAGCGAAGCCGGCACGATCCTCAGCAAGGGCGGCGTCACCCCGCAAAACCTCAATGCGGCGATCGAGGCGCTGCGCAAGGGCCGCACGGCCGATAGCGCAACCGCCGAGAACGCCTACGACGCGCTGAAGAAATACGCCCGCGATCTCACGCAGGCCGCGCGCGACGGTAAGCTCGATCCGGTGATCGGTCGCGACGAGGAGATTCGCCGCACCATCCAGGTGCTCTCCCGCCGTACGAAGAACAATCCCGTGCTGATCGGCGAACCCGGCGTCGGCAAGACCGCCATTGTCGAGGGACTGGCGCTGCGCATCGTCAATGGCGACGTGCCGGAAAGCCTCAAGGACAAGAAGCTGCTCTCGCTCGACCTCGGCGCACTGATCGCCGGCGCAAAATACCGCGGCGAGTTCGAGGAGCGGCTGAAGGCCGTGCTCCAGGAGGTCACCGCGACCGAAGGCACCTTCATCCTGTTCATCGACGAGATGCACACGCTGATCGGTGCCGGCAAGGCCGACGGCGCGATGGACGCGTCGAACCTGCTCAAGCCCGCGCTTGCCCGCGGCGAATTGCACTGCATCGGCGCGACCACGCTCGATGAGTATCAGAAGCACGTCGAGAAGGACGCGGCGCTGGCCCGGCGCTTCCAGCCGATCTTCGTCAGCGAGCCATCGGTCGAGGACACCATCTCGATCCTGCGCGGGCTGAAGGACAAGTACGAGCAGCACCACGGCGTGCGGATCACCGATTCCGCGCTGGTGGCGGCGACGACGCTGTCCAACCGCTACATCACCGATCGCTTCCTGCCGGACAAGGCGATCGACCTCATGGACGAGGCCGCCGCACGGCTGAAGATGCAGGTCGATTCCAAGCCCGAGGAGCTGGATTCGCTGGATCGCGAGATCATCCGGCTCAAGATCGAGCAGGAAGCCCTCAAGAAGGAAAGCGATCTCGGCTCCAAGACCCGCCTCCAGGCGCTGGAGAAGGAGCTTGCCGATCTCGAGGAGAAATCGGCGGCGCTGACGTCGCGCTGGAGCGCTGAGAAGAACAAGCTCTCCAACGCGCAGAAGCTCAAGGCCGAGCTCGACGCCCTGCGCGTCGAGCTTGCCAATGCGCAGCGGCGCGGCGAATTCCAGAAGGCCGGCGAGCTGGCTTATGGCCGGATCCCGGAGCTGGAGAAGAAGCTCGCCGATATCGAGGCGCGTGAAGGCAGCAGTGAGATGATGGAGGAGGCGGTCACCGCCAACCACATCGCGCAGGTGGTCTCGCGCTGGACCGGCGTGCCCGTCGACAAGATGCTGGAGGGCGAGAAGGAAAAGCTCCTCAAGATGGAGGAGGCGCTCGGCAAGCGCGTCGTCGGCCAAGCTGAGGCCGTGCATGCGGTCGCTACCGCAGTGCGCCGCTCGCGCGCGGGCCTGCAGGATCCGAACCGGCCGATCGGCTCGTTCATGTTCTTGGGCCCCACCGGCGTCGGCAAGACCGAGCTGACCAAGGCGCTCGCGGAGTATCTGTTCAACGACGAGACCGCGATGGTCCGCCTCGACATGTCCGAATACATGGAGAAGCACTCGGTCTCGCGGCTGATCGGCGCGCCTCCGGGCTATGTCGGCTATGACGAGGGTGGCGCGCTGACCGAAGCGGTGCGGCGCCGGCCCTACCAGGTCGTGCTGTTCGATGAGATCGAGAAAGCGCATCCTGACGTCTTCAACGTCCTGTTGCAGGTGCTCGACGACGGCCGCCTCACCGACGGCCAGGGCCGTACCGTCGATTTCCGCAACACGCTGATCATCATGACCTCGAACCTCGGTTCGGAGTTTTTGGTGAATCAACCGGAGGGTGAAGATACCTCTGCCGTGCGCGAGCACGTGATGGCAACGGTGCGAGGACATTTCAGGCCAGAGTTTCTCAACCGCGTCGACGAGATCATCCTGTTCCATCGTTTGCAGAAGAGCGAGATGGGACGGATCGTCGAGATCCAGTTCGCGCGGCTCCAGCAGCTGCTCGCCGATCGCAAGATCACGCTGGCGCTGGATGGCGCAGGCCGCGACTGGCTCGCTGCCAAGGGCTGGGATCCGGCTTATGGGGCGCGGCCCTTGAAGCGGGTGATCCAGCGCTATCTCCAGGATCCGCTCGCCGAGATGATCCTGGCCGGCGAGGTGAAGGACGGTGACACCGTTGGGATCTCCACCGAGGGCAACGTGCTGACCTTCAACGGCAAGGCGCAGCAGACGGCCGAGATCGCCCAGTTCGAGGCACCGGTGCCGAAGCGCAAGCTGAACTGATCGTCCCTGTCGCTCCAAACAACAAACCGCCCCTGAGAGGTCGTCCTCTCCGGGGCGAGTTTGTTTTGTCAGATCCTGCTGGCTAGCTGGCTGTGGACACGGAGCCCGGATTGGCCGGGCCTTGCTCGTCATCGTCCTGTTCGAGCTCCGACAGGATATCCACCAGCTCGCGCACGCGGCCCTGAGCCAGCGGCCGCAGGTCGTTGATCATGGGCTCGTCATTGGCGAGCCAGGCCTGGGCTTCGGCGAGCTCGTCGATGGTCGCGCCTGTTCCGATGATCTCTGCAATGGTGACGTCGTCAGCCCCGCTGACGGCCTTGGTGACGTCGTCGCGTGAGAGGTGCCCCATGAATCGTCCTCCTCCTGACTCGATCGGTTGGAATTCGCACCAGAGGAATAAATTATCATGACCGTCGATTGGTTCCGCGCCACCGGGAGAGGCAGCAGAGGGCTGCACGCTGGAGGATAATTAATGAAACGGCCGCCGTGGGCGGCGGTTGCCCCAATGGATTCGCCGGTGGACGGAGCGATCCAGCGCCGGAACTCACTCGGCAAGTCACGCCATCCTCAAGTCAACCAGTTCGCGATCCCCGTCGGTTGCCGTAGCGAAACTTGTTTGAGGGTCACGGCGAATCCCCAGCCAGCGCGAGGTATCGCCATGAACAGGGATCTCGTCTCCCACAATCGACCCGTCTTCGACCAGCTTCACCCCAAGATCTACGGCGCCGCAGTCGCCCTCATCGCCTGGTTCGCGCTGATGGCCTGGGTGCTGTTCGACCGCAGCAGCGACGTCAGCCTTTCACTCGGCTTCGTGACGCTGCTGTTCGTTGTCGCGGTCGGCCTGCCCTGGATCCTCTCCCGCCTCTGGCGCAAGCATCGGATGTCGAACGAGCCGCCGCTCGGTCGCACATCCCTGCACGATTGGGAGGCGGGCGATTTCGTGGTCTGGGGCGCGAAGCTTCACGGCACGCACGCTGCGATCGACGTCCTCTTGCCGCTGATGGCCGTCTCGTTCGGCCTAACGGCGATCGGGATCGTGTTCGTGATCGTGCGCGCCTCGGCGCTGTCGTAGGGCTGCCGCGGAAGATCGGCGCGATGCGATCTCCCGCGGTGAAGCACCAACCGGCCGCTTGCTAGCGGCTTGCCGTCAGCCGCGGCGGGGTCTGCGACATGATCCAGAGTTCGATCGCCGCAAGCACGGCAACCAGAATACCGACCACGACGTGAACCGTCATTTCCGCCCTGTTGGCATGGAAGCTGAGCACCCAAGGCGAAATCAGCGTCCACAGGCCGACGATCAGGTTCAGCCATTCCTCCCACACCGCAAAAGCAGCCAGCGCCGCGATCGCCAGCACTGCGATCACGATGCCTGCGATATGGGCGTTCTGAGAGGCGTGTCCGGCGTCGAAACCGAAAATCCAGGGTGAGACGAACAGGAACGCGCCGAGGATCAGGTTCGCGACGTCGCATAGTTTTGCGTTCGTCCAATTGTCCATGGCATTGCTCCATCGGAGTCCTGCCCGTGATGACAGAACAACTGGCCCGCGCACCACGCGGTTCCTCGCGGTTCCCGCGGCGACCGTGAGACCTTTGTCGAAGTGGCCGCGCACACGCGAATGCGAGCTCCAGACCACCGACGAACAGGAGGAGGGTTCTAGCGGTTCGTGACCTGGAGCGGGCCGCCGGTCGCATCCGAGATGCGGGCGATGCCGCTTGAGCGGTTGCTCATCATCGTCTCGATGCGGTCGCGTTCCTTCTCGAAGCCGGCCATGATCGGCCCTTCGAGCGAGCGACCACGCGGCAGCTTGACGCGCATCGGATCGACGAAGCGGCCGTTGACCAGGATTTCGTAGTGAACGTGGGGTCCGGTCGACTGGCCGGTCGAACCGACGAAGCCGATCACCTGGCCCTGCCGCACCTGCTTGCCGGGCTCCATGCCCTTCGCGAACGCCGACATGTGGCCGTAGGCGGTCTCGTAGCCGTTGTTGTGCTTGATGCGAACGTACTTGCCGTAGCCGCCTTCGAGCTGGGCCTTTTCGATCACGCCGTTGCCGGCGGCGAAGATCGGCGTGCCGTAGGCGGTGGCCCAGTCGACGCCGGTGTGCATCTTCACGTAGCCGAGGATCGGGTGGCGCCGGCCGCCGAAGCCGGAGCGCATGATGGCGCTGTTGACGGGCTTCCTGACCAGGAACTTCTTCGCGCTCTTGCCGGTCTCGTCATAGTAGTCGACGACGCCGTCGTCGGGGCTCTGGAAGCGGTAGTATTTCTTGGTCTCGCCGCCGACCGTGAGGGAAGCGAACAGCACCTCGCTCTTGTCGGCCGCCGCCGTACCCTCGTCGTCGCCGGCGTAGAAGACGTCGAAGGAATCGCCCGGCTGCACCTTGCGCTGGAAATCGACGTCGTAGGAGTAGATCTTGATCATGTCGTCGATGACCGGCATCGGCACTTTGTTGCGCATCGCGGTCTCGTAGATGCTCTGGTAGAGCCGGACGCCGGTGCCGTCGTCGTCGTCATCGTCGTCACTGTTCGTGTTCGCGGTCGCGTCGGCGACCGTGTTCATGCTGGAGACGTCGACCGCGACGTATTTGCCGAGATCCGACAGCGCGGCGATGGCTTCGACGGTGGTGTCGTTGGCGACGACCACGCGGTAGGGCTGAAGCCTTGCGCCGGGGCTTGCGGGCGCCATCAGGATGCGAAGCTTCTCGCCTTCCTTCACGCCGCCGTCGCGGCCGCGCGGGCCGAGCGTTGTCGTGATCGCCTTGATCTCCTCGGCCGTCGCGCCGAGATCGCGCAGCACGGAGGCGACCGAGTCGCCCTTCTTGACGGGGTGCACGCGCTCGCCAGTGGGATTGCCGCCAGTGATCTGTTCCTTGGTCTTCGGCAGCAGCGTGACGTTTTCCGGCACCACACGCGTCTCGAAGCCGGCATAGGGGTCCGCCGAGGGCGCCTCGGTGGCGTAGGCCATCTTCATGTCGGAGGGGCCGGTCGCGCCCGAGACGTCGGCGGTGGCGTTGGCGAGCGCGGCATAGCGGACGCCGCCGCCATTGCCGCGCCAGTTGGCGGCATCGCGCACCCGCATCAGGATATCGTCGAGCGCGACGACCGCCGCGATCTTCGCCTTCGGCAGCACCGGCGAGAGATCCTTCGTGACGAAGGAAACTTCGGCGTCGGGCTCGACCGCCTCGGGATTGTTGGGATCGTCGGACGCGGTCTTCGGGTCGGAGCCGACGTCGGTCAGTAGGCGCTGGGCATTGAACGGCGGGATCTTGGCCGACAGATCGCTCGCCGTCATCGAGAGGTTGCCGGCGATGCGGACGAAGGGCCGCACCCGCATCACGTCGCGGTTGCCGACGCGGGCAACAGTGGAAACGCGCACCACGTTGCGCGAGGCGGTGGATTCACTCGGTGGCGGCAGGCGGTCGCTCTTGTGCACGGTCGCGGCGCGATCATTGGCGCCGAATGCGCCGCGCAGCACGCCTTCGACGCGCTCCGGCACCTTGGCAAACGTCATCTCGCCGTCGAGCGATGCGAAAACGGCGCCGCCGATCAAGGCCGCGCCGCAGAGTCCGGTCAGAATCGTGCCGCTGAACCATTGTACGGAGACGCGACGGCGATCGATGACGGCAGCTTCGGAACCATCGACGGAAAGCGGCGGTTCGTGGCCGAGATCGATGATCCCGGTCTCACGCCCATAACCCCCGCGTGGCGCCCTATGGTTCAACCCAAGTCCCCCAATATCACCGACATGCGCGAAGCCTGTTCTCGCGCCTTGCCGTACTCGCCCTCTTAAGGGGGATCTTCGGAACAAGGCGCGCCGCTTGAAGACGTTCGTCAGCCAGAAAGCCCTCGAACGGGCCGGCCAAGTTCACGAACAGCGAAGCGGATGAAAGTCTCTCGATGTCTCTCGAATGTCCCGGGAAGGCAGCTGCATCTTTACAGATCGCTCGCCACCCCTTGACCAGTGAAAATCGCCGGCAGCCCCCACTGGCGTCCAACGATTCAAGCTTGTGTCATACCAGAACGCCGCGGGATTGTGGCTCTAGTACGGCGCCTAACTCTGAAAAAGTTTCCCAATTGGACCTCGGGGCGAGCTGCCGCCAAGAGGGCTCCTCTGAGCCCCGGTCGGAACCCAAATTTTTCTCTCGCGGACCAAACTTTTTTCGCGTTTTTCTTCGAATGCGTCGTCGAAGGCCGAAGTGCCTGTCGCGTAAGCCTCGGAAAACACCGGCTTTTTTCCGCACTGCACACAAACTTCGGCCGTGCGACGATTTGTTGACAATACCCGTTGACAGCGCCGAGGGGAGGGGCCTATAAGCACGACCACTGAGCGCGGCGCCGCCGGGTCACTGACCGAGGCGAGCGAACGCGCCACTGATGCTCCTCACCTTGTTGAGTGCACAACAGCCGACGCTAGTCGGTTGGAGTTCATTCATCGTCGGTAAGGGTGTCGGAACCCTTCCTCCCAGGAAGGTTGGGGCCTCTCCGGTCCCGGGCTGTTTGACAAGTGAAGATGAAGAAAGAGAAACGTGGACGGCGGAGTCCTTGCGGGTCTCGCTTCTGAAAAGCTTCGGCTTTTCTGATCGAGACCGGACGAAAGACTTCGGCGGTACACGTTTCAAAGGTAACACCATGGCCTCTTCGGAGGTCAGTTCGCTAGCGATGTGAATCGCTATGCGATTTGGTGGGACCTCGTCAAACGTTGTGATCAGCCGGTTCAAAGTTCAAGTCCAACTTGAGAGTTTGATCCTGGCTCAGAGCGAACGCTGGCGGCAGGCTTAACACATGCAAGTCGAGCGGGTGTAGCAATACATCAGCGGCAGACGGGTGAGTAACGCGTGGGAACGTACCTTTTGGTTCGGAACAACACAGGGAAACTTGTGCTAATACCGGATAAGCCCTTACGGGGAAAGATTTATCGCCGAAAGATCGGCCCGCGTCTGATTAGCTAGTTGGTGAGGTAACGGCTCACCAAGGCGACGATCAGTAGCTGGTCTGAGAGGATGATCAGCCACATTGGGACTGAGACACGGCCCAAACTCCTACGGGAGGCAGCAGTGGGGAATATTGGACAATGGGGGCAACCCTGATCCAGCCATGCCGCGTGAGTGATGAAGGCCCTAGGGTTGTAAAGCTCTTTTGTGCGGGAAGATAATGACGGTACCGCAAGAATAAGCCCCGGCTAACTTCGTGCCAGCAGCCGCGGTAATACGAAGGGGGCTAGCGTTGCTCGGAATCACTGGGCGTAAAGGGTGCGTAGGCGGGTCTTTAAGTCAGGGGTGAAATCCTGGAGCTCAACTCCAGAACTGCCTTTGATACTGAAGATCTTGAGTCCGGGAGAGGTGAGTGGAACTGCGAGTGTAGAGGTGAAATTCGTAGATATTCGCAAGAACACCAGTGGCGAAGGCGGCTCACTGGCCCGGTACTGACGCTGAGGCACGAAAGCGTGGGGAGCAAACAGGATTAGATACCCTGGTAGTCCACGCCGTAAACGATGAATGCCAGCCGTTAGTGGGTTTACTCACTAGTGGCGCAGCTAACGCTTTAAGCATTCCGCCTGGGGAGTACGGTCGCAAGATTAAAACTCAAAGGAATTGACGGGGGCCCGCACAAGCGGTGGAGCATGTGGTTTAATTCGACGCAACGCGCAGAACCTTACCAGCCCTTGACATGTCCAGGACCGGTCGCAGAGACGTGACCTTCTCTTCGGAGCCTGGAACACAGGTGCTGCATGGCTGTCGTCAGCTCGTGTCGTGAGATGTTGGGTTAAGTCCCGCAACGAGCGCAACCCCCGTCCTTAGTTGCTACCATTTAGTTGAGCACTCTAAGGAGACTGCCGGTGATAAGCCGCGAGGAAGGTGGGGATGACGTCAAGTCCTCATGGCCCTTACGGGCTGGGCTACACACGTGCTACAATGGCGGTGACAATGGGAAGCGAAGACGCAAGTCCTAGCAAATCTCAAAAAGCCGTCTCAGTTCGGATTGGGCTCTGCAACTCGAGCCCATGAAGTTGGAATCGCTAGTAATCGTGGATCAGCACGCCACGGTGAATACGTTCCCGGGCCTTGTACACACCGCCCGTCACACCATGGGAGTTGGCTTTACCTGAAGACGGTGCGCTAACCAGCAATGGAGGCAGCCGGCCACGGTAGGGTCAGCGACTGGGGTGAAGTCGTAACAAGGTAGCCGTAGGGGAACCTGCGGCTGGATCACCTCCTTTCTAAGGATGGTCCTTCAGAGAGCTCACGCTCACTATCGGACCGTTTTAGAAACATCAGGGGCCAACAGATCGCCAGATCGTTGAGCTCCATTGGCGGGATTTCGCCGTCTTCGTTTCTCTTTCTTCGCGGACGAACACGCGCCAGGGGCTGCGCTGTACGATTGGCGCTTGCCGCCGGTCGCACGCGAGCAAGACCCTTGTCCTAGGAAGGATATGCGTTAGGGGCTTGTAGCTCAGTTGGTTAGAGCGCGCGCTTGATAAGCGTGAGGTCGGAAGTTCAAGTCTTCCCAGGCCCACCACTTTCATCGAGTGTAGGCATTCGTCTTCTGGTTACGGGGCCATAGCTCAGCTGGGAGAGCGCGTGCTTTGCAAGCATGAGGTCGTCGGTTCGATCCCGTCTGGCTCCACCAGATGGTTTGATTGCCGGCGCAGCTTGTACCTAGGTCTTGCACCTAAATCGTCCGCGAAACATCACTTCGCACCCACCAGTCCGGATGGACGGTGAGGTTGCGTGATTTCTGACATCGTAAAGAGGAGATCGATCCGAGTTGGATCGTGCAGCAAATCGTTGCGCGAGCCTTCATTATCTCCGGATCATTTCGGCGCTCGCTTTCAACCGTGAGGTTGGCGGTGAGTTGTAAATGATCCTTTTAGCGAAGCTTGACCGCC
>NZ_JBANBJ010000023.1:0-114939 GCF_059803515.1 Bradyrhizobium sp. UFLA05-125 | reverse complement strand
TGTCTACGCGCAACGCATTGTCTCGACGCCCGGCAAGAAGGATGGGCTGTTTTGGCGCGATGATAGTGATCCAAGCCCGCTCGGCGAATTTGCGGCGGAAGCGTCGCGCGAGGGCTACAGGATGGAAGGCCAGGGCGCGCCCTATCACGGCTACTACTTCAGGATACTCAAGGGGCAGGGGCCCAACGCCCCCGGCGGCACCCTCGACTACGTCGTCAAGGGCAAGATGATCGGCGGCTACGCGCTCGTCGCCTATCCGGCCGAGTACGGCAATTCCGGCGTCATGACCTTCGTGGTCAATCACGGCGGGACCGTCTACCAGAAGGATCTCGGTCCGCGCACCGAAAGCATTGCCAGCCGCATGATCTTGTTCAATCCGGACCAGACCTGGAAGAAGGTCGATGCCGCAAAACAATAAGAGAGTCGCGCGGCGCTTTTTCCTGGGCTGCCTGGCGGCGATGACATTGCTTGCCTTCGTTGTTCCGGTGACGCCGTCGTTCGCACAGGCCGCCGGCCACGTTCGCGTCAAGATCGTGAAGGCGGGCCTCTTGGTCGGCGGTGGCGCCGGCAGCGGCGTGCTGACCTGGCGGGGCCGCAACTATCCCTTTAGCGTGTCCGGTCTGAGCCTTGGAATTACGGCTGGCGCCACGATCAGCCGCCTCGATGGCTGGGCCTCCGGCATTCGCGAGGTCAGCGATTTCACCGGCACCTATAGCTCGGCCGGCGGCGGCTTCGCCCTGGTCGGAGGTGTCAATGGTGTCCATTTGCGGAACGAGAAAGGCGTGACGATCGTGCTGCAAGGGCCGAAGGCAGGCCTGGAAGTCGCCGCCAACCTCAGCGCGATCACGATCTCCATGAAATGAGCCTGGCCTGAATACGCCTCCATCCGGATTCCGTGCGGTTGCGGAGAGCCGGCGGAGGGTGTCGTGGCGCGGGGGTGGGCTGAGTCCGATCGAATGAGGTCGGACAATCCAGCATTTGCTCGAATTGCATAAGAATTCGTTAAGCCTGAGTGCGTGCATCCGCAATGCAGTACACGCGCTCGTTGTGAATCTATTAAAGGTTGTATTGCCATACATTTCTCCGGAAATGAATGGAAATGCCGCATGACAGATCGGACAAGCTCGGGACACAGTCTCCCACGATTGGCCGGCGCGAAATCGGGTTCACCGGGAGGTCTTGAACACACGGTCAGCCTGCAACTCTATCAGCTCAACTGGGCGCTCGCCGCGTTCGCGCTGACGGCCCTTTCAGTCAGTCTTCTGTTGACGGAATTCCGGTTGCAGCCCAGCGGCTATCTCAGCGTTCTCGGCGGTGCGGCCCTTTACGGAGTGATCGGCCGTCTCAATGCGTCGTCGCAGGCGAGGAGCAAGCCGCAAATCTATTTCAGCCTGTTTGCGATGGCGCAGATGACCGTGCTGTTGCCGGTTCTGACGTCGCTCACCTACGTCGCGGCCGCCGCGAACCTGCCGCTGCAAGACGCGAATCTGCTGTCGTTCGACCGTCTGCTCGGACTGGATTTTCGCGCCTATCTGGCCTTCATGAACGATCGGCCGATGCTCGCGAATGCTCTTGCCGTGATCTACAATTCCATTCAGTGGCAGATCCTCCTGGTGGTGGTGTTCCTTCCCCTCATGGGATGTGAACGACGTACCGCAGAGTTCATCATGGCCTTCGCGATCGCGTTGGTCGCGACCACCGTCATTTCCACGCTGCTCCCGGCAACGGGTGTTTATGGCACGCTTGGATTGAGGGAAGAGGATTTCCCGAATATCGTCCCGGGCTGCTACTATTACGGGATGCGCGAGATTCCGCCGGTGCGCGACGGCACGTTGCGGCTGCTCGACGTGTTTCATCTCGGGCCGGTCCTGACCTTCCCAAGCTTTCATGCCGTCACCGCGGTGCTCTATGCCTGGGCTTGCTGGCCGGTGCGTTATCTTAGAACGGCCGGATTGTTCTGGAACGGCGCCATGGTGGTCTCGACGCCGGTCAACGGTGGTCACTACTTCGTCGATATCCTTGCAGGAATGGCAGTCGCCGCGTTGTCGATCGCGGCCGTGAAGGGCATTGGCGCGTTGATTGCGCGTAGCCGGACGTTGCGGATGAAACATGTCGCGGCAAATTCCGGGAGCGAGAGGGTGGCCTTTGCTCTGTCAGAGCTGCAAGGCCAGGAGGGATAGCGCTCCGACGCAGGTTCCCATTGCTGCGCGCTGATCCAACGTGGCGGCTTGACGATGTCGCCGTTCTGCTCGTCAATGCCGCAATTTCACAAACCCAATGACCTTTCGTCGATCGTCATTGCTCAGCGCTTTGCTGCGTCAGATTCACCCTCTATTGTTGCCGCTTGAGCACAAGTCGCCCATCCACGCGCGAGATGGTGTCGATGGCAAATGCGTGATCGACGTCGATCACGCCGGCTCTGTGATGCGGTCGTCGCTCGGACCGTGCGACCGTCGCGAATAACATGATGTTAGGTTTATCGCATAACTGGGTAATTGTGTTAGCCGGCCGAAAGCCTATTGTTGCGGCGAACCAGACACGTCCCGGCAGTCGATAAACGCAAGCGGAAAGCCCGCCGAGCGATCGGACAGTGCTGCCCAACATATCCATGAAGCCCGCTCACGGGACGCCAGCAAACAGGTCGGAGGAAACTTGCACATGACCACGGCTCGAGCGATCCACGACATGGGTCAATCCAAGAAGGCTGCTGCGAGCGGCTGGATTGGATCGGCGCTTGAATATTATGATTTCTTTATCTACGCGACCGCAGCGTCGCTGATCTTCCCGCAGATATTCTTCCCGTCGGACAATCCCACCGTCGCCATCGTCGCATCCCTGG
This sequence comes from Bradyrhizobium sp. UFLA05-125, assembly GCF_059803515.1. Taxonomy (NCBI): domain Bacteria; kingdom Pseudomonadati; phylum Pseudomonadota; class Alphaproteobacteria; order Hyphomicrobiales; family Nitrobacteraceae; genus Bradyrhizobium; species Bradyrhizobium sp. UFLA05-125. The sequence goes on along the minus strand of NZ_JBANBJ010000023.1, from coordinate 112,100 downwards.
CAACGTACGGTGTAGGATATGTGGCCCGGCCGATCGGCGCCTTCGTTCTCGGGCACTGGGGCGATACCCACGGCCGCAAGACGGTTCTCATCGTCTGCATGTTCCTGATGGGCATCTCGACGATGGCCGTCGGCATCCTGCCGACATACCAGCAGGTCGGCATCTGGGCGCCGATCCTGCTCGTCACCTTGCGTCTCGTGCAGGGTTTTGCCGTTGCCGGCGAAATCTCGGGTGCGAGCTCGATGATCCTTGAACATGCGCCATTCGGGCGGCGCGGATTCTATGCAAGCTTTACGCTCCAGGGCGTGCAGGCCGGACAGATCCTTGCGGCTGCGGTCTTTCTGCCGCTCGCGGCCTACATGCCCAACGAGGCCTTCAACAGCTGGGGCTGGCGGATTCCCTTCCTGCTCAGCTTCTTCGTCATCGTCGCGGGCTACATCATCCGCCGCGAGGTTGACGAGACACCTGCTTTTGCCAGGGAGGATGAGCGCGGAGAAACCCCGCGGGCTCCGATCATTCAGGCCATCAAGCTGAACTGGAAAGACATGCTCAGGGTCATCTGCATGGCGCTGATGAATGTCATTCCGGTTGTCGCGACCATCTTCGGCGCAGCCTATGCCGTGCAGTCCGCCTACGGAATCGGCTTTGCGAAGGACGTCTACCTCTGGATTCCGGTCCTCGGAAACATGCTGGCGGTGTTCGTCATTCCCTTCGTTGGCAACCTGTCCGACAAGGTCGGCCGCAAGCCCCCGATCATCATCGGTTCGCTCTGCTCCGGCCTGCTCGCGTTCGGCTACCTCTATGCCATCAGCATCAAGAACGTGCCGTTGGCGATCCTGTTGTCGCTCCTGATGTGGGGCGTGGTCTATCAGGGCTACAACGCGATTTTTCCGAGCTTCTATCCCGAGCTGTTTCCGACGCGCACCCGGGTTTCGGCGATGGCGATCTCGCAGAATATCGGCACGACCATCACCGCGCTGCTTCCCGCCTTGTTTGCAACCGTGGCGCCTCCCGGCTCGGCCAACATCCCGCTGACCGTGGGAGCCATCGCCTTCGGCATCACGGTCATCGCCGCCCTCGCAGCGGTGACTGCCAGGGAAACGTACCGGATAAGCATCGACGATCTGGGCAAGCCGGATGCCGTTCCGATGCCAAGGGCGGACTATGAGCGCATGCGCGCGGAGGCCGCGAACGGGGCCGCGGCGGTTCCGACCTGACGGCCAGGGGCGGAGGTCACGCGATAATGGCGCAATTATCTCGTATATCGCCGTCTTCCCGCATATGAGAGACATGACTGCCGCTGCGGCCAAATAGGTCAGCAGCGGCGGACTTCACGGAAGTCCCGTGACGCACGATTTCGAATTTCACCGGTATGCGCCGGACTGCATATCGCCTGCCAAGGAGTTGAGAGATGAATCCCGTTGTTGTTGCTGTCGCGATCACCGGTTCCGTTCCGCGCAAGAAGGACAATCCGGCAGTGCCGATCGTGCCGTCCGAGCAGATCGAGTCGACGCACGCGGCCTTCGAGGCCGGCGCGACGCTTGCGCATATTCACGTTCGCAATGACGACGAAACGCCGTCCTCTGATCCCCAGCGTTTCGCCGAGGTGCAAGAAGGTATCAAGAAGCATTGTCCGGGGATGATCGTCCAGTTCTCGACCGGAGGGCGCGGCCGCGATCCGTCGGCGCGCGGGTCGGCGCTCTATCTAAAGCCCGAGATGGCGTCTCTCTCGACCGGATCGGTGAACTTTCCGACCATCGTCTATGAGAACAGCGCCGCTCTGGTCGAGCAGCTCGCCACCGGCATGAAGGCTGGCGGCATCCGCCCCGAAATCGAGATCTTCGATCTGTCGCACCTGCATGGCGCGCGCCGCCTGATCGAGGCGGGACTGATCGACGAGTACCCCCACGTGCAGTTCGTCATGGGCGTCAAGAACGCAATGCCGGCGGATGAGCATGTGCTCGACATTCTTCTCGCCGAGCTACAGCGGCTGATGCCGAAATCGACCTGGACCGCGGCAGGGATCGGGCGCCATCAAGCCGAGGTCATGGGCTGGGCGCTGTCGCGGGGCGCCGACGCGGTTCGCACCGGGCTCGAGGATAACATCAGGATCGACAAGAATCGTCTGGCGAAAAGCAACGCGGAGCTCGTGACCCTCGCCTGTGAAGCGGTGACGCGCCACGGCCGACGCGTCGCCACGCCAGCGGAGGCAAGAGCGGCGCTGAGGATAGCGAGGTAGATCACACGATCAGCCGTCCCCGTCGCGTCGCTATCCCGATCGCGACTTCGGCACCGGCGTTGAATTCGAGGCGGTCGGCTTCGATGCCGTCGCTGAAGATGACGCCGTTTTCCGGCATAAGTGAACGGATGCGCAGTTGTTCGGATGCGGTGAGGCTGCCGCAGACGAGGTTGGTCGCTGAATGCCGGCTGGGGAAAGGCTCGCGCACGGCAAAGCGCAGTTCCGGCGCGTCCCAGGGCAGGGCAGTGTAGGCGGCCGGCGCGACCGGGTGGCTGAATTGGCCGGCGATTGCGACCGAGCCGGTGACGATGCTCTTGAACCAGGCGGTCGAGCCGAGCCCGGTCGCGACGATCAGCCCGCTCGAGGACTGCCGCTCCGTCGTCTCGCCGGTCGCAATCTCGTAGATCGCTGAGGTGTGCGTGCGGGCGCCGATGAAGAGGTCGTTTACGGCGTGGAGCACCTGGCCGTCTGAGAGCCGCGCCTCTGCCATCGTCACCGCCTGACTGTCGCGCTTCTCGGTTGCGACATCGGGCAGGAGCTTTGCAAGATCGCTTGGCGCAAAGGGCAGGAGGATGCCGTCGTAGCGCACCGGATCCGGGTTGAGCCCGATCAGCGGATGGCCGTCGAGATATTTCATGGTGTTGGCGACGACGCCGTCCTGGCCGAGCGCGACCACGATGTCCGAGGGCGCGAAGATGAAGTTCGGCAGGAAGCTGCGCTCGATCACCTGGTAGCGGCCCCATTGCTCCAGCGCTTGCATGGATAGATGCTGCTGCGCGCGATAGACCTCGTGCTCGCGCTCATAGTCGGAGAAGTCGGCGCCGAGATGCTCGACATAGAAGCGCGCCTGCGCCGCGGTCAGGTAGCGCGCGACCAGGTCCTCCAGCCTGGTCTTGCGCGTCACCAGCACGATCTTGCGGTCATTGCCGGCGGGCATTGGCGACCTCCATCGCCTTGGGCTTCTCCATCAACTGGCTGAGCAGGTCCGGCGAGACGTTGAGCTGGCCGATCTTTTCGGCCTTCTCGGCAATGCCGGTGAAGGCCTGCGCGATGAGCTGGCCCGGCTGCATGCCGGCAGAGGCAAGTGCCTGAATCACGCGGGTGTCGACGCCCTCAAAAATCTTCATCAGCGCGCCGACGCGATAGGCTTCGGCATCGGCCAGCGTGCGGGTGTTTTCGGCGTTGAGTTCGACAAAGTCCTTGCGTTTGCCTTCGAGCGCGATGTCCGCGATCATGCCGGCCTGGCGCAGCTCGTTCTTCTTGGCGGCGACGCTGGCGTCCGCGTCCATCTGCGTCTCGCGGATCGAGCGCTTCTTCTGCTCGACCGCGATCTCGGTGTCGAGCTCGCTCTCGCGGATGGCGCGCTCCTGCTCGACCGCAAAATTGCGACGGGCGAAAATCGCTTCGTCCGCGTTCTTCAGGATCGCCTCGCGCGCTTCGGCCTCCAGCGCCTTCGCAGTGTCAGGCGTCGGTTTGATGCCGCGGATGGAGACGCCGAGGATCTCGAGCCCGAGCGAGGCGATGTCGGCGCGCGCACGCAAGCCGGTCGCGATGATGTCGGCGATGCGGTCGGAGGCCTGCAAGGCTTCCCTCAAGGTCAGCTCCTTCACCGCCTGCTGGGCCAGCACCTCGACGGTGCCGAGAATGCGCTGCGGCAGCTTCTCCGGGTCGTCGGTCTCATAGGTCTTGCCGTCGCTCTTCAGCGTGAAGTCGAGCATCGAAGCCGCCTTTTTCGGCTCGCTGACGCGATAGGTGACGTGGCCCTGCACGGTGAGGGTCTGAAAGTCGCGCGCGATCTGCTGAAAGATGAAGGAGGCGTCGCGGCTGCCGATGGGGACGGCGACGAGCGAGGTGGCCGGCGCGTAGTAGAACGCGGATAGTCCCGCGCCCTCGGCGACCACGGCGCCGGCGCGGTACTTCATGAGATAGGTGGTGGGCTGGGCCTTGATGAACCTGACGCCGAACATGGCATCCTCCTAATAAGTTGGTCTGGACAACTAAGTAAGTTGCACTGTACAACTAAGTGAGCTACTGTCAAGCGGCAAAAGAGGGGAGGTCGCAATGGCGTCGAAAGGCCAAGCCCAGGGCATTGAAAATTCGGGACAATTGGATTTCCCGCGGCCGCTGGTCACGGTCGACGTGGTGATCTTTGCGATCCGGAACGAGGGCCTCCACGTCCTCCTGGTGCAGCGGCCGGCTGGCGCGGGCGAGCCGTTCCCGCTCAGCTGGGCGCTCCCGGGCGGCTTCGTCGATGTCGCCAAAGACCGCGACCTCGAGGCTTGCGCCGTGCGCAAGCTCAAAGAGAAGACCGGCGTGACCAGTCCCTATCTCGAGCAACTCGGAAGCTGGGGCAGCGCCACGCGCGACCCGCGCGGCTGGTCGGCGACGCATGCCTATTTCGCGCTCGTGCCGGAGGAAGCAGGCCGGGCCGCACTCGCAACCGACGCACAATGGTTTCCGATTGTCGCCGGCAAGATCAAGCCGAAGCTCGCCTTCGACCACGGCGAGATCCTCGCTGCTGCCGTCGAGCGCCTCCGTAACAAGGTCGAATACACCTCGCTGCCCGCATACCTGATGCCGGCGGAATTCACGCTGCCCGATCTTCAGCGGGTCTACGAGATCGTGCTCGACCGTCCCTTGGAAAAGAGCGCCTTCCGTACACGGATCCTCTCGGCCGACATGATCGAACCGATCGCCAAGATGCGGCGCGGCCCGAACCGGCCGGCGCAGCTCTATCGCCTGAAGAAGGGCAAGGAGCCGGTGTACTTCGTGCGCACGTTCAATCCGCCGGAGTGAGGGACGTTACGCGAACTGGCTAGTTCGCGGCGGCTCTGGTGGATCAACCACAAACCCTTCGCAGGTGATGAGGCCGTCGATCAGTCTGAACTCCAGCCTGTCGTAACCCGGCATCGTCTCGCCGGGCTTCGGCGGCAGCAGGGCGATGCGACCTTGAATGCACAGCACGGACTGCCCGGCGCCATGCCACATCCTGATTCCGGTCTCCTTCCAGCGCCGGCGAATCAGCGTCTCGCGATCGCAGAGATCGTCGGATTTCGTGACGGCGGCTGGGGCGATATCGGCTTTGGCGGTGACCGGCTCGACTGGTGGCGCTTCGACGGGATCGGTCTCGACGAGGTCGAGCTGAACCACGTTGGTCTCGACGGCCGTGGCTGCGAAAGTTTCCGCGGCATCGGGATCGGCCGCATCGATGTCGAAAGTTTCGATGCGAGAGGGAGCGGTCTCAACTGCCTCGGGCTCGACTGCCTCGGACTCAATCGTATCGGGCTGAGCAGCCTCGCTCTCGGTCTTGAGTTCAACAGCCGACGTCTCAATTGCGTCGACCTCGATCGTGTCGGTTTCGGCAGAACCGAGCGGAAGGACATCGGTCTCGGCAACAACGGTCTCGGATGAATCCTCTGATGGCACAACCTGGGTCGTAACGTCTTCGGTGCCATGCGCATCGGTTTCGGCTGTCGCGGCCTCAGCCGCGTCGGCCTCGGCGCTTTCGATTGCGACAATGGGCGTCTGAGCCAACTCGATTTCAGCTATTTCGCTCTCAGCGGGGAGACCTTCGTTTTCAACGGTCTCGATGTCAGGCGAGGAGAGGTCGTCGGACGCCATAGCAGGGGAGACGACATCGCATACGCTTGTCGTGACCGGCTCGTCTGCATCCATCTCGGCAGCGTCAGTCTTGGCGGTTGCGGTCTCAGCGACATCGGTCGCGGGAGCCTCCATCTCCTCAGCTTCGACGGTGTCAGGTTCGATGGGCTCGGCCGCAGCGGTCTCGGTTCCACCGGGAGCCGCCTGCACGGTGTCGGGTTCGATCGTTTCCGCTTCGACCGCGCCACGCGCGCCATCGTCCTTCGTGACGTCCGCAGCCGGTGCCTGAAACTCGCTGACGACGGCCGGTTCGTCGTTCGTTCGACCGCGCAGCAAGGATTTGAATTTCGCGACCGCAAATTCAACCGCCGGGATCCGGCGCAGCGCTATCGCCAGTCTCGTGAGGACTGGGAGCTGTTTGGGAGCATACTCGGCGTGAGACATCGGTGATTCTCGAAAGGAGCAAGAGTTGCCCGCGACGCGCGGGACTGTCAAATCGCGCTCATGCCCGTTGTCGCCATGTCAATGCCGTTGTGGCGGATAGGGTCATGCCGGGCTCGTAGTGCAGCGCGGGGTGGAGATGGTGTATTCGGGAATGACCGGATCGGTCCGATCCGGCCTCGGGGCGGAATACGTCGCTTGAAATTCGATACGAAGCTGATTGGCGTCATGGCGGTGCTCGCCGTCACCCAACTCGTCGGATGGGGGACGATCGGGCTTCCTGCCATCGTCGGCCGCGATCTCGCTGCCGATCTCAATATGAGCCTTCCGGCGGTCTTCGCGGGAACGTCGGTTCTGTACGTCGCCATGGGGCTGTGCGCGCCCTGGCTCGCAAAGTCCTTCACGCAACATGGCGCGCGTCGTGTGATGATGGTGGGCACGGTCGTGACCGTGCCGGGCTTTGTGTTCCTGTCCTATGCGCAGGAGCCGATTCATTATTTCGCGGCCTGGATCATTCTCGGTGTGGCTGGCAGCGCCACGCTGTCGACCGGCGCCTACATCATGCTGAACGAGGTTGCCGGCCCGCGCGCCAAGAACGCGATCGGCGCATTGATGCTGGTGACGGGCCTTTCCGGCAGTATCTTCTGGCCGACGACGTCGTATCTGAGCAGCCTCGCCGGCTGGCGCGGAACGTGTCTGATCTATGCGGCCATGATGATCGTCGTCAGCCTGCCGCTCCTGGCCTTCTGTGCACCGCGCTGGCGCAAGGCGAGCGAGGAAGCCCCCACCAAGCTACGGGACGTGCCGGCTTCTCCAGTTCCCAGGAGCACCTTCCACTTGGTGGTGTCAGCGGTCGCGCTCAATGCCTTCGTGAACTTCGGCTTGGGCGCCGTCTTCGTCGAGCTCCTGAGAGCCGAGGGGTTGTCTCCGGCGGAGGCGGTCGGCTTCGGCTCAATGCTGGGCGTGATCCAGGTCAGCGCGCGCGGCATCGATTTCCTTGGCGGCGGACGTTGGGACGGAATCACGACCGGGCTGGTCGCGGGCACCGCGCTGCCGCTTGCCATGCTGCTCCTGATGGCGGGCAACGGCTCATATTGGGTGGTTGCGCTGTTCATCCTGCTCTATGGCCTCGGCAGCGGCGCGATGGCAGTGGCGCGGGCAACGATTCCGCTGGTGTTCTACGATCAGACCGAATTCGCCAAGGCGACGTCGGTGATCGCCCTGCCGGTCAATCTCGCCGCAGCCGTGTCGCCTCCGGTTCTCGCAGCGCTGCTGGTGCATTTCGGCAGCCGTGGCCTGCTTGGCCTGACCATGCTCTGCTCATGCGCAACGGTGCTGATCCTCGTCGCCCTGGGCCGCCGCCGGCCGGGTGCCGCGACGGCTGCAGCGGCGTAACGTTGTCAGGACCGCCCTGAGAGCGGCCCGCGGATGGCGGCATGCCACCAATGCAAGGCTCGCAGGTCCAAAATAGTGTATCCGCAGGAAGCGCGGCCCGGCCTTGGCCGCCGCGCCAACAGCAGTTCCCGGAGGAAACCTTATGTCGGCCCTGCCGCTCTCAGGCATCAAGATCCTTGACCTCACGCGCGTGCTCGCGGGGCCCTTGTCGGCCCAGATGCTCGGCGATCTCGGAGCGCAGGTGATCAAGATCGAACGGCCCGGCACCGGCGACGACGCGCGCGCCTTCGGCCCGCCTTACCTTAGCGACCCCGACGGCAAGCAGAACAACAACAACTCGTTCTACCTCTGCGCCAACCGCAACAAGAAGTCGGTCACGGTCAACATCGCCAAGCCCGAAGGGCAGGCGATCATCCGCGAGCTTGCCAAGGACGTCGACGTCTTCATGGAGAACTACAAGGTCGGCGATCTCAAGCGCTATGGCCTCGATTACGAGACGATCAAGGCGGTCAACCCCGGCATCGTCTACTGCTCGGTGACCGGTTTCGGCCAGACCGGCCCCTACGCCCCGCGCGCTGGCTACGATGCGATCCTGCAGGCGATGGGTGGCTTGATGAGCGTCACCGGCCATATCGACGGCGAGCCTGGCGAGGGTCCGATGAAGGTCGGCCCGTCGATCGTCGACTACATGACCGGCATGAACACCTCGATCGGGATTCTCTCGGCGCTTTACCATCGCGACGCCAATGGCGGCGAGGGGCAGCACATCGACGTCTGCCTGTTCGATACCGTCATCGCATCGTTGTCGCACTGGCTGCAGATCTACCTCGTCAACGGCAAGACACCGCCGCGCCGCGGCACCTGGGGCAATGGTGGCATGCCGGCCGGCGTGTTCCGCTGCACCGATGGCGAACTGATGCTGGTGGTCGGCAATGACGGTCAGTTCCAGCGGACCTGCGCCGTGCTCGGCGAGCCCGAACTCTCGAGCGACAAGCGCTTCATCAAGAACAACGACCGCGTCGTGCACGGCAAGGAGATCATGGCGATCTTCGCTGGTCTGTTCCTGAAGAAGCCGGTGGTCTACTGGCTGGAAAAGCTGGAGGAGGCCGGCGTGCCGTCAGGTCCGATCAACAATTTCGAGCAGGTGTTTGGCGATCCGCACGTCCAGTCGCGCGGCATGCGGGTGAAGGTGAAGCACAAGTTCGAGCCCGAACTGTCGCTGATCCGCAACGCGCTGACGTTCTCGGAAACCCCCGTGACGGACTATCGCGCGCCGCCGCTGCTCGGGGAGCACACGCAGGAAATCCTTGGCGGACAACTCGGCTATGATGCGGAGAAGATCGCGGCGCTGAAGAAGCAGGGCGTGATCTAGGACGATATCGCGGACATTGGAAGCCGGCGACTGATCCGAGCGGCCGAGGTACCAGCGTGGATCGCTGATGCATTCGCTAAGTGATGGCGCGAGGAGCGCAACCAGATGTCGGCCGAAGCCGAAACGTCTGGGCGAATGGTGGCGCGGCGGCAACATCGACCGCGAAATCGGCCGTCAGGGCGTTCTAGGGCAAATCTTTATTCGCTGGAGTCCAAGACAGTTATTCGCCGTCTGATCATCTTGCAGTCACTGTTTCGACCGCAAGATGATGGAATCGGTAATGAAAATACGACGTGGCGCCCTGCTGAAGACGACGGCGCAGTTGTCCCAGTCGCCCCTTCGCATGAGACCCCTGGCGCTGACGGCATCGTTTTCGCTCTCTTTGGCTGCGGTCGTCATGTTGCCGTCCGGTGAGGCCGCGGCTGCCTGCGTGCAATCCGGCAATGCCGTGACCTGCAGCGGAGCGAGCAGCACCGGCTTCGGCACCGGCGTCGAGAGCAACCTCTCCGTCACGGTTCAGTCCGGCGCCGCGATCTCGGTCGGCGCGTCAGAAGTGGCGATCAAACTCGACAGCGGTAACACCGTCGTTAACAGCGGCGCCATCAGCTCGACGGGGGCGAGCGCCGCCGGCATCCGGCTCACCGGCTCCGGCAACACGGTAAGCAACTCCGGCACCATCACCCTGACTGGTGACGGGTCGTACGGCATCGGCGTCAACAGCACCAACACCATCCAGAATTCCGGTACGATCACGATCGGCGCCAATGGCTATGGTGTCTATCTGGGGAGCGGCAACAATTTCACCAACAGCGGCACGATCAACGTCGGCTCCAGCTCGGCCGGCGTCTACGCTCTCTACAACAACAACACCGTGATCAACAACGGCACCATCGTCACTGACAGTATCGGAATCCAGGGCACCGGCGACAATAACGCCTTCACCAATGCCGGCACGATTTCTCTCGGCGCTCCCGGATCTATCGGCATGTTCGTATCCAGCACAGGCAACGTGCTGACCAACACCGGCACGATCAGCTCTGGTAGCGCGAGCTCCTACGGCATCGCCGCTGACGGCGGCGGCAACACTATCCTCAATTCCGGCGTCATCACGGTGGGCAGCAGCACCAGCATCAACAGCACCGGCGTGTATTTGTTGAACAACAGTGTGCTTACGAATAGCGGCACCATCACCGCCGTCGATACGGGGGGCATTGGCGTCATGCTCTGGAGTAACGGCAATACCGTGACCAACAATGGAACGATCAGCGCACTCGGCAACGGCGGAGTTGCGATCGAATTCGTCGGCAACGGCAACACGATCGTCAACAGCGGCACGATCAGGGGCGGTCAGAACGGCTTCTCGCTGTTTACCTTTGGCGCCGCGAACAACACCATCACCAACAATGGAACGCTTGACGGCGCCATACGGCTCTGGGGCAGCGGCGATAGCCTGACCAACAACGGGCTCGTCACCATCAGCGATCCGGCGACTGCACTGGGGCACGGCATAATCGAGCTCGGCGGCACTTTCACCCAGTCCGCGTCGGGCACTCTTGCGCTGCGCGTCGACAATGCCGGCAACAGCGACGGTCTGTATGCTGCCGGGCAGGTCAAGCTCGACGGCACGTTGCGCTTGGTGGCGCAGCCGGGCCTCTATCAGTCGTCGACGACTTACACCGACGTTGTGCAGACGGCTACAGGCGTCTCGGGCCGGTTCGCGAATGTCACGGTGTCATCGGCCTTCCTCAATGCCGCGGCGACCTACAACACCAATTCGGTCGACGTGACGCTGACGCGCCAGGGGTTCGGCTCGGTCGCAGGCGAGACCGCCAACCAGCGCGCGGTCGGCAATGCACTGGAGGCCGGCTACTCGACCGCGCTGACCGGCGCGGCCGCGACGTTCTATTCCAATCTGTTGCAGGCGGGCTCGGTGCGCGTGCTCGATCAGCTCTCGGGCGAGGGGACCAGCGGCACGCAAAACACCGCCTTTGCCGCGGGCAGCATGTTCGGCCAGACCATGGACGGCCAGATGGATGCGTGGCGCAGCGGTCACCGCGGCGAGGCCGCGGGAAGTGGCGCGCTCGGTTACGCCTCGGAGCGTCCGGTCACCTCGGCCTTCAACGCGCTGAAGGCGCCACCGCTCGTCGAGCCGCAGTGGCACGCCTGGGCGTCGGGTTTCGGGGCCGGTCAATCGCTGTCGGGCGACGCCACGGTCGGCAGCGCGGGCTTCAGCGACCGCATCGCGGGCGGCGCGGCCGGTGTCGATCATCTCTTCGGACCGGATCTGCTGGTCGGCATCGCCGCCGGCGGCTCCAGCGCGACGTTCAACGTCGATGATCGTGCCACCTCCGGCAGGGTCGATGGTGCCCATGTCGGCGCCTACGCGATCCAGCGGTTCGGCGCGACTTACGTCTCCGCGCAGCTCGCCTACAGCCATTTCAACAATTCGACCACGCGCACCATCACCGGCATCGGCGGCGACGAGATCGCCAAGGGCTCGTTCGGCAGCGACCAGTTCGGCGGACGATTTGAGGTCGGGCGGACCTACGACTTCGGCAGGGTCGCCGTTACGCCGTTCGCCGCGCTCCAGGCCGCGCAGCTGTGGCAGGCCGGCTATACCGAGACCAGCATCACGGGCACAGGGCCTGGCGTGCTCGGCCTGAGCTACGCCTCGCGCAGCGTCTCCTCACTGCCGACCTTCCTCGGCAGCAAGTTCGACGCCCGCTTCGATCTCGGCAACGGCATGATGTGGATGCCGTTCGCTAGCCTCGCCTGGGTGCATGAGTTCTCGCCGAACCGCGACGTCACGGCGACGCTGGTGTCGATGCCGGTTTCCGCTTTCACCGTGGAGAGCGCGCGCGCCGCGAGCGACGCCGGTCGAGTCGAGCTCGGCTCGCGCCTGGTGCTGAACCGGTGGTCAGAACTCTCCGCGCGCTTCACCGGCGAGTTCGCTAGTGGCAGCCAGAGCTATGCCGGCACGGGAACTTTTCGGGTGAACTGGTGAGAGACAACGGAACGGTGAGGGGCGAGCGTTCCCTTGTCCACAGATGATCCGTAGTTGCCCCGGCTTTCGTCGCAATCCGGACTCGTATTCGATCGCTTCATCTGACGAACTGGTGTTCGGCAGGGAGGAATCGAATGTCCTATACGATCGGCTATCAAGCGAAGAACCAGAAGGCAGTTCTAGCCACCGAGGCGGCGACGGCCAACCAGGCCGTGGCGATCGTCGCAGCGCTGCAAACGTCGGCCGAGGAAATCAAGTTCATCCGCTCGCCGCAGGAAGGCGACATGGGCATTGAAATGCTGCTGCTGCTGGCGAAGGAAGAAGCCGAGGAGATGCCGCAGAGGATGTGATGCTGCTTTTACCCTCCCCCCTTGCGGGAGAGGGTGCGCTCGCGAAGCGAGCGAGGGTGAGGGGTCTCTCTCCGCGAGTGACGCTCGCGCAATAGAATCTGCGGAAGCCACCCCTCATCCGGCGCTTTGCGCCACCTTCTCCCGCAAGGGAGAAGGAAAAATATGCGCGCCTCAGCGCGCAGCGACCTTCGCCGGGGCCTTGCCCTCTGCCTTTCCGGCCGTCAGCCCCATCACCGCCATTACGACCACGCGTTCGATGATGCCGTTGACGTCGTCGAGATCGCATTTTCCGTCCGACAGCTTGGTCAGCCGTTCGCTCTCGCGGATGGTGTGGTGCGCCATGGCCAGCGCGAAGTGCAGGCCCCAATAGATCTCCTCATCGCTGCGGTCGGGCAGCGCGCGGCGCATCGCGGCGGCGAATTTGCGCAAATGGTCAATCTCCCGGTTCTTGATGCGGCGGATCGGCGGCACCGATTCAATGGAGGCGCGGATCATGAAGCGTGCCGCGGTGGAACGCTGGTTCGCCGGCCCCAGGCAGCCATTCAGGGTCGGGCCGACGAGGGCGCGCAGGATCATTTCGATCGGGGCGCGGCCGCCGCCCTGTTCTTCCGCCGTCTTGAGCTCCGCCAGGCGCTCGCGGTTGAGGGCGATGCTCCGCGTCACGAACAATTCGGCGATCAATTCGTCCTTCGAGCCGAAATGGTAGTTCACGGCCGCAAGGTTGACGTTGGCCTCGGCGACGATGTCGCGCAGCGTTACGTCGCCGAAGCCGCGATCGGCGTAGAGCCGCTCGGCGGCGGCGAGAATGGCAGATCTGGTCTGATCGCTGGCCATGGCTGAGAGCCTTTTCTCGTCATTCCGGGGCGCGGCGAAGTCGCGAACCCGGAATCTCGCGCACAACTTCCAGATTCCGGGTTCAGCCCTGCGGGCTGCCCCGGAATGACGACGAGGGGCGCGCGCCGGAGGGAGTTGCAATTCAAACAGTTGTATGAAACTATCGTTTGAAGGTCGGGAAAAGTCAATCCGCAATCGGGACCGGTTCGCAACAGCGAGGCCCCGGTTCCGAAAGGTGGCGCGCAAGCCCCGCTGTCGCGGCTTGCAGGCCGCGCAAGGCGGGAGGACAGTCCGGCACAAAAGATCGTTCAGAGAGAGAGACGAGGAGCGTCCCATGGACTTCGACATGTCCCCCAAGCAGAAGGAATGGCTCGAACGCGTGCAGTCCTTCATGACCAAGCACGTGCGTCCCGCTGTTCCCGTCTACAATCAGCAGGATCACACGGGCGAGCGTTGGAAGGTCATCCCGGTTCTCGAAGAGCTGAAGAAGAAGGCCAAGGCCGAAGGCCTTTGGAACATGTTCCTGCCGCCGTCCAAGGAGCATGACGACGACGAATTCCACGGTGCGGGATTGACCAACCTCGAATACGCGCTGCTCTCGGAGCAAATGGGGCACATCTCCTGGGCCTCGGAAGTGTTCAACTGCTCCGCGCCCGACACCGGCAACATGGAAGTGCTGTTCCGCTACGGCACCAAGGAGCAGAAGCGCAAATGGCTGCGTCCGCTGATGGACGGCGAGATCCGCTCCGCGTTCCTGATGACGGAGCCGGCGGTGGCTTCGTCCGACGCCACCAACATCGAAACCCGTATCGAGCGCGACGGTGACCACTACGTCATCAATGGCCGCAAATGGTGGTCCTCCGGTGTCGGCGACCCCCGCTGCAAGATCGCCATCCTGATGGGCAAGACCGACGTCAACGCCGCCAAGCATCAGCAGCAGTCGCAGATCCTGGTGCCGCTCGACACGCCCGGCATCAAGGTCGAGAAGATGCTGCCAGTGTTCGGCTTCGACGATGCGCCGCATGGCCACGCCCAGGTGCTCCTGGAGAACGTCCGCGTTCCCGCATCGAACCTGTTGCTCGGCGAGGGCCGCGGCTTCGAGATCGCGCAAGGCCGCCTCGGGCCCGGCCGCATCCATCACTGCATGCGCACCATCGGCAAGGCCGAGGAGGCGCTGGAGAAGATGGTGAAGCGGCTGATGTCGCGCACCGCGTTCGGCAAGAAGATCATCGAGCACTCGGTGTGGGAGCAGCGCATCGGCGAGGCGCGCACCGATATCGAGATGAATCGCCTGCTGTGCCTGAAGGCAGCTGACATGATGGACAAGGTCGGCAACAAGACCGCGCAGCTCGAGATCGCCATGATCAAGGTCGCAGCCCCCAACATGGCGCTGAAGATCATCGACCAGGCGATCCAGGCTTTTGGCGGCGCCGGTGTCTCGGACGAAGCCGGTCTCGCCAAGGACTATGCGGGCATCCGCACGCTCCGTCTCGCCGATGGTCCGGACGAGGTGCACAATCGCGCCATTGCCAGACTTGAAATCCGGAAGTATGCAAACTCTCCCAAGCACTAATAGGGAGGGCCCGGCGGCGTTCCCGAATAAGATCGACAAGACTGTGAGGGAGCGTCATCGTGGCTGACGGCGTCAGGAAAGACGAGGAGTTCTCGGGCACCAAGCCCGTCGAGGAGCGGCATCGTTTCGACGAGCTGCGGCTCGAGAACTGGATGCGCGAGAACGTCGAAGGCTATCAGGGCCCGCTGGTCGTCCTGCAATTCAAGGGCGGCCAGTCCAACCCGACCTACCGGCTCGACACGCCCGGCCGTTCCTACGTGATGCGCCGAAAGCCGTTCGGTAAATTGCTGCCGTCGGCGCATGCCGTCGATCGCGAATATCGCGTGATCGCAGCGCTCGGAAAGCAGGGTTTTCCGGTCGCGAAAGCCTATGCGCTCTGCCAGGACGACAGCATCATCGGTGCCGCCTTCTACATCATGTCGATGGAGGAGGGCCGCGTATTCTGGGATCCGACGCTGCCAACCCAGACGCCGGATGGGCGGCGACAAATCTTCACCAGCAAGATCGAGACGCTCGCGAAGCTGCACATGTTCGATCCCGCGGCGATCGGCCTCGGGGACTTCGGCAAGCCCGGCAATTATTTCGCGCGGCAGATCGACCGCTGGACCAAGCAGTATCGGGCATCCGAGACCCAGCACATTCCGGAGTTCGAGAAGGTCGCCGAATGGCTGCCGCGCACCGTGCCGGAGCAGGCGCGCGTCTCGATCGTCCACGGCGACTATCGGCTCGACAACATGATTTTCCACGCAACGGAACCGCGCGTGCAGGCCGTGCTGGATTGGGAGCTGTCGACGCTCGGCGATCCCATGGCCGACTTCACCTATCTGTTGATGCAGTGGATCATGCCGGGTCTGGAAGGCGCGGACCTCAAGGCGCTGAACATTCCGAGTCTGGAAGAGGCTGCGCAGATCTACTGCAACGCGACCGGGATGAGCGTGCCGGATCTCAACTGGTACTTCTCGTACAATCTCTTCCGCCTTGCGGGCATCACGCAGGGAATCGCGGGCCGGATCCGCGACGGCACCGCCGCCAACGCCAAGGCGCTCGAATCCGCCAAGCGCACCGTGCCGCTCTCGAAGGCATCATGGGACTACGCGCAGAAGGCGGGCGCGGTATGAACGAGACGAAGGCGCGCCGGGACACACGCCGGGCTGCACGAGCTGGACCACAACGGTGAAGGACGGTGACGCAACACGAAGCGTGCTGTTCTTCTGCAGCGCGACCGTGGCGCTCAACCGGCTGGCCGGGAAGGGGATGACCTATCCGGGCATCGTCGACGATTACAGAAAAACATTCGCGTGGTCGAAGACAGCACATCCTGACGTCCTGCTCGCCCCGCACCCCGAAATGTACGACATGCCCGGCAAGCGCGCGAAGATCGCCGACGGCGCGCCCAATCCCTTCGTGGTGCCGGGCGAGTTCAACAGCTATGCGGACAATCTTGAGAAGCTGTTCGCCGAAGGCCTCGCGAAGCAGACTGTGGAGGCCGAGGCCGGGAAGTGATAGGCGCGGGCGCGTAGGTTGGGCAAAGGCGCGTCGGCGCCGTGCCCACCGCTTATGCGTATACAGAAGTGGTGGGCACGCTTCGCTTTGCCCACCCTACGCACTGGGTACCGGCTCTGCGGCGCGTCACTTCGTACCGCACCGCGTCCGGGACACGATATCTCTGTGATTTGCGGACATGGCGCCGTAGCCCGGATGGAGCGAAACGCAATCCGGGAGCCCTGTCCCCGCATTTCGCTTCGCTTCATGCGGGCTACGGCTGGTGAAGCTAACCCTACGTTTCATTCCTTCGCGCAATGCGCGATCAGCTCCGCGACGAACTCACCGCACTTCTCCAGCTCCGACATCTCGACGAACTCGTCCGGCGTATGCGCCTGTGCGATCGCGCCGGGACCGATCACCACCGAGGGGATATCGGCCATGCTGGTAAACAGGCTCGCTTCGGTGCCGAAGGCGACCTTGGCGTGGTCGTTGCGGCCGGCGAGCTTTTTGGCGAGCGTGACGATCGCGTTGTCGGCCCGGGTGTCGAGGGCGGGATAGTCGAGGATCTCCGCAAAATCGATGCCGCATTCCGGATGGCGTTTCTTCATCGCCGGCTCGATCTCCGCCTTGGCCCAGGCAACGATCGCATCCGTCACCTCTCGTGACTCGGTGATGCCGAGCCCGCGGCACTCGAACTCCACGGTGCAGGTATCCGGCACGATGTTGAGCGCGGCGCCGCCATGCACGATGCTGGTGAGCAGCGTTGCATGCGGGACGTCGTAGAGGCTGTCCTGCTCCGCCTTTGCGGCTAGCGTGACGGCGCGGCGGCGGATCTCGGTGATCAGCTCGGCCGCATATTCGATGGCGTTGACACCATCGGGCGCGATCGAGGAGTGGCGGGCGAGCCCCTTGAAGGTCGCGCGCACGCCATGCTTGCCCTTGTGACCGATGATGACCTTCATCTCGGTCGGCTCGCCGACGAAGCAGCCGAGTGGCCGCAGCGGCTTCTTGGCAACCTCGCGCAGCATCGGCCGCACGCCGACGCAGCCGATCTCCTCATCATAGGAGATCGCAAGATGAATCGGGGTTGTCAGCTTCGCCTCGACCATCTCCGGCACCATGGCAAGGCACACCGCGACGAAACCTTTCATGTCGGTGGTGCCGCGCCCGTAGAGGCGTCCGTCGCGCTCGATCAGCTTGAACGGATCGTGGGTCCATGTCTGGCCCGCGACGGGGACGACGTCGGTGTGCCCCGACAGCACGAGGCCTGCGCGGTCCTCAGGGCCGATGGTGACCCAGAGCGAGGCCTTCTGCCCGGTCTCATCCACGATCCGCTGTCCGCTGACGCCGAAGGAGGCAAGGTAGCTCTCGATATAGGCGATCAGAGACAGGTTGGAGCGGTCGCTCACGGTGTCGAAGGCGACGAGATCGACGAGCAGTTTGCGAATACGGTCGGGTCTTTGGTTTGGCATTGTCGGGTTCTTGGGATGGGAGGGTGGCGGCGCAGCCGCGTGCACGAACCATACCAACAGCGGCGCCCGTCGGGCAAATCATCTGCCGGTAGCTTTCCCGCAGAGATCCCGCATTTGGCGCGATCCTACTTTGCATGGGGTTGTTTTCGAAGAAAAAGAAATCGCCTGTGCCGTCGGGCAAAATCACCTCTGCGATTTTGTTTTGACGATACTGGGAATCGCGGTGTTGTGGACGGAGACTCTCGTGTCCCGGATGCGGTGCAGCGTGCAACGCTGCGCCGCAGAGCCGGGACCTACTCCGGTCGTGCCGTTGAAAAGCATGGGCCCCGGCTCAGCAGCGCATCACTATCGCGCTGCGTCCGGGGCACGAGAGAGTCAAACCGGCTTGCCGGTGTACGGCATCGACGCGGTGAGGCCGCCATCGACCGGAAATGCCTGGCCGTTGACATACGACGCCTCGTCGCTAGCCAGGAACAAGCCCATCGCTGCGAGCTCGTGCGGTTGGCCGGGGCGCTTGAGCGGATTGAGCTGGCCGATCTTGTCGGCGGTGCCGCGCTCCTTGGCGCGATCGAAGATCGGTTTCGTCATGCCGGTCTCGATCAGCCCGGGGCACACCGCGTTGATGCGCACGCCGGTGCCGGAGAGTGAATAGGCCGTGGTCTGCACCAGACTGATCACGCCGGCCTTGCTCGCGGCGTAGGGGTGACCGCTGGCACCGGCCTTGAGGCCCGCGACCGAGGCCGTCAGCACGATCGCGCCCGACTGCTGCTGCACCATGTGCGGCATCGCGTACTTCACCGCGAGGAAGGGGCCGATCAGGTTGACGCGCAAAACCTCCTGCCAATGCTCGACCGTCTGCTCGGCAAGCGGAATGAGCCCGCCGGAGACGCCGGCATTGGCCCAGATCACGTCGAGCCGGCCGTGCGTCTTCACCGCCTTGTCGATGACGGCCATGACGTCCTTCTCGGAACCCGCGTCGGCCATCATGGCCTCTGCAGTGCCGCCGGCGCGCTTGATCTCCTCGACCGTCTCCTTCACGCCCTCGCTGCGATCGACTGCGATCAGTCGTGCGCCTTCTTTCGTGAACAGCAGCGAGGCCGCGCGGCCGATGCCGCTGCCCGCGCCGGTGATGATGACGGATTTGCCTTGCAGACGGCCCATGCGTTTCTCCTTTTTGGTTGTCGCACGACGCTTGCCGTGCGACGGAATTTCAAACAGAATTTGAAACATGCAAGTGTCTTGAGACACGTTCGCTACTCACGTACAGCGACATCGAACGGGATGAAAGGGTTTCGACGATGTCCGATTCCAGCAAGCCCACGGTGGTCACGACGCGGTGGTGGTGGGTCCGTCATGCGCCAGTGCGCAATGACGGCGGCAATATCTACGGCCAGCAGGATCTCGCCTGCGACACCAGCGATCTCGAAGTGTTCGAGGCAGTCGCAAAGATCCTCCCGCGCAATGCGGTCTGGTACTCGAGCAATCTGATGCGCACGCACCAGACGGCGGAAGCAATCTGGGCGGCCGGCTTTCCGAAGCCAGCCAGCATGACGTGGGAAGCGGATTTCGCCGAGCAGAATCTCGGCGAGTGGCAGGGGATGAATCGTGCTGCCTTCGTCGCGAGCCGCCCCGCAGGCAGCAGCTGGTTCGCCGACATCAACGAGCCCGCGCCAGGCGGCGAAAGCTTCATGGACCTCTACAATCGCACCTGCCGCACCATCGAACGGATCAATCGCGAACAGGCGGGGCAGGACGTGATTGCGGTTACGCATGGTGGCACGATCAAGGCGGCGCTGGGGCTCGCGCTCGGCGACGAGCCTGAGAAGGGGCTCTCCTTCGATATCGATAATGTCTCGGTGACGCGGCTCGATTATTTCGCAACAGCCGAGCGCGCCGTCTGGCGTCTGCCGATGGTGAACCAGCAGCCGTGGATCGCGGACGACAGGCATAACGCGATGCATCAACCCGCAGGGCCGGAAGTCAAGAAGCTCGCTTGAGCCGTTGCCGCTCAGCACGGTGGCGGCTCAAGCTTGCGATCACATCAACGTCGTTAGATCTGGGAGAGAAACATGACCTTGTTCGACATGAAGGGAAAAGTCGCCGTCATCACGGGATCGACGCGCGGCATCGGGCTTGCGATCGCGGAGCGCATGGCTGAGCACGGCGCCAAGGTCGTGATCTCCTCACGCAAGGCCGACGTCTGCGAGGAGGTGGCGAAGGGGATCAACGACAGGTTCGGCAAGGGGACCGCGGTCGCGATCGCCGCCAACATCTCCTCGAAGGAAAACTTGCAAAACCTCGTCGACGAGAGCAACCGCGCCTTCGGCAAGATCGACGTGCTGGTTTGCAACGCCGCCTCGAACCCGTACTACGGTCCGCTCGCCGGCATCTCGGACGATCAGTTCCGAAAGATCCTCGACAACAACATCGTCGCCAACAACTGGCTGATATCGATGGTGGTGCCGCAGATGATCGAGCGCAAGGATGGTTCGGTGATCATCGTTTCCTCGATCGGCGGCCTCAAAGGCTCGACCATTCTCGGCGCTTACGCGATCTCCAAGGCGGCCGACATGCAGCTCGCGCGAAACCTCGCCTGCGAATACGGCAAGCACAACATCCGCGTGAACTGCATCGCGCCCGGACTGATCAAGACCGACTTCGCGAAGGCGCTGTGGGACAACCCGGAGAACCTGAAGGCCTCGACCTCGCGCTCACCTCTCCTGCGCATCGGCATCCCCGACGAGATCGCCGGCGCGGCTGTGTTCCTGGGATCGAAGGCCGGCGACTTCATGACTGGTCAGACCATGGTCATCGACGGCGGCGCGACGATCAGTTGAGGCGTTAGTCAGCAGGCGTTTGCCTCACACTCAACTGTCATCGCCCGACTTGATCGGGCGATCCAGTATCCCAGAGGCGGCAATCGCGTAAACCAACTGCCGCCGCGGAGTACTGGATGCCCCGGTCAAGCCGGGGCGTGACACGGAGGATGTTGCGGCAGCCTCGCCTCAATCCACCGCCGCGTACACCAGATTCCGCACCAGGGTCCGCGTGTACTCGCGCTGTCCCGGGCCCTGGCTCATGAACACTGTGAACAAATCCTCCTTCGGGTCGATCCAGAAGAAGGTGCCGGCAATGCCGCTCCAGAAGAACTGGCCGACGCTGCCAGGGAAGGGCGCAATGCCGGGTTCGGTTCGGACGGCGAAGCCGAGGCCGAAGCCATGGCCCGGTGCGAGCAGCGTGCCGTTGACCTTCACGCCCGCGCCAAGGTGATCGGAGGCCATCAGCTCCAGCGTCTTGCGACCGATGATGCGCACACCATCAAGCGCGCCGCCGTTGCGCAGCATCAGCGCGAAGCGGGCGTAGTCCAAGGTGGTCGAGACCAGACCGCCGCCTCCGGACTGCATCACCGGAGCTTCCAGCATGTTGAAGAGGGCGATCTTGTCGCCGGTCCAGGGATCGGCGGGGAAGGGCTTGGCGAGGCGGGCGGCGTTGGCCTCGCTGGTCGAGAAACCGGTCTCGGTCATCTGAAGGGGGCCGAGGACGCGCTCGCTCAGGAAGGCGCCGAGTGACTTGCCGCTGATCACCTCGATGATGCGGCCAAGAATGTCGGTCGAACGACTGTAGTTGAATTCCGCGCCGGGCTGGCAGACGAGCGGGAAGCTTGCGACGAGGCCGGCGTGCTCGGCGTTCGTGATCTTGCGGCTGCGGACGCGGGACTCCTGGTAGAGCTTGTGCACGGGGCTGTCGCCCTGGTGCTCGTAGGTGATGCCGGAGGTGTGGCGGAGCAGGTCCTGCACCGTGATCGGACGGTGGGTCGGAACCAGCTCGAGCTTGCCACCGCTGACGATGCCGACCTGCGGGTTGGCGAATTCAGGGATGTACTTGGCGACGGGGTCACTGAGCAGGACATGGCCGTCCTCGACCAGCGTCATGATGCCGACCGAGACGATCGGCTTCGTCATCGAGAAGATGCGGAAGATCGAATCCTGCGCCATCGGCGCCGTGTCCGCAGGACTCTGCCGGCCCAGCGCCTCGAACCAGCCGACCTGGCCGCGGCGAGCCACCAGCACGGTCACGCCGGGAATGGTTCCCTTATCGATCTCGCGCTTGAAGGCATCCGACATCGCCTGGAGGCGGGGGCGCGACAGACGCAGCGTTTCGGGCCTGGCCTCGGGCAAAAGAGGGGTTCGCGCGGCGATTTTCGACGTCAGGGCGGTCTGGGCGCTCATAGTCATTCCCGGGTTGTTGTTCTTGTTCAGGATGAACTGTGGCCCGGAAGTCGCGGTGCGAACAAGCGCCTCGCTTGCGCTTCTCCCTTGCAAACCGGCCGCCCCCTGTGCTTGAAAGCGGCCTGACCCGTGGCGACGCAGGTCCGTAGGAGTGTAGCTCAATTGGTAGAGCACCGGTCTCCAAAACCGGGGGTCGCAGGTTCGAGCCCTGCCACTCCTGCCAGCTAGCCACCGACCCAATCATCAAAAAGACGGACCAGACCCAGGCGGGATCAGGGTGAGGCTCAGGTTTTGGCTACAGCCCGACAGCATAGGCGGTCGGAGCCGCAAGGACGAGCAGGACGCTTCCGGCGATCGGGGCAGCAACGATAGTAATGGCTGTGGTGGCAATCAGGGCGGTCAAAGCGGCAATGGGCTTCAGCATGGTCATCTCCCAAAAGGGGGCATGCCCCGCCTTGTTGTCCGTCCTTGCAATTGGCAGGTTCGAAGCCCCGTCGGAGCTTCATCCTGGCCCGATAAGCCCTTGATCCTGATCGGCTCTCGCACCGCTTCCCGGGAATAGGGCCTGACGGGACCGGCTGCCCGCACCTTGACCTTTGCCCCCATCCGCAGTAGATACCCGCCACCTGCAGCCGGCCCGTTAGACGCGGATTTCCGGCGCGGCCTTGAAATCCCCGAACAATCGAGCCCGGTTTCCGGCTCACCTTCAAGCGAAGAGGGTTGGGCAGACGGCGGCTGTTCGGATCCCTTTAAATCTTTTCTCGTCTCACGACGGACGTTGGACATCAACGATGGCAGTCAGCCCATTCAAGTTCTTGCAGGAAGTGCGCTCGGAGACCGCGAAGGTCACCTGGCCGACCCGTCGCGAGACGACGATCACCACGATCATGGTGTTCGTCATGGTTGCCCTGGCGTCGATCTTCTTCTTCGCCGCCGACCAGATCATCCGTTACCTCGTCACCCTTCTTTTGGGCATTCACTGATGGCAACAGCCGCAGCAACTCAATCGTCCGACAAGCGCTGGTACATCGTTCACGCGTACTCGAACTTCGAGAAGAAGGTCGCCGAATCGATCCGTGAGCAGGCCAAGCAGCGCAACCTCGAGGAACTCTTCGAGCAGGTGCTGGTGCCGACCGAGAAGGTCACGGAAGTGCGCCGCGGCCGCAAGATCGACGCCGAGCGCAAGTTCTTCCCGGGCTACGTGCTGGTGAAGATGAAGCTGACCGACGAGGCGTTCCATCTGATCAAGAACACGCCGAAGGTCACGGGCTTCCTTGGCGCGGAAAACAAGCCGATGCCGATCTCGGAAGCCGAGGCGATGCGCATCCTGCACCAGGTGCAGGAGGGCGTGGAGCGGCCGAAGGCGTCGGTGTCGTTCGAAATCGGCGAGAACGTGCGCGTGGCCGATGGCCCGTTCGCCTCGTTCTCCGGTGTGGTCGAGGAAATCGACGAGGCGCGCTCGCGCGTGAAGGTCGCGGTGTCGATCTTTGGCCGCGCAACGCCGGTCGAACTGGAATTCGGTCAGGTCGAGAAGGTCTGACCGAACTACGCGCGTAGCCTATGGCTTCGCGTGAAATAGGCCGTGGGAGGAGAGGGGCGGTCGCCAGCCGAGCCTGATCCCGACCACGAACCTGAAACCGCTGGCCTTCGGACCGGCACAACAGGAGTGATACATGGCAAAGAAAGTGACCGGATACCTGAAGCTTCAGGTCCCGGCCGGCGCGGCGAATCCCTCGCCCCCGATCGGTCCCGCGCTTGGTCAGCGCGGTCTCAACATCATGGAGTTCTGCAAGGCGTTCAACGCCCAGACCCAGAAGGAAGAGAAGAACACCCCGATCCCGGTGATCATCACCATTTATGCGGACCGTTCCTTCACCTTCGAGATGAAGACGCCGCCGATGTCCTTCTTCCTGAAGCAGGCTGCCAAGATCCAGTCCGGCTCGAAGGCGCCGGGCCGTGACAAGGCCGGCAAGGTGACCAAGGCGCAGGTGCGCGAGATCGCCGAGAAGAAGATGAAGGACCTGAATTGCGACACCATTGAATCGGCCATGAAGATGGTCGAGGGCTCTGCCCGTTCGATGGGTCTGGAAGTTGCGGGGTAACGGGCCATGGCAATCGGAAAGCGTTTGAAGAAGGCCCGCGAGGGCGTTGATCGCGAGAAGCTTTACCCGCTCGCGGAAGCCATCAAGATGGTCAGGGAGCGTGCCAAGTCGAAGTTCGACGAGACCATCGAGATCGCTATCAATCTCGGCGTCGATCCTCGTCACGCCGACCAGATGGTCCGTGGCGTCGTGAACCTGCCGAACGGCACCGGCCGCACCCTGCGCGTCGGCGTGTTCGCGCGCGGCGCCAAGGCGGACGAAGCCAAGGCCGCTGGTGCCGATGTCGTCGGCGCCGAGGACCTGGTCGAGAAGGTGCAGAACGGCACTATCGACTTCGACCGTTGTATTGCGACCCCCGACATGATGCCGCTGGTCGGCCGCCTCGGTAAAGTGCTCGGTCCGCGCGGTCTGATGCCGAATCCGAAGATCGGCACCGTGACCATGGACGTCACCGGTGCCGTGAAGGGTGCCAAGGGCGGCTCGGTCGAGTTTCGGGTCGAGAAGGCCGGCATCGTGCAGGCTGGCGTCGGCAAGGCCTCGTTCTCCGAGGAGAAGCTGGTCGAGAACGTCAAGGCACTCGCGGACGCGGTTTCCAAGGCAAAGCCGGCCGGCTCCAAGGGCACCTACATCCAGCGCGTCGCTGTGTCCTCAACCATGGGCCCGGGCGTGAAGGTCGAGCCGGGCACGATCCTCGGCTAAGGCCATAGATCATAGAGATGCGAGCAGGGGCGGAATTGGGCAACCGATTCCGCCCCTTCCATTTGTGTGGCGTCGTTCACGGGAAACAATAACAATGGCTGACAAGGTCCTGATCTATTCGCGCTTCCCAAAGACGATGATGGCGCGCTTTGCCGAGCGGTTCGAATTGCTCGACACTGCCGGCAAGCCGGCACAGGAGGTGTTTTCAAGCGATGCATTGGGGAGCATCCGCGCGCTGCTTACGGCCGGTGGCACGCCGCTTGGCGCGGGCGTGATGGATCTCTTTCCGGAGCTGGGTGCAATCGTCTGCTACGGCACCGGCTATGACGGCGTCGACTTGAAGGCTGCCGCTGCACGCAACATCGAGGTCGGCCACAGCCCCGGCGCCAATGCATCCTCGGTCGCCGATATCGCGATGACCTTGATGCTCGCCGCCAGCCGCCGGATCCTGGCTGCGGATCGATACGTCCGCAGTGGCGATTGGGCCGCGTCAAAACCTTCGCCGATGATGCGGCCGCAGGCCGGCATGCCCGGCCGCCGCATCGGCGTCTACGGCATGGGCGAGATCGGCCGCAAGATCGCCGCGCGCTGCGCAGCCTTCGAGAGCGAGGTCGGCTATTTCAGCCGCACCCGCCGTGACGTGCCCTATCAATATTTCTCCTCGCTCGAGGCCCTCGCCGACTGGTGCAACGTGCTCATGATCGCGGTCCGCGCCGGTGCTGAGACGCATCACGCCGTCAACGCCGACGTCCTCGAGCGGCTGGGCGAGGGCGGCTATGTCGTCAACATCGCCCGCGGCTCGGTGATCGACGAGAAGGCGCTCGTGGCGGCGCTGATCGACAAGACCATCGCCGGCGCCGGCCTCGACGTCTATGCGAAGGAGCCGCATGCGCCCGATGCGCTGACGGCGCTCCCCAACGTGGTGCTTGCCCCGCATATCGGCGGCCATACCCTGGAATCGCACGTCGCGATGCAGGACTGCGTGCTGGCGAACCTGACCGCGTTCTTTGAAGGGCGGCCGCTGCCTTACGCGGTGAAAACGGCCTGAAACAACCCTTTCGCCGCCGCGTCAGGGTTCTCGGGCAATCGATTGGAACTGGTGCGAATTTTGCTCTTGGCAAGGCCGTCAAGAGCGGTTAAAGAACCGCCTCCGGACGTGCTGGCCGTAGCTGGCGCGTCCGTGCACGCATTCCGAAAACCCGACACGGTAGGAGATCATTCCTTCTCAGGACGTCCGCAAGGATTTGCCCGAAAAGGAAGGGGACCTCATCAAGTTGGTGGAATGTGGGCAGAGGTCAACCGGCATGCCGGCTGGCCTTGTCCTGTCCAAGACTGCAGGCGCCCGCGGAAAATCTTGATTTCCCAACGGCTTAATCGCATGGCCTGCATAGACGGGTGAAGACCGGATTTCACTTCGCAGCCACCTCTTGGGCGGCTCGGAATGGGTTTGGTTCGGACCTCGACACCCCGTGGGCCCCTCAAGGGTTCCGGGAGGGCAGGCTTTGAATTGTCGTCTTGCCCGGCGTGTCCGAAGGGTTTTGGCCCAGAGGTTCAGGTTTGGGTGGGACGATGGGTGCAACCCGGCGGTCCCGCCTTTCGCGCGACGACCGCCAACCGGAGAGAGCTTGCTGTGGAACGAGCGGCAAAAAAGGAAGCGGTCGAACAGCTCAATGAGGTCTTCAAGACCACGAGCGTCGCGGTCGTTGCTCAATATTCCGGCCTCACCGTCGCCCAGATGCAGAAGCTGCGCATGCAGATGAAGCAGGCGGGTGCCTCGGTGAAGGTCTCGAAGAACCGTCTCGCCAAAATTGCTCTTGAAGGCACTGACGTCGTTGCCATCGGCCCCATGCTGAAGGGGCCGACCGTGATCGCGACTTCGAACGATCCGGTAGCGGCGCCGAAGGTCGCCATCGACTTCGCCAAGGCGAACGAAAAGTTCGTCATCATCGGCGGCTCGATGGGCAAGACCGTCCTGAATGTCGACGGCGTGAAGGCGCTTGCCTCGCTGCCGTCGCTTGACGAACTGCGCGGCAAGATCGTCGGCCTCATCGTGGCTCCGGCGACCAAGCTCGCCCAGCTCGCGAACGCGCCGGCGGGCAAGCTCGCACGCGTCATTCAGGCTCATGCCTCAAAGGGCGAAGCGGCCTGACGCCCTTCGCAAAACTCAAACCCGAACCAGACTTACACTTAAGGAAACAGAACAATGGCTGACTTGCAGAAGATCGTTGACGACCTCTCGAGCCTCACCGTGCTCGAAGCCGCTGAACTCGCCAAGCTCCTCGAAGAGAAGTGGGGCGTGTCCGCCGCTGCCGCCGTCGCGGTGGCCGGCCCGGCTGCCGGTGGCGCTGCCGCCGCTCCGGCTGAAGAGAAGACCGAGTTCACGGTCGTTCTCGCTGCCTCCGGCGACAAGAAGATCGAGGTCATCAAGGAAGTCCGCGCCATCACCGGCCTGGGCCTGAAGGAGGCGAAGGACCTCGTCGAGGGCGCGCCGAAGCCGGTCAAGGAAGGCGTGAACAAGGAAGAAGCCGACAAGATCAAGGCCCAGCTCGAGAAGGCTGGCGCGAAGGTCGAGCTCAAGTAACTGCAGGTTACTTGAGCGAGATCCCGGGCGAGCGAAGCGAGGCCCGGGATCCAGCCCTCCGAGGTGGGTGGCCGACACTGGCCTGGGCAGGCGCTCTGATGCAAAAGGCGTGCGACGGGACATCTCGACGCAGGCCGAACACGAAAAAGTGTGGGGATTTGAGGGCTTACCCCTCGAATCTCCACTATTGTCGCCCCATATCGGGTCGACAGCACGAAAGCACGGTGGCGTGGAAAGGCGAGTTTCCCGCAAGCCGTTGGGAGAGCAGGCTATTTCGGGCTTTTGCAGTCCGTGAAGACAATCGTTGTGACGGGCGGGTGCGCGTTTGCGCCCCGCGCGTCGTTTTGCGTTTTGAAGATCTGAAGAACAGTTCAGGACTTTGGCGGTCCGAGGCTGGGTTTCCGATCCTCAAAACGGGTTCGAAAAATTCAACCCGGGGAGCGGTGGCAGCCGTGTCCCGGAAGGCGCGCCCAGAGCGGGCGCCGAAATGAGAGGCCACGATGGCGCAGCAGACATTCACCGGTCGCAAACGCGTTCGCAAGTTTTTCGGACACATCAAGGAAGTTGCCGAGATGCCGAACCTCATCGAGGTTCAGAAGGCATCCTATGACCAGTTCCTGATGGTCGACGAACCCACGGGCGGGCGGCCGGATGAGGGCTTGCAGGCGGTGTTCCGGTCGGTGTTCCCGATCTCGGACTTCTCCGGTACCTCGATGCTGGAATTCGTCCGCTACGAGTTCGAGCCGCCGAAGTACGACGTCGACGAGTGCCGCCAGCGCGGCATGACCTTCGCCGCCCCCCTCAAGGTGACGCTGCGCCTCATCGTGTTCGATATCGACGAGGAAACCGGCGCGAAGTCGGTCAAGGACATCAAGGAGCAGGATGTCTACATGGGCGACATCCCGCTCATGACGATGAACGGCACCTTCATCGTCAACGGCACCGAGCGCGTCATCGTCTCCCAGATGCACCGTTCGCCCGGCGTGTTCTTCGACCACGACAAGGGCAAGACCCACTCCTCGGGCAAGCTGCTGTTCGCCGCCCGCGTGATCCCGTATCGCGGCTCCTGGCTCGACATCGAGTTCGACGCCAAGGACATCGTCTATGCGCGTATCGACCGTCGCCGCAAGATTCCGGTGACGTCGCTGATGTTCGCGCTCGGGCTCGACGGCGAGGAGATCCTCAACACCTTCTACAAGCGCATTCTCTACAAGCGGACCAAGGAAGGCTGGCGCGTTCCGTTCGACGCCAACCGTTTCCGCGGCTATTCCACGACCTCGGACCTGATCGACGCCGACACCGGCAAGGTCGTGCTAGAGGCCGGCAAGAAGCTCACCGTGCGTGCCGCCCGCCAGCTCCAGGAGAAGGGGCTGAAGGCGCTGCGTATGGCCGATGAGGAGCTGGTCGGCAACTACGTCGCCGAGGACCTCGTCAATCCGAAGACCGGCGAGATCCATGCGGAGGCCGGTGAGGAAATCACCGACAAGCTGATGAAGGCCCTCAACGAGCACGGCTATAAGGAGCTGCCGCTGCTCGATATCGACCACGTCAATGTCGGCGCCTACATCCGCAACACGCTCTCGGCCGATAAGAACATGACGCGCGAGGACGCGCTGTTCGACATCTACCGCGTGATGCGTCCGGGCGAGCCGCCGACGCTGGAATCGGCGCAGGCCATGTTCCAGTCGCTGTTCTTCGACGCCGAGCGTTACGACCTCTCGGCCGTCGGCCGCGTCAAGATGAACATGCGCCTCGACCTCGATGCGCCCGACACCCAGCGCACGCTGCGCAAGGAAGACATTCTCTCCGTCATCAAGACGCTGGTGGACCTGCGCGACGGCAAGGGCGAGATCGACGACATCGACCACCTCGGCAACCGCCGTGTGCGCTCGGTCGGCGAGCTCATGGAGAACCAGTACCGCATCGGTCTGCTGCGCATGGAGCGCGCGATCAAGGAGCGCATGTCGTCGGTCGACATCGACACGGTCATGCCGCAGGACCTGATCAACGCCAAGCCGGCGGCTGCCGCCGTGCGCGAGTTCTTCGGTTCCTCGCAGCTCTCGCAGTTCATGGACCAGACCAACCCGCTGTCGGAGATCACCCACAAGCGCCGCCTCTCGGCGCTTGGACCGGGCGGTCTGACTCGCGAGCGCGCCGGCTTCGAGGTGCGCGACGTGCATCCGACGCATTACGGCCGCATCTGCCCGATCGAGACGCCGGAAGGTCCGAACATCGGCCTGATCAACTCGCTCGCGACCTTCGCGCGCGTCAACAAGTACGGCTTCGTCGAGACGCCCTATCGCAAGGTGAAGGACGGCCGCGTCACCGACGAGGTCGTGTACCTCTCGGCGATGGAGGAAGGCCGCTACACCGTCGCGCAGGCCAACGTGCCGCTCGACGCCAAGGGCCGCTTCACCGAGGACCTCGTGGTCTGCCGCCACGCCGGCGAAGTTCTGCCGGTGACGCCGGACAAGGTCGACTACATGGACGTGTCGCCGAAGCAGCTCGTTTCGGTCGCCGCGGCCCTGATCCCGTTCCTCGAGAACGACGACGCCAACCGCGCGCTGATGGGCTCGAACATGCAGCGCCAGGCGGTGCCGCTGGTTCGTGCCGAGGCGCCGTTCGTCGGCACCGGCATGGAAGGCGTGGTTGCGCGTGACTCGGGTGCCGCGATCGCGGCGCGCCGCTCGGGCGTGATCGACCAGATCGACGCGACCCGCGTCGTCATCCGCGCGACGGAAGATCTCGATCCGACCAAGTCGGGCGTCGATATCTACCGTCTGATGAAGTACCAGCGCTCCAACCAGTCGACCTGCATCAACCAGCGTCCGCTGGTGAAGGTCGGCGACACCGTCAAGAAGGGCGACATCATCGCCGACGGTCCGTCGACCGATCTCGGCGAGCTCGCTCTGGGACGCAACGTGCTGGTCGCGTTCATGCCGTGGAACGGCTACAACTTCGAAGACTCGATCCTGCTCTCGGAGCGGATCGTGAAGGACGACGTCTTCACCTCGATCCACATCGAGGAGTTCGAGGTGATGGCGCGCGACACCAAGCTCGGTCCTGAGGAAATCACCCGCGACATTCCGAACGTCTCGGAAGAAGCGCTGAAGAACCTCGACGAAGCCGGTATCGTGTACATCGGTGCGGAAGTGCGCGCCGGCGACATCCTGGTCGGCAAGATCACGCCGAAGGGCGAGAGCCCGATGACGCCGGAAGAAAAGCTCCTGCGCGCCATCTTCGGCGAGAAGGCCTCCGACGTCCGCGATACCTCGCTTCGCGTGCCCCCGGGCGTGCAGGGCACGATCGTGGAAGTGCGCGTGTTCAACCGCCACGGCGTCGACAAGGACGAGCGTGCGCTGGCGATCGAGCGGGAAGAGATCGAGCGTCTCGCCAAGGACCGTGACGACGAGCAGGCGATCCTCGACCGCAACGTCTACAGCCGTCTGGCCGACCTTCTCGAAGGGCGGCAGGGCATCGCAGGCCCCAAGGGCTTCAAGAAGGACACCAAGATCACCCGTGCGGTGCTCGAGGAGTATCCGAAGTCGCAGTGGTGGCTGTTTGCTTCGCCCAACGACAAGCTGATGGCCGAGATCGAGGCCATGCGGAAGCAGTACGACGAGTCGAAGAAGGGGCTTGAACAGCGCTTCCTCGACAAGGTCGAGAAGCTGCAGCGCGGCGACGAGCTGCCGCCTGGTGTGATGAAGATGGTCAAGGTCTTCGTCGCGGTGAAGCGCAAGATCCAGCCGGGCGACAAGATGGCCGGCCGCCACGGCAACAAGGGCGTGGTGTCGAAGATCGTGCCGATCGAGGACATGCCGTTCCTCGAGGACGGTACTCATGCCGACATCGTGCTCAATCCGCTCGGCGTGCCCTCGCGCATGAACGTCGGGCAGATCCTCGAGACGCATCTCGGCTGGGCTTGCGCCGGCCTCGGCAAGCGCATCGGCCAGACGGTCGATGCCTATCTGTCGAAGCAGGACATGAAGCCGCTGAAGGAGACGCTGAAGAAGATCTACGGCGAGGACGAGACGATCAAGACGCTCAACGACAATGAGCTGATCGAACTCGGCCGCAACCTGAGCCACGGCGTGCCGATCGCGACGCCGGTGTTCGACGGCGCCAAGGAAGCCGACATCGAGGAGATGCTGAAGCTCGCCGGTCTGGACGCTTCGGGCCAGTCGACCGTCTATGACGGGCGTACCGGTGATCCCTTCGATCGCAAGGTGACGGTGGGCTACATCTACATGCTGAAGCTGCACCACCTCGTCGACGACAAGATCCACGCGCGTTCGATCGGTCCGTACTCGCTCGTCACCCAGCAGCCGCTGGGCGGCAAGGCGCAGTTCGGTGGCCAGCGTTTCGGCGAAATGGAGGTGTGGGCGCTCGAAGCTTACGGCGCGGCCTACACGCTCCAGGAAATGCTGACCGTGAAGTCGGACGACGTCGCCGGCCGTACCAAGGTGTACGAGGCGATCGTGCGCGGCGACGACACGTTCGAGGCCGGTATTCCGGAGTCCTTCAACGTCCTGGTCAAGGAAATGCGCTCGCTCGGCCTCAACGTCGACCTGCACAATTCCAAGATGGGACCGGCGCCGACCTCCGAGGCGGCCGAGTAACGCGACTTTGTCATGCCCGGCCGAAAAGGCCGGGCATCGGCGCCTTGTCCCGCGCGGTGAGGCAGGGCGCTCCGCGAGTAAGATTTTCGAATTTGCTGCCGGCCTCGATCGGCACGCGAGGAGAAGACGATGAACCAAGAGATTATGAATCTTTTTAACCCGACGACGCCGGCTCAGGTCTTCGACCAGATCCGGATCTCGATCGCGTCTCCAGAGAAGATTCTGTCCTGGTCCTACGGCGAGATCAAGAAGCCGGAGACCATCAACTACCGGACCTTCAAGCCCGAGCGCGACGGCCTGTTCTGCGCGCGCATCTTTGGGCCGATCAAGGATTACGAGTGCTTGTGCGGCAAGTACAAGCGCATGAAGTACAAGGGCATCATCTGCGAGAAGTGCTCGGTCGAGGTCACGCTGTCGCGCGTCCGGCGCGAGCGCATGGGCCATATCGAGCTCGCTGCGCCCGTCGCCCACATCTGGTTCCTGAAGTCGCTGCCCTCGCGCATCGGCCTCCTGCTCGACATGACGCTGAAGGATCTCGAGCGGATCCTCTATTTCGAATATTACGTCGTGCTGGAGCCCGGCCTCACCGCCCTGAAGGACCGTCAGCTCCTGTCGGAAGACGAGTATCTGAAGGCGCAGGACGAGTACGGCCAGGATTCCTTCACCGCCATGATCGGCGCCGAGGCGATCCGCGAGCTGCTCAAGGGCATGGACCTCGAGAAGCTCGAGGTGACGCTGCGTGCCGAGATGCAGGAGACCGACTCCGACATCAAGCACAAGAAGCTCGCCAAGCGCCTGAAGATCGTTGAGGCGTTCCGCCACTCCGGCAACAAGCCGGAATGGATGATCCTCACCGTCGTTCCGGTGATTCCACCGGACCTGCGTCCGCTGGTGCCGCTCGATGGCGGCCGTTTCGCGACCTCGGACCTCAACGACCTCTACCGCCGCGTCATCAACCGCAACAACCGCTTGAAGCGGCTGATGGAGCTGCGCGCGCCTGACATCATCATCCGCAACGAGAAGCGCATGCTTCAGGAGGCCGTCGACGCGCTGTTCGACAACGGCCGCCGCGGCCGCGTCATCACGGGCGCCAACAAGCGCCCGCTGAAGTCGCTCGCCGACATGCTCAAGGGCAAGCAGGGCCGCTTCCGTCAGAACCTGCTCGGCAAGCGCGTCGACTACTCGGGTCGTTCGGTGATCGTGGTCGGTCCCGAGCTGCGCCTGCATCAGTGCGGCCTGCCGAAGAAGATGGCGCTCGAGCTGTTCAAGCCGTTCATCTATTCGCGGCTTGATGCCAAGGGGCTGTCCACCACCGTCAAGCAGGCGAAGAAGCTGGTCGAGAAGGAGCGGCCCGAGGTCTGGGACATCCTGGACGAGGTGATCCGCGAGCATCCAGTGCTGCTCAACCGCGCGCCGACGCTGCACCGCCTCGGCATCCAGGCGTTCGAGCCCGTGCTGATCGAGGGCAAGGCGATCCAGCTCCACCCGTTGGTCTGCGCCGCGTTCAACGCCGACTTCGACGGCGACCAGATGGCCGTGCACGTTCCGCTGTCGCTGGAAGCGCAGCTCGAAGCGCGCGTCCTGATGATGTCGACCAATAACATTCTGCATCCGGCGAACGGCCAGCCGATCATCGTGCCGTCGCAGGACATCGTGCTCGGTCTCTATTACCTCTCGATCCTGCGCGAAGGCATGCCCGGCGAGGGCAAGGTGTTCGGCGAGATGGCCGAGCTCGAGCACGCGCTGCATTCGAAGGTCATCCACCTCCACACCAAGATCAAGTACCGGTGGGAAGGCGTCGGCGAGGATGGCAAGCCCGCCCGCCGCTGGATCGAGACCACGCCCGGCCGCATCATGCTCGGCAACGTGCTGCCGAAGAGCTCGAAGATCTCGTACGACATCATCAACAAGCTGATGACCAAGCGCGAGATCTCCGGCGTCATCGACCAGGTCTACCGCCACTGCGGCCAGAAGGAGACGGTGATCTTCTGCGACCGCATCATGGCGCTCGGCTTCTACAACGCGTTCAAGGCCGGCATCTCGTTCGGCAAGGACGACATGGTCGTGCCGCACGGCAAGTGGAAGATCGTCGATACCACCCGTACGCTGGCGAAGGATTTCGAGCAGCAGTACAATGACGGTCTGATCACCCACGGCGAGAAGTACAACAAGGTCGTCGACGCCTGGTCGAAGGCGACGGAAGAAATCGCCAAGGCGATGATGAAGGAGATCTCCGCCACCAAGAAGACGGCGAGCGGAGCCGACGCCGACATCAACTCGATCTACATGATGGCCCATTCCGGCGCGCGTGGTTCGCCCGCCCAGATGCGCCAGCTCGCCGGCATGCGCGGCCTGATGGCCAAGCCGTCGGGTGAGATCATCGAGACGCCGATCATCTCGAACTTCAAGGAAGGCCTCTCGGTGCTCGAGTACTTCAACTCGACCCACGGCGCCCGCAAGGGCCTCGCGGACACTGCGTTGAAGACCGCGAACTCCGGCTACCTGACCCGTCGTCTGGTCGACGTCGCGCAGGACTGCATCATCACGCAGGACGACTGCGGCACCAAGCTCGGCATCAAGATGCGCGCCATCGTCGATGCCGGCACCGTGGTGGCTTCGCTCGGCTCGCGCATCCTGGGCCGCGTGGCCTGCGAAGACGTGCGTGACGGCTCGGGCAAGGTGATCATCAAGCGCGGTACGCTAATGGAAGAGAGCCATCTGGATGCCATCCACCAGGGTGGTGTGCAGGAGGTGAAGATCCGCTCGGCGCTGACCTGCGAACTCGTCAACGGCATCTGCGGCAAGTGCTACGGCCGCGACCTCGCCCGCGGCACGCCGGTCAACCACGGCGAAGCGGTCGGCGTCATCGCGGCGCAGTCGATCGGCGAGCCGGGCACCCAGCTCACCATGCGCACCTTCCACATCGGTGGTGCGGCTCAGCTCAACGAGCAGTCGTTCGTCGAATCCAACTTCGACGGCAAGATCGTGATCAGGAACAAGGCCATCGCCCGCAACAGCGAAGGTCACCTGATCGCAATGGTCCGCAACATGGTGGTGGCGATCGTCGATGCCGACGGCACCGAGCGTGCAACGCACCGTATTCAGTACGGCTCGCGCCTGCACGTCGATGAAGGCGACAACGTCAAGCGCGGCCAGCGCATCGTCGAGTGGGATCCCTATACCCGTCCGCTTCTCACCGAGGTGGAAGGCACCATCGGCTTCGAGGATCTGGTCGAAGGGCAGTCGATCTCGGAAACGCTGGACGAGGCCACCGGTATCGCCAAGCGTGTGGTCATTGACTGGCGCTCGACTCGCGGCGGCGCGGACCTGCGTCCGGCCATCGTGATCAAGGGCAAGGACGGCAAGGTGCTCAAGCTCGCCCGTGGCGGCGATGCCCGCTACATGCTGTCGGTCGACGCCATTCTCTCGGTCGATATCGGAGCCAAGGTCGCGCCGGGCGACATCCTCGCCCGTGTCTCGACCGAAAGCGCCAAGACGCGTGACATCACCGGCGGTCTGCCGCGGGTGGCGGAACTGTTCGAGGCACGGCGTCCGAAGGATGCGGCGATCATCGCCGAGATCGCGGGCACCATCCGCTTCGGCCGCGACTACAAGAACAAGCGTCGCATCTCGATCGAGCCGATGGACAAGACCGACGAGCCGCGCGAGTACCTGATCCCGAAGGGCAAGCACATTCACCTTCAGGACGGCGACGTCGTCGAAAAGGGCGACTTCATCGTGGAAGGCAACCCGGCGCCGCACGACATCCTGGCGGTCAAGGGCATCGAGGAACTCGCGGCCTATCTGGTCAACGAGATCCAGGAGGTCTACCGGCTCCAGGGCGTGCTCATCAACGACAAGCACATCGAGGTGATTGTCCGTCAGATGCTCCAGAAGGTGGAAATCACCGACCAGGGCGAGACCGACATGATCTCCGGCGAGCAGGTCGACAAGATCGAGTTCGACGCGCTCAACGAGAAGGCCAAGGAAGAGGGCAAGAAGCCCGCCACGGGAACGCCGGTTCTGCTCGGCATCACCAAGGCGAGCCTCCAGACCCGCTCGTTCTTCTCGGCGGCCTCGTTCCAGGAGACCACCCGCGTCCTCACGGAGGCGGCGGTCAACGGCAAGGTCGATCCGCTCGAGGGCCTTAAGGAGAACGTCATCGTCGGCCGGCTGATCCCGGCGGGCACCGGCGCTTCCATGGCCAAGATCCGCGAGGTCGCCATGAAGCGCGACAAGCTGATCCTCGACGAGCGCGAGAAGCAGACCTCGGTCGTCTCGCCGGCGCCGGAAGCGGAGCCGGTGGCACTGCCGCCTGCGGAATGATGGTTCATCCGTACGATTACTGAGGACAATGAAAAGGCCGGCTTTTGCCGGCCTTTTTGCTGCTTTGTTTCCTTGCTGCGGTGCAGGGACGACGTTTGTTCATCTTTCCTTCAGCCAAAAAAGCGCTTCTGTTAAGAGAGCTTAGACCGGTGGTCCCGACACGGGGGGCGGCCGGAGACCACGGACCTGACATGCTTGACCTCGCAATCGTAGGCGGCGGCCCCGGCGGGCTGATGAGCGCCTGGTATCTGAAGCGCAAACTCGGCGACCTCTGCCGCATCACCATCTACGAGGCGTCCGACCGGCTCGGCGGCAAGATCGTCACGCGCAAATTCGATTCGGCGCCTGCGATGTACGAGGCGGGCGTTGCCGAGATCTACGATTACTCGATGACCGGCCCGGATCCCCTGCGGGAGTTGATCCAGCATTTCGGGCTTCAGACCATTCCGATGGACGCCGAGCAGGTCCAATTCGGCGGCGAGCTCCTGAACGACGTGCCCGGCATTCGCCGCAAGTACGGCGCCAAGACCGCTGCTGCCATCGAAGCGTTCCGAAAGCGCTGCTCCGATCTGATGTCGCCGATCGAATATTACGAAGGCGTCGGTGCGCACGACAACGAGCATCCCTGGGCCTACAAGACCGCCGAGCAGGTTCTCGACGAGGAGGTCGATGACGCGACCGCCAAGCGATTCTTCAAGGTGATGGCGCGCTCCGACATCGCGACCGAGAGCCACAACACCAACGGGCTCAACGCGCTCAAGAACTATCTGATGGATGTCGACGGCTATATCGGCCTCTATTCCATTCAGAACGGCAACGAGCAGCTCGTCGAGTGCCTCCAGTCGGAGGTCAACGCCGACATCCAGCTCAATCACCGTGTCCTCGCCGTCGGCAAGGCGCCGACGGGGCGCTACCAGCTCAAGATGATGAACGGCAAGGGACCGGAGACGCGCGACTTCGACCTCGTGCTGGTCTGCCTGCCGCATTCCTGGCTCGCCACGCTCGGCTGGGAAGGCGAGCAGCTCCGCAAGTCGATGGTCAAGCACGTCTCCTATTTCGACCGTCCGGCGCACTACCTGCGTGTGTCGATCCTGTTCGACACCCCGTTCTGGGGCGACAAGATCCCCGGCGCCTGGTTCATGTCGGAAGCCTTCGGCGGCTGCTGCGTCTACAACGAGGGCGCCCGCCACGACGTCGGCAAGCACGGCGTGCTGAACTGGCTCATTCCGGGCTCCGATGCTTTGGCCTTCGCCAATCTCACCGACCAGGAGCTGATCGACGCCGCGCTGAAATCGCTGCCGGCCGCGCTCGGCGATGCGCGTGCCCATTTCATGGAAGGCAAGATCCACCGCTGGCTGTCTTCGGTGAACGCGTTGCCGGGCGGCTTGCCCATACGCGACGTCATGACCAATCATCGGCCGGAGCCGAAGGAGCATCCCGGTATCGTCGTGGTCGGCGACTATCTGTTCGATTCGACGCTGAACGGTCTGCTCGATTCCTCTGACGCTGCGACCGACATCATCGTCACCGAGATGATGCGCCTGCGCCGCGCGCGCAGCCAGAGCGAGACGCCGCTGTCCGACAAGATCGACCGCAATTATTTCGACAATTACCGCGGCCAGGGTCCCTATGGCGAAGTGTGGCGCCAGTTCACCGATCCCGACTATCTGACGAAGCTCATCGGCATCGTCTGGGGCAAGGTGAAGGGCGCCAAGCTGCTGGTGGCGGGCTCTGCCAGCGGCGAGCTCGTCGGCGCGCTGCGCGAGCGCGGGATCGACGCCTTCGGCATTGAGAACAACCGTGCCATCCATGCCAGGACGCCGAAGGCGCTCAGGAAATACAACAAGCTCGGATCGATCGTGGACATGCCGTTCAAGGACGGCGCGTTCGATTTCGTATTCGAGACGAGCCTCTGCCACGTCTCCGAGAAGCAGGTCGTCCGCGCAATCAGGGAGTTGAACCGCGTGGTCAAGACGGGCCTCGTGTTCGGGTCGATCACCTCCGACATGGCGCCTGGCCTGATCGACCGCTATGACCTCCTGCGCGGGGTCAAGAAGCTCGGCACCTGGTGGGAATGGTCGGAATTGTTCTTCGGCAACGGGTTCGACCTGTCGATGCACCGCAACGACTGCACCGATGCGCTGTGGGCTGCGACGCTTGGCGCCAACAAGGGGCCGGGGCAGTGGTATGCCGACGCCGACAGCTTGCGCTATTCCTTCTTCGACAAGGTCAAAGACGAGGACGACGAATAGCTGCCTCGCGAATTCGCCAATTGTTTTGCCGAATTGATCCTGATCGCATAGAATCGGTGCAATAGCGGTTCTCCGCTGTTTCCCTGATTTTTGCGGTCATGCCGGCCGTCAGCATCGGTTGGTTTCATGGCATCCAGGCCTCTCTCGCCCGACAAACAGAAGCTCGCCGCGGAAGAAGCGGCAGAGCTCGAGGACAAGCTCGCCTCCGCCCGCAAGCCGGACCTTGCCGCCGAAGACGACGAGGAGGAGGATGACGAGGACGATCTTCCTGAGCTCGACGATGACGATGAGGACGAGGACCTCGTTGTCTTCACGGCGCGCGAAGCCGCCGGCGCGCTTGCAACCATCTGGGGCTTCGTCAAGCCCTACCTCTCCAACTACAAGCGGATCCTGGCCTTCGTGTCGTTCGGCGTCCTGATCGAGACGCTGTTCAACGTCATCATGCCGCTCAGCCTGAAATTCCTGATCGACGACGCGCTCGGCGAGGAGGATTTCCAGGCACTTTACAAGATCCTCGGCGTGCTCGCGGTCGCCGGCATCTTCACCTCTATCGTCGCAGTCTGGTACGAGCGCTGGGACGCGCGGCTGGCAGCCTGCATCATCTCCGACGTGCGCAAGCGGCTGTTCGAGCACGTGCAGGATCTGCCGGCCGCCTATTTCGGCCGTACCAAGCGCGGCGAGATCCTGTCGCGCTTCTCGGTCGATCTCTCGGCCTTCGAAGGCTCGGTCAAGACATTCGTCAACAGCGCTGCACTGCCGTTCATGGAGCTGATCGCCGGCATCATCCTGTTGCTGTTCCTGAACTGGCAGCTCGCCGTGGTTGCGCTCCTGGTATTTCCGATCACGCTGATCGGGCCGCGCATCATCACCCCGAAGGCGGTGCAGGCGAA
Source organism: Bradyrhizobium sp. UFLA05-125 (assembly GCF_059803515.1). NCBI lineage: Bacteria > Pseudomonadati > Pseudomonadota > Alphaproteobacteria > Hyphomicrobiales > Nitrobacteraceae > Bradyrhizobium > Bradyrhizobium sp. UFLA05-125. The sequence goes on along the minus strand of NZ_JBANBJ010000023.1, from coordinate 72,637 downwards.
TTACGAGCAGAAGCTCAACGAAAGCGGGCTGCTCGGCATGGTGCAGGAGAACGTGGCGGCGCAGGCCGTGATCAAGGCGTTCAGCCTGCAACGCAAGATGTTCGGCTTCTTCGCCTTCCGCAACGACGAGACCCGCAACCGGATCGCGTCGGCCGCGTTCCTGTCGACCATGGTGGAGCGGACGGTCACGATCTCGGTCCTGCTCCTGCACCTCGTGGTGCTCGCGATCGGCGCGTATCTTGCGACCAAGGGGCAGATCACCATCGGCACCTTCGTCACCTTCGAGAGCGCGTTCTGGGAGGTGTCCTACAACATCGCCCATGTGATGCACTTCATCCCCGTGTCGATCTCCTCGGCCGCCGCCGTGCGCCATATCCAGGAGCTGCTGGACGAGCCGACGCGAGGCGCCGATCGCCCCGGCGCGCCTGACCTGCCGCGTATCACCAACGACATCACCTTCGACCATGTCACCTTCCAGTACGACGGCAGCCAGACGCCGGTTCTGGACAACCTCAGCCTCAAGCTCAAGGTCGGCAAGCGCATCGCGATCGTCGGCCCCAGCGGATCGGGCAAGAGCACGCTGCTCAATCTGATCTTGCGCCTGTATGTGCCCGACGAAGGGCGCGTCACCATCGACGGTGTCGATGTGCGGAAGGTGACGCTGGATTCGCTGCGCCGGAGCATGGCGGTGGTGTTCCAGGAGAACATGCTGTTCAACATGTCGATCCGCGAGAACATCCGGCTCGGCAAGGAGGGCGCCAGCGACGAGGAGGTGGAGGAGGCCGCGAAGAAGGCCGAGATCCACCGCTACATCATGAGCCTGCCGCAGAAATACGACACGCCGGTCGGCGAGCGCGGCGATACGCTGTCGGGCGGCCAGCGCCAGCGCCTCGCGATCGCGCGCGCGATCATCCGCAATCCGTCGGTGCTGCTGCTCGACGAGGCGACCTCGGCGCTCGACCAGACGACTGAGGCTGCGATCAATCGCACGTTGCTGAAGGTCGCCAAGGGCCGCACCATGATCTGGTCGACCCACCGCCTGACCTCTGTCGTCGAGATGGACGAGATCATCGTGATTTCAGGTGGCCGCGCTATCGAGCGCGGCTCGCATGCCGAGCTGCTCGCCAAGAACGGCACCTATCGCAAGCTGTGGGACGATCAGATCCACCAGCCGCATGGCGGCGCGGCTCAGGTCGATGACGACGACAGCGATGATGATGATGAGGAGGACGACGACGAGGAGGATGGCGACGAGGAGTGACCGAGGAAGTTCGGCTCGACGTGGACCAGTCGCGCCACCCGCCGGACTGCACCTTGGGCAGACCAGGCCACGAAGCGCGCCCAGCGCTGCGCGGCCCAGTAGGGGCTCGTTGCGAGCGACACTTCACGGAAGTCGAATGCCTTGGCCGCCGACCAGGCATCGCAGGCCCGCTTGATCGGGTCGTCGTAAAAGGCCGCGATCTTGTCCTCGTTCATGCCCTCGGTCGCAAGCCAGGCCGGGATGTGCACTTCGCAGAGTCGTTCGACGTCGGTGAACACCTTGTCGGTGCCGGTGCCGGCGACGGGGCAGGAGGTCGCGAAGGCATCGCCAACCAGCACGATGCCGGCCTGGCGGCAGGCCCGGTGCACATAAAGATCAACGGGACGAATCTTCATCTCGCTCGCGATGTCGAAGACGCCGGTGATGCGCGACAGGCGCGGCAGGGCGGCGTTCAAAGTCGCGACCGGTGCCTGCCGCAGATCGCGCAGCCAGGGATCGTCGAAGGCGCGGTAGACGAACAGGTTTGCACGCATCCGCGTGCCGATCGGAAACAGTGTGATGTAGGGGATGCAGTCGCTTGGCCGCTCGGAGAAATACGTCATCGCAGGAAAATCGAACGCGGTGCGTCCGACCGGCACGACGTCGAATCCGACCGATATCGAATGGCAGGCGCTGACGATCTCGCGTTCGATGCCAAGCTGGTGGCGCAGGCCGACGTTCAATCCGTTGGCGAGCACGACGAGGCGGGCGGAGACGACCTCGTCATTGGAGAGCGTGATCTTCTGCCGGTCGGGGCTCGTCGCGATCGACAGCGCCTTGGCGCAGACCCGCTCGACCGTGTCGGGGATTTCCGCGCGGATCGCGTTGACGAAGGATTCGTAGCGGAAGCCAAACTGCTGGCTCGGCGCCTTGTCGAGCAGGTGGCCGAATCGCGCGATCCAGTTCTCACCGCAGAACGTCGCGTGGCGCAGCACTGATTCTGCGATTCCGGTCCGCCAGAAGCGCTCGAACTGAGCGTCACCGTTGATTTTCTCGACCCGGAAGTCCGGCGGATACTCGGTGTGGGGGTCGATGAGGACGGCCCGGACGCCGGCGCGACCCAGCATTGCGGCGGCGGCGGAGCCGGCCATACCCCCGCCGATGATCGCAATGTCGGTATACCGCATAGGTATTTCTCCGTCCGGCGCGGCACCGTGCCGCACGAACAGGAAAGAAAACCTTAGCGCACGCCATAAAAGTATATTTTGCCCGGATATAAATAGGGTTTGGGGCTGGCAGAATGGGGGGTGGGAACCTACATCAGCGAGGCGGCGAGGGCGCCGACCGAGCTAATTCTTAAAGCGCGAGAAGCCCTTTGCTTGCTGTGGTTTCGCCTTGACTCAGGTGATTCCCACTTATAGAAAGCGCGTCACTTAACGACAGGCGGTGAGCATCGCCAACGTCGGAACGGGCCACCCGCCTGATCCTTTTGGGATCGCAAAGCGGGCACCAACCTCGACGAATGCCGCTCAAACGCTGTCGATCATAGCTAGGCAATGCCAGTGCGATTTTAGTTCTCTAGAGCTCGTTCTCTTGAGATCAAACTCGGATGCATGACCTCGGTACGCGGCCGTCGGCTTTATGCTGATTGGCTCTAAGACTGCGGTCCTCTGTGGCGTCGAAGCGCTTTCCGCTCGTTGATGGAGCGGTTGGCGCAATTTCGCTTTGCGCGGATTGTTCCGCGTCAAGCGGCCCCATCGGGCGGGTAGTCCGGAAGAAGAATTTGCGGGCCCGAAAGGGACCGCGGCAGAAAAAGGGTGAAGGCCAGGATGCCGACGATCAACCAGCTGATCGCACAACCGCGTGAAGTGCAGAAGTCGCGCAAGAAGGTGCCGGCGCTGCAGCAGTCGCCGCAGAAGCGCGGCGTGTGCACGCGCGTCTACACCACGACGCCGAAGAAGCCGAACTCGGCGCTTCGTAAGGTCGCCAAGGTGCGTCTGACCAATGGCTTCGAGGTGATCGGCTACATCCCCGGTGAGGGCCATAACCTCCAGGAGCACTCGGTGGTCATGATCCGCGGCGGTCGCGTCAAGGACTTGCCCGGCGTGCGCTACCACATCCTCCGCGGCGTGCTGGATACCCAGGGCGTCAAGAACCGTAAGCAGCGTCGTTCGAAGTACGGCGCAAAGCGTCCGAAGTAAGCGGGAACCTCTTCCATGTCTCGTCGCCACTCAGCGGAAAAGCGCGAAGTTCTGCCGGATCCCAAGTTCGGGAACATCGTGATCACGAAGTTCATGAACTCGGTGATGTACGCCGGCAAAAAGTCGGTCGCCGAAGGCATCGTCTACGGTGCGCTCGGCCTCATCGAAACCAAGACCAAGCAGAACCCGCTCGGCGTGTTCGAGCAGGCACTTGAGAACGTCATGCCGACGATCGAAGTGCGCTCCCGCCGCGTCGGCGGCGCGACCTATCAGGTTCCGGTCGAGGTTCGCTCGGTGCGCCGTCAGGCGCTGGGCATTCGCTGGCTGATCTCGGCTGCGCGCGAGCGCAACGAGAAGACGATGACCGAGCGGCTCTCCGCGGAGCTCCTGGACGCATCGAACAACCGGGGGAACGCCGTCAAGAAGCGTGAAGACGTTCATCGGATGGCGGAAGCCAACCGCGCCTTCTCGCATTATCGCTGGTAACGGCGACACCTAACGGACTTGCAAGGAACGACCCATGCCCCGCCAACATGCCATCGAGGACTACCGTAACTTCGGTATCATGGCGCATATCGACGCCGGCAAGACGACGACGACCGAGCGCATCCTCTATTACACCGGCAAGAGCCACAAGATCGGCGAAGTGCACGAAGGTGCCGCGACGATGGACTGGATGGAGCAGGAGCAGGAGCGTGGCATCACGATCACCTCGGCTGCGACCACCGCGTTCTGGGCTGGCAAGCGCCTGAACATCATCGACACGCCAGGCCACGTCGACTTCACCATCGAGGTCGAGCGTTCGCTCCGCGTGCTCGACGGCGCCGTCTGCGTGCTCGACTCGAACCAGGGCGTCGAGCCCCAGACCGAGACCGTCTGGCGCCAGGGCGACAAGTACAAGGTTCCGCGCATCGTCTTCGCCAACAAGATGGACAAGACCGGCGCTGACTTCTTCAAGTGCCTGTCCGACATCGTCGATCGCCTCGGCGCCAAGCCGATCGCGATCCAGCTTCCGATCGGCGCCGAGAGCAACTTCAAGGGTCTCGTCGACCTCGTGAAGATGAAGGGCATCGTCTGGAACGATGAATCGCTTGGTGCGAAGTTCGACTATGTCGACATCCCGGAAGATCTCGTCGACCAGGCCAAGGAATACCGCGAGAAGATGGTGGAAGCCGCCGTCGAGCTCGACGACGACGCATTGGCCGCCTTCCTCGACGGCAACGAGCCGGACGAGGCGACGCTGAAGCGGCTGATCCGCAAGGCGGTCTTGACTGGCGCGTTCTATCCCGTGCTGTGCGGCTCGGCCTTCAAGAACAAGGGCGTGCAGCCGCTGCTCGACGCCGTCGTCGACTATCTGCCGTCGCCGATCGACGTGCCCGCGATCAAGGGCACGGACGACCGTGGCAATGAAGTCGTGCGCAAGGCTGACGACAAGGAGCCGCTCGCGCTGCTCGCGTTCAAGATCATGGACGACCCGTTCGTCGGCACCATCACCTTCTGCCGCATCTACTCGGGCATCCTGCAGAGCGGCACCGGCGTCGTGAACTCGACGCGCGAGAAGAAGGAGCGCATCGGGCGCATGCTGCTGATGCATGCGAACAACCGCGAAGACATCAAGGAAGCCTATGCCGGCGACATCGTCGCGCTGGCCGGCCTGAAGGAAGCGCGCACCGGTGACACGCTGTGCGATCCCGACAAGCAGGTGATCCTGGAGAAGATGGAATTCCCAGAGCCGGTCATCGAGATCGCGATCGAGCCGAAGTCGAAAGCCGACCAGGAAAAGCTGGGCGTGGCGCTGGCCAAGCTCGCCGCGGAGGATCCGTCCTTCCGCGTGTCGACCGACCAGGAGTCCGGCCAGACCATCCTCAAGGGCATGGGCGAACTCCATCTCGACATCAAGGTCGACATCCTCAAGCGTACCTACAAGGTCGACGCCAACATCGGTGCGCCGCAGGTTGCGTTCCGTGAGCGCGTCACCAAGAAGGCCGAGGTCAAGTACACCCACAAGAAGCAGACCGGCGGTACCGGTCAGTTCGCGGAAGTGTCGATCGTAGTCGAGCCGAACGAGCCCGGCAAGGGTTACGAGTTCGAGTCCAAGATCGTCGGCGGTGCAGTTCCGAAGGAATACATCCCCGGCGTCGAAAAGGGCCTCAACAGCGTGATGAGCTCTGGTGTCGTCGCGGGCTTTCCCGTGGTCGACGTCAAGGTGCAACTCGTCGACGGCAAGTATCACGACGTCGACTCGTCGGCGCTCGCCTTCGAAATCGCATCGCGCGCGGCATTCCGCGAGGCCTTGCAGAAGGGCAAGTCCGTCCTGCTCGAGCCGATCATGAAGGTCGAGGTGGTGACGCCGGAAGACTATACTGGCTCGGTCATCGGCGACCTGAATTCCCGGCGCGGTCAGATCCAGGGTCAAGACATGCGCGGCAACGCCAACGTCATCAACGCGATGGTGCCGCTCATGAACATGTTCGGTTACGTGAATAACCTGCGCTCGATGAGCCAGGGGCGCGCGACCTTCACCATGCAGTTCGACCACTACGCAGAAGCGCCGGCTAACGTGTCGGCAGAAGTCCAGAAGAAGTTTGCCTGATTGTCGTCGGTCTCGAGCTGACGATTGAACGGAGAGTCAAATGGCCAAAGCAAAGTTTGAACGTAACAAGCCCCACTGCAACATCGGCACCATCGGTCACGTCGACCATGGCAAGACGTCGCTGACCGCGGCGATCACCAAGATCCTCGCTGAAACCGGTGGTGCGACGTTCACGGCGTACGACCAGATCGACAAGGCGCCGGAAGAGAAGGCGCGCGGCATCACCATCTCGACCGCGCACGTCGAGTACGAGACCAAGAACCGCCACTATGCGCACGTCGACTGCCCCGGCCACGCCGACTACGTGAAGAACATGATCACTGGCGCTGCCCAGATGGACGGCGCGATCCTGGTCGTGTCGGCCGCTGACGGCCCGATGCCGCAGACCCGCGAGCACATCCTGCTCGCCCGCCAGGTCGGCGTGCCCGCGCTCGTCGTGTTCCTCAACAAGTGCGACATGGTCGACGATCCGGAGCTGCTCGAGCTCGTCGAGCTCGAAGTCCGCGAGCTCCTCTCGAAGTATGAATTCCCCGGCGACAAGATCCCGATCGTCAAGGGCTCGGCGCTGGCCGCTCTCGAAGACTCCGACAAGAAGCTCGGCCACGACGCCATCCTCGAGCTGATGCGCAATGTCGACGAGTACATCCCGCAGCCGGAGCGTCCGATCGACCAGCCGTTCCTGATGCCGGTCGAAGACGTGTTCTCGATCTCGGGCCGCGGCACCGTGGTGACCGGCCGTGTCGAGCGCGGCATCGTCAAGGTCGGCGACGAAATCGAGATCGTCGGTCTGCGTGCGACGACCAAGACCACCGTCACCGGCGTCGAAATGTTCCGCAAGCTGCTCGATCAGGGCCAGGCCGGCGACAACATCGGCGCGCTGCTCCGCGGCACCAAGCGCGAGGAAGTCGAGCGCGGCCAGGTGCTCTGCAAGCCCGGTTCGGTCAAGCCGCACACCAAGTTCAAGGCTGAGGCCTACATCCTCACCAAGGACGAGGGCGGCCGCCACACCCCGTTCTTCACCAACTACCGTCCGCAGTTCTACTTCCGCACCACCGACGTGACCGGTGTCGTGCACCTGCCGGAAGGCACCGAGATGGTGATGCCGGGCGACAACATTGCGATGGAAGTGCATCTGATCGTGCCGATCGCGATGGAAGAGAAGCTCCGCTTCGCGATCCGCGAAGGCGGCCGTACCGTCGGCGCCGGCGTCGTCGCCTCGATCATCGAATAATTACGCGAATAGGGAATGGCGAATGGCGAGTAGGTTTCTACTCGCTACTCGCTACTCGCCACTCACCTGAGAAGAAAGACCACGGCAATGAACGGCCAAAATATTCGCATCCGTCTCAAGGCGTTCGACCATCGTATCCTCGATACGTCGACCCGCGAGATCGTGAATACGGCGAAGCGCACCGGCGCGCAGGTTCGCGGACCCATTCCGCTGCCGACCCGCATCGAGAAGTTCACCGTCAACCGTTCGCCGCACGTCGACAAGAAGAGCCGCGAACAGTTCGAGATGCGCACCCACAAGCGTCTGCTCGACATCGTCGATCCGACCCCGCAGACCGTCGATGCTTTGATGAAGCTCGACCTGGCCGCCGGTGTCGACGTCGAGATCAAGCTCTAAGATTTTTGGATCCCGTTCGCGAAAGCGGACAGAAAGAACAGGAAGCAAGCCGATGCGCTCCGGAGTGATCGCACAAAAGGTCGGGATGACGCGGGTCTTCACGGAGGCCGGCGAACATATCCCCGTGACCGTGCTGAAGCTCGGCAATTGCCAGGTCGTAGGCCACCGCACCGAAGAGAAGAACGGTTATGTCGCGCTCCAGCTTGGCGCCGGCACCCGCAAGACCGTGTACATGCCCAAGGCTGAGCGCGGCCAGTTCGCGGTCGCCAAGGTCGAGCCGAAGCGGCAGGTCGAGGAATTCCGCGTCTCCGCGGATGCCATGATCCCGGTCGGCGCCGAGATCCTGGCCGATCACTTCGTCGTTGGCCAGTTCGTCGATGTCACCGGCACCTCGGTCGGTAAGGGCTTCGCCGGCGGTATGAAGCGCTGGAACTTCGGCGGTCTGCGCGCCACGCACGGTGTGTCGATCTCGCACCGCTCGATCGGTTCGACCGGCGGCCGTCAGGATCCCGGCAAGACCTGGAAGAACAAGAAGATGCCCGGCCACATGGGTGTCGACCGCATCACCACGCTCAACCTTCGCGTCGTCCAGACCGATGTCGAGCGCGGCCTGATCCTCGTCGAAGGCGCCGTTCCCGGCTCCAAGGGCGGCTGGATCCGCGTGCGCGACGCCGTCAAGAAGCCGCTGCCGAAGGAAGCTCCGAAGCCCGGCAAGTTTAAGGTTGCCGGCGGCGAAGCCGAGGCTGCGGCCCAGCAGGAGGGTGCGTGAGATGGAACTGAAAGTCACGACCCTTGAGGGCAAGGAAGCCGGCTCGGTCCAGCTCTCCGACGCCATTTTCGGCCTCGAGCCGCGCGAGGACATCATTGCGCGCTGCGTGAAGTGGCAGCTCGACAAGCGTCAGGCCGGCACCCACAAGGCCAAGGGCCGCGCCGAGATCTGGCGCACCGGCAAGAAGATGTACAAGCAGAAGGGCACCGGTGGTGCTCGTCACGGCTCGGCCCGCGTGCCGCAGTTCCGTGGCGGCGGCCGTGCCTTCGGTCCGGTGGTGCGCTCGCACGCCTCCGATCTGCCGAAGAAGGTCCGTGCGCTCGCGCTGAAGCATGCGCTGTCGGCCAAGGCCAAGGACGGTGATCTCGTCGTGATCGAGAAGGCTGCGCTCGAGGCTGCCAAGACCAAGGCGCTGCTCGGTCACTTCTCGGGGCTGGGCCTGACCAACGCGCTGATCATCGACGGTGCCGAGCTCAATCAGGGCTTCGCCGCGGCGGCACGCAACATCCCGAACATGGACGTGCTGCCGATCCAGGGCATCAACGTCTACGACATCCTGCGCCGTCAGAAGCTCGTTCTGACCAAGGCCGCCATCGATGCGCTGGAGGCGCGCTTCAAATGACGAAGAACATCGAGGCTCGCCACTACGACGTGATCCTGTCGCCGGTCGTGACCGAAAAGGCGACGATCGCTTCTGAGCACAACAAGGTTCTGTTCAAGGTGGCCGCCAAGGCAACCAAGCCGCAGATCAAGGAAGCGATCGAGAAGCTGTTCGACGTCAAGGTGAAGAGCGTCAACACGCTGGTCCGCAAGGGCAAGGTCAAGGCCTTCCGCGGCAATCTCGGTTCGCAGTCGAACACCAAGCGCGCGATCGTGACCCTCGAAGAGGGCCACCGGATCGACGTGACCACCGGTCTGTAAGGTCCTACGACGATGGCACTGAAGACATTCAACCCCACGACGCCAGGCCAGCGCCAGCTGGTGATGGTCGATCGTTCGGCCCTCTACAAGGGCAAGCCGGTCAAGGCGCTCACCGAAGGCAAGAAGTCTTCGGGCGGCCGCAACAACACCGGCCGCATCACCGTGCGTTTCCGCGGCGGCGGTCACAAGCAGACGCTGCGCACCGTCGACTTCAAGCGCGAGAAGGTGGACGTTCCCGCCACCGTCGAGCGGCTGGAGTACGATCCGAACCGCACCGGCTTCATCGCCCTGATCAAGTATCAGGACGGCGAGCAGGCCTACATCCTGGCGCCGCAGCGCCTCGCCGTGGGTGACACCATCATTGCCGGCAACTATGTCGACGTGAAGCCGGGCAACGTCATGCCGCTCGGTAACATGCCGGTCGGCACGATCATCCACAACATCGAGACCAAGATCGGCAAGGGTGGCCAGCTCGCGCGTTCGGCCGGCACATATGCCCAGCTCGTCGGTCGTGACCAGGACTACGTGATCATCCGCCTGAACTCGGGCGAGCAGCGCCTGGTGCATGGCCGCTGCCGCGGCACGATCGGCGCGGTGTCGAACCCGGATCACATGAACACCTCGATCGGCAAGGCCGGCCGCAAGCGTTGGATGGGCCGTCGCCCGCACAACCGCGGTGTCGCGATGAACCCGATCGACCATCCGCACGGCGGTGGTGAAGGTCGTACCTCGGGCGGTCGCCACCCGGTCACCCCGTGGGGCAAGCCGACCAAGGGCAAGAAGACCCGCACCAACAAGTCGACCAACAAATTCATTCTCCTAAGCCGCCACAAGCGGAAGAAGTAAGGAACGCCGGACATGGTTCGTTCAGTCTGGAAAGGCCCGTTCGTCGAGGCGTCGCTGCTCAAGAAGGCAGATGCGGCGCGTGCGTCCGGCCGTCACGACGTCATCAAGATCTGGAGCCGTCGCTCGACCATCCTGCCGCAGTTCGTCGGCCTGACCTTCGGCGTCTACAACGGTCAGAAGCACGTGCCGGTGGCGGTCAACGAAGAAATGGTCGGTCACAAGTTCGGCGAGTTCTCGCCGACCCGGACCTTCCATGGCCACTCCGGCGACAAGAAAGCCAAGAAGGCTTGAGGATTAAGTCATGAGCAAACCTAAGCGCGAACGGAGCCTCGCCGACAACGAGGCCAAGGCGGTCGCCCGGATGCTGCGGGTGAGCCCGCAGAAGCTCAACCTGGTGGCCCAGCTCATTCGCGGCCGTAAGGCGGCTGCTGCGCTCGCCGATTTGCAGTTCTCGCGCAAGCGGATCGCTGTCGACGTGAAGAAGTGCCTGGAATCGGCTATCGCCAACGCCGAGAACAATCACGACCTCGACGTCGACGATCTCGTCGTGGCGCAGGCCTTCGTCGGCAACGGGCTCGTGATGAAGCGCTTTGCTGCCCGCGGCCGTGGTCGCTCGGGTCGCGTCTACAAACCATTTTCGCAGCTGACGATCATCGTTCGTCAGGTCGAAGCCGAAGCGGCCGCCTAAGGGACGCGAGGAGAAAACGATGGGTCAAAAGATCAATCCGATCGGTCTGCGTCTCGGCATCAACCGGACCTGGGATTCCCGCTGGTTCGCCGGCAAGCAGGAATACGGCAAGCTGCTGCACGAGGACGTCAAGATCCGCGAGATCCTGCACAAGGAGCTCAAGCAGGCGGCGGTCGCGCGCATCGTGATCGAGCGTCCGCACAAGAAGTGCCGCGTCACCATCCACTCGGCTCGTCCGGGCGTGGTGATCGGCAAGAAGGGCGCCGACATCGACAAGCTGCGCAAGAAGGTGGCCGACATCACCTCGTCGGACGTCGTGATCAACATCGTCGAGATCCGCAAGCCCGAGCTCGATGCGACGCTGGTCGCCGAATCGATCGCGCAGCAGCTCGAGCGCCGCGTTGCGTTCCGCCGCGCCATGAAGCGCGCCGTGCAGTCGGCGATGCGTCTCGGCGCGGAAGGCATCCGCATCAACTGCTCGGGTCGTCTGGGCGGTGCGGAAATCGCGCGCATGGAGTGGTACCGCGAGGGTCGCGTGCCGCTGCACACGCTGCGCGCCGACATCGACTACGGCGTCGCGACCGCGTTCACGACCTTCGGCACCTGCGGCGTCAAGGTCTGGATCTTCAAGGGCGAGATCCTCGAGCACGATCCGATGGCCCAGGACAAGAGAATGGCCGAAGGCGAGGGTAGTGGCAGCGGTGGCGGCCGGCAGCGTCGCGACGCTGCAGCCTGAGCCAGCACAGGAATTTGAGGGCTTAAAGCCATGATGCAACCTAAGAAAACGAAGTTCCGGAAGGCGCATAAGGGCCGCATCCACGGCGTTGCGTCTTCGGGCGCGACGTTGGCGTTCGGCCAGTTCGGCCTGAAAGCGACCGAGCCTGAGCGCGTCACTGCGCGCCAGATCGAGGCCGCCCGCCGCGCGCTGACCCGCCACATGAAGCGCGCCGGCCGCGTCTGGATCCGCGTGTTTCCCGACGTTCCGGTGTCGAAGAAGCCGGCCGAAGTCCGCATGGGCTCCGGCAAGGGCTCGCCGGAATTGTGGGTCGTCCGCGTCAAGCCGGGCCGGGTGCTGTTCGAGATCGACGGCGTCAACAACCAGACCGCGCGCGAGGCGCTGACCTTGGCTGCTGCCAAGCTGCCGATCAAGACGCGCTTCGTCGAGCGCATTGCGGAGTAATGGCCATGGCCCAGATGAAGATCGAAGACATCCGCGCGATGAGCCCCGACCAGCAGGATGACGCCGTCCTGAACCTGAAGAAGGAGCGCTTCAACCTGCGCTTCCAGCGTGCCACCGGGCAGCTCGAGAACACCTCGCGCCTGCGCGAGGCCCGCCGTGACATCGCCCGGATCAAGACCGTCGCCGCGCAGCAGCGCGCGAAGAAGAAGTAAGAGGCTTACGAAGATGCCGAAACGTACTTTGCAGGGCGTGGTCGTCAGCGACAAGCAAGCCAAGACCATCGTGGTGCGCGTCGATCGCCGCTTCACGCACCCGATCTACAAGAAGACGATCCGCCGTTCGAAGAACTATCACGCGCACGACGAGAGCAACCAGTTCAAGCCGGGCGACGTGGTGTGGATCGAGGAATCGAAGCCGATTTCGAAGTTGAAGCGCTGGGTCGTGATCCGGGGCGAACACAAGAAAAGCGCCTGAGCTGCCGGCACTTAGCCGGTTGACTTCAGGGAAATGTTGAGCGCTGGCCAGGCTGGCGCAAAAGAGAAAGAGGACGAGGTGCATCAATGATTCAGATGCAGACCAACCTCGACGTGGCCGACAATTCTGGCGCACGCCGTGTCATGTGTATCAAGGTGCTCGGAGGCTCCAAGCGCCGCTACGCCACCATCGGCGACATCATTGTCGTGTCGATCAAGGAAGCGATTCCGCGTGGCAAGGTGAAGAAGGGCGACGTGATGAAGGCCGTCGTGGTGCGAGTCCGCAAGGACATCCGCCGCCCCGACGGGTCGGTCATCCGCTTCGACCGCAACGCCGCCGTCCTGATCAACAATCAGGCCGAGCCGGTCGGAACCCGTATCTTCGGGCCCGTGCCGCGCGAGCTGCGCGCCAAGAACCACATGAAGATCATTTCGCTCGCGCCGGAGGTGCTGTGATGGCTGCGAAGATCCGCAAGGGCGACAAGGTCGTCGTGCTGACCGGCCGCGACAAGGGCCGCACCGGCGAGGTGTTTGAGGTGCGTCCGGACGCCGGCACGGCTCTGGTGCGCGGCATCAACATGGTGAAGCGCCACCAGAAGCAGACCCAGAACCAGGAGGGCGGCATCATCTCGAAAGAGGCGCCGATCCAACTGTCCAATATCGCGTATCTCGGCAAGGACGGAAAGCCGACGCGCGTCGGATTCAAGATTCAGGCGGACGGCAAGAAGGTTCGCATCGCCAAGAGCTCGGGAGCTGAGATCGATGGCTGAGACTGCTTACACCCCGCGCTTGCGCGCGGAATACGACGCGAAGATCCGCACGGCGATGACCGAGAAGTTCGGTTACGAGAACGTCATGCAGGTTCCGCGGCTGGACAAGGTCGTGCTGAACATGGGCGTTGGCGATTCCGTCAACGACCGCAAGAAGGCCGAGACCGCGGCCGCCGAATTGACCCAGATCGCCGGCCAGAAGGCGATCGTGACCTATTCGCGTATCGCGATCGCGACCTTCAAGCTGCGTGAGAACCAGCCGATCGGCTGCAAGGTCACGCTGCGCAAGGCCCGCATGTACGAGTTCATCGATCGCCTGGTGACGGTCGCGCTGCCGCGCGTCCGCGACTTCCGCGGCCTGAACCCGAAGAGCTTCGACGGCCGCGGCAACTACTCGCTCGGCATCAAGGAGCACATCATTTTCCCCGAGATCGACTTCGACAAGGTCACGGAAGCCCGCGGCATGGACATCACCGTCTGCACCACGGCCAAGACCGACGAAGAGGCGAGGGCCTTGTTGACCGCTTTCAATTTCCCGTTCCGGCAGTGAGATGCTGACCTAAAGCCTCTCAAACGCGGATACCCAGGAGCCAAGCATGGCAAAGAAGAGTTCAATCGAGAAGAACAACCGGCGCAAGCGGATGGTGAAGAACGCCGCCGCCAAGCGCGAGCGGTTGAAGGCGATCATCGCCGACAAGAAGCTCCCGATGGAGGAGCGCTTCGCTGCGACGTTGAAGTTGGCGGAAATGCCGCGCAACTCGTCGGCGACCCGCATCCGCCTGCGTTGCGAGCTGTCGGGCCGCCCGCGCTCGAACTATCGCAAGAACAAGCTGTCCCGTATCGCGCTTCGTGAACTTGGCTCCAAGGGCATGGTCCCGGGCCTCGTGAAGTCGAGCTGGTAAGGAGGGTCGTTTAGATGTCTACGCACGATCCAATCAGCGATCTGATCACCCGCATCCGCAATGCGCAGATGCGCTCCAAGACCAAGGTCTCCACGCCTGGCTCGAAGATGCGCGAGAACGTGCTCGAGGTGCTGAAGAGCGAGGGCTACATCCGCGGCTACGCCACGGTCGAGCATTCCTCGGGCCGCAGCGAGATCGAGATCGAGCTGAAGTATTTCGACGGCGAGCCCGTCATCCGCGAGATCGAGCGGGTCTCCAAGCCCGGGCGTCGCGTCTACGCCTCGGTGAAGGCTTTGCCGCGGGTCAACAACGGGCTCGGCATTTCGGTGTTGTCGACGCCGAAGGGGATCATGGCCGACCACAGCGCGCGCGACGCGAATGTGGGCGGTGAAGTTCTCTTCACGGTGTTCTGAGAAGGATTTTTGATCCATGTCACGTGTTGGCAAAAGGCCTGTTGCGGTGCCGTCGGGCGTTACCGCGACCGTCGACGGTCAGACCGTCAAGATGAAGGGGCCGAAGGGCCAGCTTCAGTTCGTCGTCCATGACGACGTCGAGGTGAAGCTCGAGAACGGCCAGGTCAAGGTCAAGCCGCGGGCCGAGACCAACCGCGCGCGGGCGCTTTACGGCACCGCTCGCGCCCAGGTCGCGAATCTGGTCGAAGGCGTCACCAAGGGCTTCGAAAAGAAGCTCGAGATCACCGGCGTCGGTTACCGCGCCGCGATGCAGGGCAAGAACCTGCAGCTCGCGCTCGGCTACAGCCACGACGTGATCTATCCGATCCCGGATGGGATCACGATCGCCGTGCCGAAGCCGACCGAGATCACGGTGACGGGCAGCGACATCCAGCGCGTCGGCCAGGTCGCGGCCGAGATCCGCGCCTATCGCCCGCCGGAGCCCTACAAGGGCAAGGGCGTGAAGTATGTTGGCGAATTCATCTTCCGCAAGGAAGGCAAGAAGAAGTAACGGAGCCGGTCATGTCGAAAGCCAAGGTTACGAATGCCCGGCGCAAGCGGAGTGTGCGGCTGAAGCTGCGCCGCTCCGGTGGCGGCCGTCCGCGCCTGTCGGTGTTCCGCTCGTCCAAGCACATCTACGCCCAGGTCATCGACGACCAGAAGGGCGAGACGCTGGCCTCCGCCTCGTCGCTCGAAAAGTCGATGCGCGATGGTGGCAAGACCGGCGCCGACATCGATGCGGCGAAGGCGGTGGGCAAGCTGCTCGCCGAGCGCGCCGCGGAGAAGGGCGTCAAGGAAGTCGTGTTCGATCGCGGCAGCTATCTCTATCACGGGCGCGTCAAGGCTCTTGCCGATGCTGCGCGTGAGAGCGGGCTGAACTTCTAACAGAATTTGAGGATTGAGGCGTAAGCCTCTGAAGGATTGGAAAAACCATGGCAGGTGAACGCGAACACCGCGGCGGACGTGAACGCAAGGAGCGCGAGGAGCGCGACAGCGAGTTCGTCGACAAGCTGGTCCACATCAACCGCGTGGCCAAGGTCGTCAAGGGCGGCAAGCGCTTCGGCTTCGCAGCGCTGGTCGTGATTGGCGACCAGAAGGGCCGTGCCGGCTTCGGTCACGGCAAGGCGCGCGAAGTGCCTGAGGCGATCCGGAAGGCGACCGAGTCCGCCAAGCGCAACCTGACCCGCGTGTCGCTGCGCGAGGGCCGCACGCTCCATCACGACATCGCCGGCCGTCACGGCGCAGGCCGTGTCTATCTGCGTGCCGCCCCGGCCGGTACCGGCATCATCGCCGGCGGTCCGATGCGCGCCGTGTTCGAGACGCTTGGCGTCCAGGACGTGGTGGCCAAGTCGATCGGCTCGTCGAACCCCTACAACATGGTGCGCGCGACCTTCGACGCGCTGAAGCACCAGGATTCGCCGCGCTCTGTCGCTGCCCGCCGCAACATCAAGGTGTCCACCCTGCAGTCCCGTCGTATCGGCGGCGATGCCGAGGCGGCTGCCGACTAACGGAAGCTTTTCGGAGTTTTAAAAAATGGCCAAGGCCGCCAAGACGATCAAGATCGAGCAGATCGGCAGCGCGATCCGCCGCCATCACTCGCAGCGCTCGACGCTGATCGGGCTCAAGCTCAACAAGATCGGCCGCGTCGCCGAACTGCCGGACACCCCGGCGGTTCGCGGCATGATCGAGAAGGTTCACCATCTCGTCCGTATCGTCGACGGGAAGTAAGCAAGGGCGCATGATCCCGGAACGCGAATACCGGTTTTCGGGCAAGATCATGCGCAAGAAACAAGGAGAAGGGCGATGAAGCTCAGCGATATCGCCGACAACCCCGGCTCGCGCAAGAAGCGCATGCGCGTCGGCCGCGGCATCGGTTCGGGCAAGGGCAAGCAGTCCGGCCGCGGTGGCAAGGGCCAGACCGCGCGTTCGGGCGTGCGCATCAAGGGTTTTGAAGGCGGCCAGATGCCGATGCATCGCCGTCTGCCCAAGCGCGGCTTCAACAACATCTTCCGCGTCGAGTTCGCCGAGATCAATCTCGACCGGCTCCAGGACGCCGTCGATGCCAAGAAGCTCGACACCGGCAGCGTGGTGAACGCCGAAGCGCTGGTGAAGGCCGGCGTGCTGCGGCGCGCCAAGGCCGGCGTCCGGCTGCTCGGCCGCGGCGAGCTCAAGGCCAAGCTCAACATCGAAGTGCACGGCGCCTCGAAGTCCGCGATCGCGGCGGTCGAGAAGGCCGGCGGCTCGGTGAAGATCCTCGCGCCTGCCGCCGAAGAAGGCGAGGCGGCGTAACATCTGCGTCATTGGCCCGCGGCTCGCGGGCCTTTACGCATGCGGGACGATGGACTTATCGAAGCCGTGCACCAGATAATGTCCGGCGTCCGCCCAAGTAGCCCGGCCGCGGGCATGACGGCGCAGTAGGCGGCGGGAGAAAGCCCAACATGGTCTCAGCAGCGGAACAACTGGCAGCCAACCTCAATTTCGGCGCGCTTGCCAAGGCCGACGAACTGAAGAAGCGCATCTGGTTCACCCTGGGTGCGCTGCTCGTTTATCGGCTCGGCACCTACATCCCGCTGCCCGGCATCGATCCCAACATCTGGGAGCAGGTGTTCCGCTCGCAGGCGGGTGGCATCCTCGGCATGTTCAACATGTTCGCCGGCGGCGGCATCCACCGCATGGCGATCTTCGCGTTGAACATCATGCCGTACATCTCGGCCTCGATCATCATCCAGCTCCTCACCACCGTCTCGCCGCAGCTCGAGGCGCTGAAGAAGGAAGGCGAGGCGGGCCGCAAGACGCTGAACCAGTACACCCGCTACCTCACCGTGATCCTGGCCGCGTTCCAATCCTACGGCATTGCGGTCGGTCTGGAAGGCGCCGGCAACGTCGTCAGCGACCCCGGCCTGTTCTTCCGCCTCTCCACCGCGATCACGCTCACCGGCGGCACCATGTTCCTGATGTGGCTGGGCGAGCAGGTGACCTCGCGCGGCATCGGCAACGGTATCTCGCTGATCATTCTCTCCGGCATCGTCGCCGAGCTGCCCTCGGCGCTCGCCAACATGCTCGAGCTCGGCCGTCAGGGCGCGATGTCGACCGGCCTGATCCTGATCGTCATCATCATGGCGGTCGCCGTGATCGCCTTCATCGTGTTCATGGAGCGCGCGCAGCGTCGCCTCCTGATCCAGTATCCGAAGCGCCAGGTCGGCAACAAGATGTTCGAGGGCCAGTCCTCGCATCTGCCGCTCAAGCTCAACACCTCGGGCGTCATTCCGCCGATCTTCGCGTCCTCGCTGCTCCTGCTGCCGACGACGGTTGCGAACTTCAACGCGGGCAAAGGACCGGAATGGTTCCAGTGGCTCACGACGCAGCTTGGCCACGGCCGGCCGCTGTTCCTCATCCTGTATCTCGCGCTGATCGTGTTCTTCGCGTTTTTCTACACCGCGATCGTGTTCAACCCGACCGAGACCGCGGACAACCTGAAGAAGCATGGCGGCTTCATCCCGGGCATCCGTCCCGGAGAGCGCACCGCCGAATACATCGACTACGTGCTGTCGCGCATCACCGTGATCGGCGCGATTTACCTCGCGATCGTCTGCTTGATCCCGGAAATTCTGATTTCCTACGCCTCGGTGCCCTTCTACTTTGGTGGCACCTCGCTGTTGATCGTGGTCAGTGTCACCATGGACACGGTGGCGCAGGTTCAGGGATATCTGCTCGCCCATCAGTACGAAGGGCTGATCCGGAAGTCGAAGCTGCGGGGCCGCCGCAACAGGTAAGTTCGGACTTGCGGTCCCGGTCGCCGTTGCGATCGGTGCGCTGCTACCCGTTTAGAACGCGCATCATTCCGTTGGTAGCGTTGACGGGGGCGGCTTGAGCCGTCTACCTGACCGTGCAGACCGATTCCCAAAGCCTTCGTCGCTTGCGGCAAGGCGACGCCGTGTCATTATGGGTAGTGGTGCGGCGCTGATTGTGGTTTGCACTATTCTCGATCTTCAAACACAGGTGCGCGATTTATCGCTCACCGATCCGGGGGCGAACGCCAATGAGAATTATCCTTCTGGGACCGCCGGGGTCAGGCAAGGGGACCCAGGCGCAACGGCTGATCGAGCGCTATGGCATCGTGCAGCTCTCGACCGGTGAGATGCTTCGCGCTGCGGTTGCGGCGGGAACGCCGGTCGGGCTGAGGGCGAAGGAGATCATGGCGAGCGGCGGCCTCGTGCCCGACGATGTCGTGGTCGGAATCATCGCCGACCGGATCGAGCAGCCCGATGCCAAGAAGGGCTTCATCCTGGACGGCTTCCCGCGCACCGTGCCGCAGGCCGAGGCGCTGGACGAGCTGTTGAAGCTCAGGCACCTCAAGCTGGACGGCGTGATCGAGCTCAGGGTCAACGAGAGCGCGCTGCTCGACCGCGTCGAGACCCGCGTTGCCCAGATGCGCGAACGCGGCGAAGAGGTCAGGGTCGACGACACCCCGGAGGTGTTGACCAAGCGGCTCGCCAGCTACCGCAGCCAGACGGAACCGCTGATTCACTACTATTCCGAGCGGCGCAAGCTCTCGACCGTCGATGGCATGATGACCATCGAGGAGGTCACCCGTGCCGTCCACCGCCTTCTGCTGGCGCTGGGGGCGATCGAGCCCAGAACCCACGCCAAGACCGCCCACGCCAAGACTGCGGCTAAGCCTGCGGTCAAGGCGGCTTCAGCCAGGAAGGCAGCCAAAAAGGCCAAGAAACCCGCGAAAACGGCCAAAAAGGCCACCAAGTCCGCCAAGAAGGTCGCCAAAGGCGCCAAGAAAGCCGCAAAAAAGACCGCCAAGAAGACCGTTAAAAAGACCATCAAAAAAGGTCCGAAGAAGGGTCTAAAAAAGGTCACGAAAAAGCGAGCTAAGCGCTAGCAGCGGTTGACGAAACCCCCCGGAATCCCTTAATAAGCCCCGCATCCAAGTCGGATAGTTTCAGACGATGCCGGGCCCCAGGAAGACCGGGGGTGGGCGTCGTGTTCGCGTTTGTGAACACCTGCCCGAGAAAGCAAGCACTTAAAGCCCGATTCCTGACGAGGGATTGGCAACAGGAGAGAAGGCCGTGGCCCGTATTGCCGGCGTAAACATTCCCACCAACAAGCGCGTGCTGATCGCGCTGCAGTACATCCATGGCATCGGCCCCAAGATCGCCGGTGACATCATGGAGAAGGTGAAGATCCCCGAGGATCGTCGCGTCAATCAGCTGAGCGACCAGGAAGTGCTCCAGATCCGCGAGGTCATCGACCGCGACTTTCTCGTCGAGGGCGATCTGCGTCGCGAGGTCGGCATCAACATCAAGCGTCTGATGGACCTCGGCTGCTATCGCGGCCTGCGTCATCGTCGCGGACTGCCGGTGCGCGGTCAGCGCACCCATACCAATGCGCGTACGCGCAAGGGTCCGGCCAAGGCGATCGCCGGCAAGAAGAAGTAAGTTTTCGAATTCAGTCGCGGCGTGTGGCGAAGAGGGGATGACCCGCTCGCCACGCGCCTTTCGTTCCACAGGTGTAGCCGCTGGTATTACGGCGGCGTTTGAGATCTCCAGGAAAGGTACTCAATGGGCAAGGAAGCCACCCGCGTTCGCCGTCGTGAGCGCAAGAACATCGCCTCCGGCGTGGCGCACGTGAACTCGTCGTTCAACAACACGACGATCACCATCACCGATGCGCAGGGCAACACGATCGCCTGGTCGTCGGCTGGCACGATGGGTTTCAAGGGGTCCCGTAAGTCGACCCCGTATGCAGCGCAGGTTGCTGCGGAGGACGTTTCCAAGAAGGCGCAGGAGCACGGCATGCGCACGCTGGAAGTCGAGGTCGCCGGTCCCGGTTCGGGCCGCGAGTCGGCGCTCCGCGCGTTGCAGGCTGCGGGATTCACCGTCACCTCGATCCGCGACGTGACCACGATCCCGCACAATGGTTGCCGCCCGCGCAAGCGTCGGCGCGTTTGATACGAGGTCGCGGGCGCCGTCGTCGTCCGCGATGACTTTGCTTTGCGAAGCCGCAAGCGCGACTTGCGGCCTTTCTCCAACGCCAGTGTCCGCAATGGCAGACTGACTGGCCTGTATGGGTGAAACAGTGACGATCCAGAAAAATTGGCAAGAACTGATTCGGCCGAACAAGCTCCAGGTTTCCCCGGGTAGCGATCCGGCCCGCTTTGCGACCATCGTCGCCGAGCCGCTCGAGCGTGGCTTCGGCCAGACGCTCGGCAACGCGCTGCGCCGCATCCTGTTGTCTTCGCTTCAGGGCGCCGCCGTGCAGTCGGTGCACATCGACGGCGTGCTGCACGAGTTCTCCTCGATCGCGGGCGTCCGTGAGGACGTCACCGACATCGTGCTGAACATCAAGGACATCTCGATCAAGATGCAGGGCGAGGGCCCCAAGCGCATGGTCGTGAAGAAGCAGGGTCCGGGCGTCGTCACCGCCGGCGACATCCAGACCGTCGGCGACGTCACCGTGCTCAACCCGGACCTCCAGATCTGCACCCTCGACGAGGGCGCCGAGATCCGCATGGAGTTCACGGTCTCGACCGGCAAGGGCTATGTGCCCGCCGAGCGCAACCGGCCCGAGGACGCGCCGATCGGCCTGATCCCGGTCGACAGCCTCTACTCGCCGGTCCGCAAGGTCTCCTACAAGGTCGAGAACACCCGTGAGGGCCAGATCCTCGACTACGACAAGCTGACCATGACGATCGAGACCAACGGCGCGATCACGCCGGATGACTCGGTGGCCTACGCTGCGCGCATCCTCCAGGATCAGCTCAACGTGTTCGTCAACTTCGAAGAGCCGCGCAAGGAAGTCGCCCAGGAGATCATCCCGGACCTCGCCTTCAACCCGGCCTTCCTCAAGAAGGTGGACGAGCTCGAGCTGTCGGTGCGTTCGGCCAACTGCCTGAAGAACGACAACATCGTCTACATCGGCGACCTCGTGCAGAAGAGCGAAGCGGAAATGCTCCGCACCCCGAACTTCGGCCGTAAGTCGCTGAACGAGATCAAGGAAGTGCTGGCCCAGATGGGTCTGCACCTCGGCATGGAAGTGCCGGGCTGGCCGCCGGAGAACATCGACGAGCTCGCCAAGCGGTTCGAGGATCATTACTGATCCGATTTCACCGTCGTGGCCGGAGACTCCGGCCACGATTTTTTGCGTGATCCCGGAAAAGTGCGAAGCGGTTTTCCGGATCACGCTCAAAGAAGGAAGCAAGAGCGTTCTTGAACGCTTTTGCGGGCGAACGCAGGAAGCCCACCTGAGCAACATGTCCGACGAACCGTCGCGGCAGTTCAAAACGTAAGGAATAGTCACATGCGTCACGGCAAGGTTCATCGGAAGCTCAACCGCACGGCCGAGCACCGCAAGGCGATGTTCGCCAACATGGCGGCTTCGCTCATCAAGCACGAGCAGATCGTCACCACGCTGCCGAAGGCCAAGGAGCTCCGTCCGATCGTCGAGAAGCTCGTCACCCTCGGCAAGAAAGGCGGCCTCTCGCTCCGTCGTCAGGCGATCGCGGAGCTACGCGACGTCGATATGGTCAAGAAGCTCTTCGACACGCTCGCGACCCGCTACAAGGACCGCCAGGGCGGTTACACCCGCATCATCAAGGCCGGCTTCCGCTACGGCGACAACGCCGCGATGGCCGTGATCGAGTTCGTCGACCGCGACGTCGACGCCAAGGGCCAGGACTCCGGTCCGTCCCAGGCGAAGGAAGCCGAAGCGGCGTAATACGCCGGCTGGCATCGAGTTCAGAAGCGGCGCCCTCGGGCGCCGTTTTTTGTTTTGAATTGTAGGGTGGGCAAAGGCGCGCTGCGCCGTGCCCACCACTTCTGCTGCGGCACGCAAAGTGGTGGGCACGCTTCGCTTTGCCCACCCTACGAAGCTCGACGGGGGCATGTCGCCCTCACGCGTGGGTGAGCGCCGATTGCAGCGCCATCGACCACGCCCGATATCTCCATCGACATCAATGGAGATATCGCATGAAGATCGACCTTTCCGGAAAGACTGCCCTCGTCACCGGCTCGACCGCCGGCATCGGCCACGCCATCGCCAAAGGCCTTGCAGCGACCGGTGCCAGCGTCGTCATCAACGGGCGTAGTCGAGACAAGGTCGATGCCGCCGTCCGCAAGCTGGAAGGGGCGGGCAGTCAGGTGCGCGGCATTGCCGCCGACGTCTCGACGGCGGCAGGCTGCAAGACGCTCGTTGCAGCGCTGCCGGACGTCGACATCCTCATCAACAATGCCGGCATCTTCGAGCCGAAGCAGTTTGTCGATATCCCCGACGAGGACTGGTCCCGTTTCTTCGAGGTCAACGTGATGAGCGGTGTACGGCTCTCGCGTGCGTATTTCCCGGGTATGCTGAAGCGCAATTGGGGCCGCATCGTCTTCATCTCCTCGGAATCGGCACTCAACATCCCCGTCGAGATGATCCACTATGGCATGACCAAGACCGCGCAACTCTCGGTCGCGCGCGGGCTCGCGCTACTCACCCGCGGCACCGGCGTCACCGTCAATTCCGTGCTGCCGGGCCCGACGATGTCGGAAGGCGTCGAGGCTTTTGTGAAGGATCTCGCCGAGCAGAATGGTCAATCCGTGGATGAGGCGGCCGCCAATTTCGTCAAGCAGCATCGCCCGACGTCGCTGCTGCAGCGCTTCGCCAGCGTCGATGAGATCGCCAACATGGTGATCTTCCTCGCCTCCACGCAATCCTCAGCCACCAACGGCGCCGCGCTACGCGCCGAGGGCGGCATCGTCAACACCATCGCGTAGATCGGAAAGGTGCGCAGCGGTTTTCCCTCGCGACAAACGCGGAACGCGTTTGCGCGGAGATCATGCTCGAGCAAGAGGTGCGCGCATGCCGGCCTATGTCATCTCCGAGGTCGAGGTCCGCGATCAAAGCGCGATGGAGGCCTATCGCACGCTTGCCGCAAAGACGATCGCGCAATATGGCGGCCGCTACCCCGCGCGCGGCGGCGCCGCAGACGTGGTGGAGGGCAGTCCGCGGGCCAGGACCATCATCATCGTCGAATTCCCCTCGATGGCGCGCCTGCGCGAATGGTATGCCTCGGCCGAATATGCCGAGGCGCTGAAGCTGCGGCGGACCGCGCTGGAGCGGCGGCTGATGTTTGTCGAGGGCGTGGTGCCGGCGTAGAGTGCCGAAATCGTAGGGTGGGTTAGCGTAGCGTAACCCACCTCTTCTCCATCAATGTTGAGAGAAGTCGGTGGGTTACGCCTAGCGGACTGCGCTTCGCGCAGCCGCAGGGCTAACCCACCCTAAAAGGCGACGCAGTGACTACCACCCCTCCAGCACGATCTTGCCGCGCGACTTGCCGCTCTCCAGCAGCGCGTGCGCGCGCTTGAGGTTCGTCGCATTGATCGTGCCAAAGGTCTGATCGAGCGTGGTGCGCAGCACCCCCTTGTCGATGAGGTCGGCGACGTCATTGAGCAAGTGATGCTGCGCGATCATGTCAGGCGTCTGGAACGAGGAACGCGTGAACATCGATTCCCAGTGCAGCGAGATCGCCTTGCCCTTGAATACGCTTACGGTGAATTCCGGGGGATCGTCGATCAGGCCGAACCTGCCCTGCGGCGCCATGAGGTCCGCGATCGCCTTGTAATGCTGGTCGGTGAAGGTGAGGCTCGCCACCAGCGCGACCGGCGGCAGCTTGAGCTTTTCGATCTGCTCCTTCATCGGCTTGCCGTGATCGATCACTGCATGCGCGCCGAGATCGAGGCACCATTTCTGCGATTCCGGCCGCGTCGCGGTCGCAAGCACCGTGAGGCCGGTGAGACGGCGCGCAAGCTGGATCAGGATCGAACCGACGCCGCCGGCGCCGCCCGTGATCAGGAGCGTGCGCGGATCGACGCTCTTGCCGGGCACGGCGCCAAGCCGATCGAACAGCAACTCCCAGGCGGTGATGGAGGTGAGGGGAAGCGCGGCGGCCTGCGCGAACGAGAGCGATCTTGGCTTGCGGCCGACGATGCGCTCGTCGACCAGATGGAATTCGGCATTGGTGCCTTGGCGCAGGATCGAACCCGCGTAAAACACCTCATCGCCCGGCTTGAACAGCGTGACATCGGGCCCGACCGCATCGACCACGCCGGCCGCGTCATAGCCCAAAATCTTGACCTCGCCTTCGGGCGGGGCGGCGCGCTTGCGCACCTTGTAGTCGACCGGATTGGCCGAGATCGCCTTGACCGCGACGCGGATCTCGCGCCCCTTCGGCTCCGGCCTTGCGGTTTCGAAATCGATCAGGGAATCCTGTTCCTCGATCGGAAGCGATTTTTTGTAGCCGACGGCCTTCATGTCTCAAGTCTCCATCAGATGGTGAGATCGCCGGGTTAAGTGTCGGGGTAGCTCCGATTTTGCAAGTACTGTAAAAACGGGGATATAGTCCCTGTTTGGATACTATTGGGGAACACGCATGAAACGGCGCAATTTCGCTCGGCGTCCCGGCTGCTCGGTCGAGGCCACGCTGGACCTGATCGACGGCAAATGGAAGGGCGTGATCCTCTATCACCTCCAGGGCGGCACGCAGCGCTTCGGCGAATTGCGCCGCCTGATGCCGGGCATCACCCAGCGCATGCTGACAAAACAGCTTCGCGCGCTGGAGGAGGACAAGCTCATCATCCGCAAGGTCTACGCGGAAGTGCCGCCGCGGGTTGAATATTGTCTTTCCGAGCTCGGCGAGAGCCTTCGGCCGGTGATCGACATCTTGAAAGCCTGGGGTGAAAGCCACCAGGAGCGGCTCTCCTGCGCGCCGGCGCCTGAAGCGGAGCCGGTCGTTGAGAAGAAGCCGAAGCGCGCGGCGTGATGAAGCGTCACGTTTGTGACGAGGCCAACGCCACACTCTAAGTGTCGTCCCCGCGCAGGCGGGGACCCATAACCACAGGGTGCAGTTGTTGACGGACTGTTAGTTGCGGCTTACGCGACAACTGTCGCCTGTGGTTATGGGTCCCGGGCTCGCGCTTCGCGCGCCCCGGGACGACGAGTGAGAATCAGAACGCGACCTGGGTCCGCATCGCAATCGCGTCGAACTTCGAGCCCGCATTCACCGCAGAGGTTGAGCTCACCTGCTTGGAGATGTCGCCATGCAGGTAGTCCAGCATGAAGCGGATGTTGCCGTTGACGTACCAGTTCAACGCGGCAGTGTAGATGGTTTGCCGTCCACCCGCGATGCCGGCCGCAGTTGCGAGCTGATCGTTCAGGTTCATCGTGCTCACGCGTCCGGCGATTTCCCAGGCACCCCAGCCGCCGCCGGTGAGTGAGAACGGATTCGCCGGCTTGACGCCGCCGTAGGAGGCCGTCGCGGGATTGTAGGCATGCGTCTCGCCGGTAAGCACGTAGCCGACCTGCGCGTAGCCGCCATCGAATTTCAGGCTCGACGCGCCGAAGGGCGGCAGGCCAGTATTCGCTGTGCGGTCGACATTGAACCAGTAGTATTCGCCCTGCGCGATGAGCGGGCCATAAGTCCCCGCCACTTCGACGCCGTAGACCTGCGCCCCGGAAACGTTGGCGATCGCACCGGTCGATATCAGCGACGTCGGATCGATCCGCAGCTCAGGCCGGTCACTGAGTGTGAGCGTCTGCGCCTGCGTCACCAGATTGCGCGGCGGCTGGATCAGCCACTCCGCATCGGCGCCGATATGAAACGAGTAGTCCTTGCCGCTGATGGGATTGCCGGCAATGCGGGCGGTGGCGCCATATTGCTCGCTGGTCCCGGGCGGAGAGACGCTGGACGCAGAGTGGATCTGGCCCGTGGTCGGTCCGGTGACATAGGCGCCGACCCAGAGCTGGTCGTTCCACCAGCGGGTGCCGGCGGCCGAACGGAAGTCACCGGCCGCGATATTTTGTGCGATGACGCCGACCGAAGCACGCTCCATGAACATGATGTCGTTGGAGCTGGTCGCTTCGTCGAGCGTCCAGGCCAGGTCCATGATGCCGGCTTCGACCGCCATCTTGCCGCCGAACGGTTTCAAGCCGGTGTAGCTCAGATAGGCGTTTTCGACGCCGGACGTGCCGCCGCCGGGCAGCGAGCCCGGAGCTGTGCCGCCGAAGCCGTCGGACGAGCCGCCGAAGTCGTAGATGAGCGCGTAGTTCCAGTCGCCGAAGAACTTGCCGACCACACCGATGCGTGCGCGGCGGAGATTTTCGCCGCTGTCGAGCTTTTGCGGCACCGTCGCTGCGGTGTTGGGACGGTAGTCGTAGCCGCCGACGTCCCAGTGCACCCGGCTCGTGATCGCGACGCAGTTCTGTTCATCCGCGGTGCAGATCGTCGGCCGGTTGTTCGGCATGGTCACGACCACGCCGGATGGAGCCACCGGACCCTTGACCGGAATGGCGGCTTGCGCGTTGGCAACCGCGGCCTTGGCTTCAGTCCTCGCCTCGGCTTTCGCCTCGGCCTTGGCCTTCGCTGTGGCCGCCGTGTTCGCCGCGGTCTGATTTTGCAGTTTATCGAGCTTCTGCTCGAGCAGCTTCAATTGCTGCTTCAACAATGCGATCTCCTGATCGCTGTTGCTCGCCGTCTGTGCGTGGCCTTGCGAAGCCGCGAGCGCGCCGGCGAGGCCGAGCGCCGCGGTTGTGAATCTTTTCCTATTCACGTCATCCACTCCCTTACTGATCAGCGTCCCCATCGTCACGAAGAATCGTACGATCGGCAGATGACCGCCCCGCGACGAATATCACGCACGAGCTCGGTTCCCGCTGATGTAAATTCGCATCAACCGAATCCTGCCTAGCTTGCACTCTGGAGGATGATGGGCGTCATGCCAATCCCGCGGGCAGCGGCAAAATGGCCGCTCCCCTCGCGGGACTTGCATGCCGGGGCGGGGAGGAAAGGGGGCGAATATTGGCGGCTGCCGCCCTTCTATTGAAGGTCGAACATGCCTATATTCCGGCGTCTTTTCCGAGAGGTAGGAATGTTTCGATTGATCCGTGCCACCGTTATTGCCGCAAGCTGCGTGACCCTTCTGGGCAGTCTCGATCCCGCCGTCGCGCAGGACCGTCGCGTCCCGTCGTCCCCGGCGGAGCTCAAGCTGTCCTATGCGCCGATCGTGCAGCGGGTGCAGCCGGCGGTGGTCAACGTCTATGCCGCCAAGGTGGTGCAGAACCGCAATCCGCTGCTTGACGACCCGATTTTCCGCCGCTTCTTCGGCGTGCCGGGCCAGCAGCCCGAGCAGATGCAGCGCTCGCTCGGCTCCGGCGTCATCGTCGACCCCTTGGGCCTCGTCGTCACCAACGTCCATGTCATCGAGGGCGCCGACCAGGTGAAGGTGTCGCTCTCGGACAAGCGGGAGTTCGAGGCCGAGATCCTGCTGAAGGATTCCCGCACCGATCTGGCGGTGTTGCACCTAAAGGACGCCAAGGAGAAATTCCCCACCCTCGACTTCACCAATTCCGATGAGCTGATGGTTGGCGACGTCGTGCTCGCCATCGGCAATCCCTTTGGCGTCGGCCAGACCGTGACCCACGGCATCATCTCGGCACTCGCACGCACGCAGGTCGGCATCACCGACTATCAGTTCTTCATCCAGACCGATGCGGCGATCAATCCCGGCAATTCGGGTGGTGCGCTGGTCGACATGAACGGCAAGCTCGCCGGCATCAATACCGCGATCTATTCGCGCTCCGGCGGCTCGCAGGGCATCGGCTTCGCGATCCCGGCCAACATGGTGCGCGTCGTCGTCGCTTCCGCCAAGAGCGGCGGCAAGGCGGTGAAACGTCCGTGGCTCGGTGCGCGGCTCCAGGGGGTGACGCCCGACATTGCGGAGAGCCTGGGCCTGCGCTCGCCGACCGGCGCACTCGTCGCGAGCGTCGTGCCGAATGGGCCTGCGGCGAAAGCCGGCCTGAAAGCCTCCGACCTGATCGTCGCGATCGACGGGCAGGCGGTCGACGATCTCAACGCCTTCGACTACCGCCTCGCCACCCGTCCGATCGGCGGTACTGCGCAGCTCGACGTGCAGCGCGCCGGCAAGCCGATCAAGCTCACGGTGCAGCTCGAGACTGCGCCAGACACCGGCCGCAATGAGATCGTGATCACCGCGCGCTCGCCGTTCCAGGGTGCGAAGATCTCGACCATCACGCCGGCGGTCGCCGACGAGTTGCATCTCGATGCCGACACCGAGGGCGTCGTGATCACCGAGATCGGCGACGACACGACGGCCGCCGGTGTCGGCTTCCAGAAGGGCGACATCATCCTCTCCGTCAACAACCAGAAGATCGACAAGACCAACGATTTGGAGAAGGTAGCGGGAGCCTCGTCGCGGCTCTGGCGCATCACGCTGGTGCGTGGCGGCCAGCAGATCAACGTCACGCTCGGCGGATGAGCGCGAAGCGACCACAGGAGACGCCAACGCTGTTTGCCGCGGCGGGGCTCGATCACGATGCCCCGCATCCGCTGCCGGACCGCCTGCGCCCGCGCGCGCTGTCGGAGGTCGTTGGCCAGGACCACATCCTCGGCCCCGACGGCGCGCTGACGCGCATGCTGGAGACGCGCACGCTCGGCTCGCTGGTGTTCTGGGGCCCGCCCGGCACCGGCAAGACCACCGTGGCTCGGCTGCTTGCAGACGCCACCGACCTGCATTTCGAGCAGATCTCCGCGGTCTTCTCCGGGGTTGCTGACCTGAAAAAGGCCTTTGACGCCGCGCGCGCCCGCCGTGAGATGGGTAGGGGCACGCTGCTGTTCGTCGACGAGGTGCACCGTTTCAACCGCGCGCAGCAGGATTCCTTCCTGCCGGTGATGGAAGACGGCACCGTGGTCATGGTCGGCGCCACCACCGAAAATCCGTCCTTCGAGCTCAATGCGGCGTTGCTCTCGCGCGCTCGCGTGCTGGTGTTCCATTCGCTCGACGCCGCCGCGATCGAAAAGCTGTTCGCGCATGCCGAGGCGGTCGAGGGCAAGAAGCTGCCGTTGGACGCGGAGGCGCGCGCCGCGCTTGCACGCATGGCCGATGGCGACGGCCGCGCCGCGCTGACACTGGTCGAGGAAGTCTGGCGCTCCGCGCGCGCCGGCGAGATCTTCAACGCCGCGCAGTTGCAGGACATTCTGCAGCGCCGTGCGCCGATCTACGACAAGTCGGCCGACGGCCACTACAATCTGATCTCGGCGCTCCATAAATCCGTGCGCGGCTCCGACCCGGACGCTGCTCTCTATTATCTCGCGCGCATGCTGGACGCCGGCGAGGATCCACTGTTCCTGGCGCGGCGTGTGGTGCGCATGGCGGTCGAGGACATCGGGCTTGCTGATCCGCAGGCGCTCGTCATTGCCAATTCGGCAAAGGATGCCTTCGATTTTCTTGGCCATCCCGAAGGCGAGCTCGCGATCGCCCAAGCGGTGGTCTATCTCGCCACCGCGCCGAAATCGAACGCGGTTTACACCGCCTTCGGCGCGGCGATGCAGACCGCAAAACAGGCCGGCTCGCTGCTGCCGCCCAAACACATCCTCAACGCGCCGACCGGTCTGATGAAGTCGGAGGGCTATGGCGCAGCTTACGAATACGACCACGACGCGCCCGACGCCTTCTCCGGCCAGGACTATTTCCCGGAGGCCTTGGGACGCCAGACCTTCTACGACCCGCCCGAGCGCGGCTTCGAGCGGGAGATCAGGAAGCGGCTGGAGTATTGGGCGAAGCTGCGTAAGGAGCGGGGCGGCTCACGTTGAAATCGGCCATTTCGTCGTGACGAGACGCTGCTTTTAGGCTACGCAGGCAAGCATGAGCCGCCGCATCAAGAGAACCGACCCAAAGCCCCGTTCGCGCGATGAGCGCAAGGAGGCGCGCCCGTTCAAGGCGCGCAGCGCGCACAAGGCGGGGCCGCGGCCGGGCGGCAAGCCGGGTTCGAAGCCGCAGCGCTTTGTGTCCGAGCGCGCCGAGCGACGTGCACCCGAGCCGGTGACCGCAAAGCCCGTCGAAGCACTGCTGCCGACCAAGGTGCAGACCGTTACCGTGACTGCCGACGAGAACAACATGCGCGTCGACCGGTTTCTGGAAGCGCGTTTCCCGGGGCTGTCGTTCTCCCACATCCAGCGCGTCGTGCGCAAAGGCGAGCTGCGCGTCGACGGCAAGCGGGTCGACAGCAAGGACCGGCTGGAGGAGGGGCAGAGCGTCCGCATTCCGCCGTTGAAGCTGGACACGCCGAAAGCTCCCGGCGCGCTCTCCGAAGCCGCGCAAAAAACGCTTGCCGCGCTCAAGGAGATGACGCTCTTTGAGGACGACGACGTCCTCGTGCTCAACAAGCCGGCGGGACTTGCAGTGCAGGGCGGCTCCGGCACCACGCGGCACATCGACCAGATGCTGGAGGTGATGCGCGACGCCAAGGGGCAGAAGCCACGCCTGGTGCATCGCATCGACAAGGACACGTCAGGCTGCCTGTTGATCGCGAAGACGCGCTTTGCCGCGACCCATCTCACCGGCGCCTTCCGCTCGCGTTCGGCGCGCAAGATCTATTGGGCGCTGGTGCCGGGTCTGCCGAAGCCCAAGCAGGGCCGCATCTCGACCTTCCTCGCCAAAGAGGAGAGCGAGGACGACACCATCATGCGCATCGCCCAACATGGCGATGAGGGCGCGAGCCACGCGGTGACTTACTATGCAGTGGTCGAGACCGCCGGCAACAAGCTGACCTGGGTGTCGCTGAAGCCGGTGACGGGGCGCACGCACCAGCTTCGCGCGCACATGGCACATATCGGCCATCCCATCATCGGCGATCCCAAATATTTCAACATCGAGAACTGGGAATTGCCGGGCGGTCTGCAAAACCGGCTGCATCTGCTCGCGCGCCGTATCGTCATTCCGCACCCGCGCGGCGGGGTGATCGACGCCAGCGCTCCGCTACCGCCGCACATGCAGCAGTCCTGGAACCTGCTTGGCCTCGACGCAACAAGATTTGATCCGATCGAGAACGCGCCGGAAGAGTAATCCGGTTGCGAGACTATGGGAGGCGTACGATATGTCCTCCATGAAGGCGACGCTATCCATCCTGATGGTTCTGGTCGCGCTCTCGGCGGGGCAGGGCAGCTTCGCGCAGACGCTGATGCCGGGCACGCCTCTGTTGCTGCCACCACCGCCTCCTCCGCCGCCACCGCCGAAGATCGAGGTACCGAAGGTCCCGCAGGTCAACGCGCTGCCGACCTTCAATTACAAGCAGCCGCCGCGGCCTTCATTCAGCGACCGCATCACCAAATGCCTTGAAGACGCCGCCGGGGCGGGCCTGACCCCTGCTGATCGCGGCACCTATTCGCGGATGTGCGCGAACCAGTAGGGCATCTCGCGACGCTCTCAATGTCATCGCCAATAGTCATAGAGGTTACGCACACTGAAACCAGCCTCCGCCGCGGCCGGCCAGAACCCGGCGAACAGGGCCAAAATGCCCGCGATTTCCTTCATGCCTGCCGCTCGCTTTATCGGCTGCCGGACTTATTTTAGAAGCCTAAAGCGCGATGAGATTGGGATGAATCGTCATCGCGCTTTAGGTTGTTGTTTGCGCATGATCTTTTCGGAAAACCGCTTCGCACTTTTCCGGATCATGCTTTAGCATCCAGGGATCAGGGTCGAAAACCGAATGCGCGAATTGTTTGACGAGGTTGCGGGCCAGTCCCGGCTCGATCCGCAGGAAGCCGCGCGGGCTGCCTCCCGTGCGCCCCTGCGCAAGCGCTTCTATGCGGAGGCGGGCGTCGTGGAGGCCGAGGATGGCTTTGCCATCACGCTCGATGGCAAGCCGATCAAGACGCCGTCCGGCCGCCAGGTCGTCATCCCTGCGAAGCTGCTCGCGGACGCGGTCGTCGCGGAATGGGCCGGCCAGACGGAGACGATCGACCCCATGACCATGCCGCTGACGCGGCTCGCCAACAGCGTGGTCGAGGGCGTGATCGACCGCGTCGATCTCGTCAGCGATGACCTCGCAAAATATTTGCAGTCCGACCTGCTGTTCTATCGCGCCGGCCATCCCGAGGGCCTGGTGGCGCGCGAGGCCGCGCATTGGGACCCCGTCCTGTTCTGGGCGGCCGAGACGCTTGGCGCGCATTTCATCCTGTCCGAGGGCATCATGCATGTGACCCAGCCGGAGCAGGCGCTCGCGGCCGCGCGGGCTGCCCTGCCCAGGGATCCCTGGTCGGTCGCGGCGCTGCACGTGATCACGACGCTGACGGGGTCGGCGCTGCTGGCCCTCGCCCTGGCGCATCGGGCACGCGATGCCGATCAGGTCTGGGCGGCCGCCCATGTCGACGAGGACTGGAACGCCGATCAGTGGGGCGTGGACGAGGAGGCGGCCGGCCGCCGCGCCGCCCGGCTGAAGGATTTTGCCGCGGCGGTGGCGGTCCTCGAGGCCGTGAACGGGCCGCCGACGCAGGGTCCTTAACGAGAGGTTTACGACGGACGGCTAGGGTTGCTCGCGTTCCGCGGGCCCTTAAGACATGCCGACGCCGATAAGCTCGATCGTATCAGTCACCGCCGCCACCTCCGTGGCCGATGCGGCGACGCCGGAACTCGTGCTTCAGGCGGGCTCGGTCGTCGACGCCAAGGTCGTCAGCGTGATGGCCGACAATCTCGTGCGCATTGCGATCGCCAACCTCTCGATCGACGTGATGTCGGAGGTGGCGCTATCGCCGGGCCAGAACCTCCAGCTCGCGGTGTCGCAGAACGATGGCACTGTGCGGCTCGCAATCGTCAACGGGGCGGGCGGGGCGGCGACCGATCAGGTCACGCTGACGCCAGGTGCGGTCGCGTTCACCGACGCGCCCACGCTCGCACCGTCCGCGACCGCTGGGCGCAACCTCCTCACGCCGCTCGAGCAGATCGCCGTTTCGGTGGCCTCCAGTGAGGCCGTGACCAAGCAGGGCAGCCAGGCGCCGCTGTTTGCCAATCTCGCCTCGGTCGTCACCAGCAGCGATCTGCCGGCGGGGCTGAAGCAGGCCGTGCTGGACGTACTGGCGCAGCAGACACCGCTCAGCCCGCAGCTCGACGGTGGCGACATCGAGTCCGCGTTCCAGAAATCCGGGCTCTTCCTCGAGGCCTCGCTGGCGTCAGGGCTGACGCCTGCAGGCGGCAGCGTTCCTGATCTGAAGGCAGCGCTGCTGGTGCTGCGCCAGACGCTGGCGGCGACGTCGGGCGCGCTTGAAACTTCGGTGCCGCAAGTGGCGGCAGCGGCAACCGCGCGTCCTGCCGCGCCCGCGGCCGTCGCGCAGGCCGTGACATCGCTCGAACGCATCGGAGGCGAAGCGTTCCAGGCTCCGCCGCTATCACCTGAAGCCGGTCCGGGCGAGACGCTGCAAGCGCCACGAGGAGCAAATGTCGCAGCCGTCGCGCTCGCCGAGGCTGTGACCGAAGGTGCGGTGTCACCTGGCGTCGCATTGAGCCTGCTGCAGGAAGCCGTGCAGGAGCTGCCGCATGCGATGGGCGGCGCATTCGCGGTGCCCAAAGCCGCGGTGCCGGACGCGCACAGCCTCGACACGATGCCGCGTGCGACCACCGCGCCACCGCCATTCCGCGGTGCGCTGCCATCGCCGCAGGCGATCGCAACGGCCTCGCTCGCATCAGGCGCACCGCTGAGTCAGACCGTGCACCGGCTTCTCGACGACACCGACGCCGCGATCGCACGGCAGACGCTGTTGCAGGTCGCATCGCTTCCGGATCGCGTCGACGCCAGCGGCCATCGTGTCGATCCCTCGGTGCCGCAGTGGAGTTTCGAGATTCCCTTCGCGACCCCGCAGGGCACCGCGATGGCGCAGTTCGAGATCTCGCGCGATGGCGGCGGCAGCGAGTCCGATCCGGCGAAAAAGGCCTGGCGCGCGCGCTTCTCGCTCAACGTCGAGCCGGCCGGCCCGGTGCACGCGCTGATCACGCTCAATGGCGACAAGACTTTTGTTCGGATGTGGGCGGAGCGTCCCGCCACCGCGCAGCAATTGCGCGACGGCGCCGGCGAGCTCAGCCAGGCGCTGGCCAAGGCCGATCTCAAGCCTGGCGACATCGTGATCCGCGACGGCACGCCGCCGCAGCCCCAACCGGCCCGCGCCGGACACTTTCTGGATCGCGCAACATGAGCGAGGAGAGCAAGCTCGCGATCGCGCTGCACTATGAGAAGGGCAGCGGTGCGCCGCGGGTCGTTGCCAAGGGCAAGGGCACGATCGGCGCTAGAATCGTGGAACTGGCAAAGGCCCATGACATCCCGATCGAGGAGAACGAGGTGCTGGCCGGCGCGTTGTCCAAGGTCGAGCTCGGCGACGAGATCCCGCCTGACCTGTACAAGGCCGTCGCCGAGGTGCTGGTGTTCGTGCTGCGGCTGTCAGGCCGGGTGCGTTAGAGCCACGCTAAAGCGCCGTCATCGTTTCACCACGAAATCGGCTGCACCGTCGCTACAAATCATTGAACGGATACCGCCTTGCTGACCCGTCGCTCCACCCTCGGTCTTCTCGCGGCTAGCGCGATCCTGCCGTCGCGCGCGCTCGCCAATGTCGCGCCGCCACTCAGCGAAGTTCGCGACAGTCTTGCCAAGCGTTTTACTGATGCCGGCACGGCCGGGACCTTCGTCGGCTACAAGACCGACGACTACATGATCATCCTGAGCGACAAGGAGCGCTCCGCCGAGCCACGGCTGCCGGCCTCGACGTTCAAGATCCCGAACTCGCTGATCGCGCTGGAAACGGGCGTGGTGCAGGACGTGGACAAGGACGTCTTCCCATGGGATGGCGTGAAGCGCGACATCGAGGCCTGGAACAGGGATCACACGCTGCGCAGCGCCATCGCGGTCAGCGCGGTGCCGGTCTATCAGGAGATCGCGCGCCGCATCGGCCAGGAGCGGATGCAAAAATATGTCGACCTCTTCGAATATGGAAATCGCGATATCGGCGGCGGCATCGACCAGTTCTGGCTGACCGGAAATCTGCACATCGATCCCATGGACCAGATCGACTTTGTCGACCGGCTGCGGCGCCGCGCGCTGCCGATCTCGAAGCGTAGCCAGGATCTCGTCTGCGATATCCTGCCGGTGACGCAAGTCGGCTCGTCCATCATCCGTGCAAAGTCCGGCCTCACGGGCAAGGAGCAGGGCTCGCTCGGCTGGATGGTCGGCTGGGCGGAGAAGGGCGACGCGCGCACCGTGTTCGCGCTCAACATGGATTGCCGCGAGCCGCGCCACATCGCCGACCGCATGGCGCTGACGCAAGCCTGCCTGACGGATATTGGCGCAATCTGACGTCGCGCTGCTGGCGAAACTCGCGTCGCTCGACTAGCATCATGGTGCCACCAGCAAGGTTGGCGCACGGCCGCACACGGGGTCTTTATGCTGCATCGCCGCTCGGTTCTGCTCGGAGGCTCCGCGCTTCTTCTTGGCGGTGCGGGGTTGCATGCGCAGACTTCGCCTGAGCAGGAGCTCGCAGCCTTGCTCAAGGACCACATCGAGGCTGGCCACGAGACGATGGGGCTCGTCGCGGGCCGCATCGAGGGCGGTCGCCGCATCGTCGCGACCTATGGGCGTTCGGGAGCCGCGGACGATCGCGCGCTCGACGCCGACACCGTCTTCGAGATCGGCTCGATTACAAAAGTCTTCACCGCATTGCTGCTGGCCGAGATGGTCGGGCGGGGCGAGGTGGCGCTGGATGATCCCGCGGCCAAATTCCTGCCCGAGCGGGTCACGATGCCGGAATATCAGGGCGTGCCGATCACGCTTCTAGATCTTGCAACCTATACCTCCGGCCTGCCGCGCATGCCCAACAATTTTGCGCCGAAGGATCCCACCAACCCCTACGCCGACTACACCGCCGATCAGCTCTACGATTTCCTGTCGGGCTACAAGCTCGCCTATACGCCGGGCAAGCACTACGAATACGCCAATCTCGGTTTCGGCCTGCTCGGGCACGTGCTGAGCTTGCGCGCCGGCAAAACCTACGAGGAACTTGTCACCTCGCGTATCTGCGCGCCGCTCGGTATGGACGACACGCGGATCACGCTCGGGCCTTCGATGCGCGAGCGCCTGGCGCAGGGCCACAATACGGCGTTGGCTCCCGTGGCGAATTGGGACCTCGATGCACTCGCAGGCGCCGGCGCACTGCGCTCGACCTTGAGCGACCTCTTCAAGTTCGTCGAGGCCTATCAGGGCACCCGCGACACGCCGCTCGCAGCCGCGATGAAGATGACGCTGTCGCTGCGGCGTCCGCAAGCGTCGCAGAGCGACGTCGCCATGGGCTGGTTCACCAGCCTGCGGTTCGACGACGAGGTGAACTGGAAGGACGGCGGCACCGGTGGCTATGCGACCTTCGTCGGCTATTCGACCAGGACCGGGAAGGCATCCATCCTGCTCTCGAATGCGAACGACTACGGCGCCAACACCTCGCTCGCGCTGAACATGATCAACCCGGCCTATCCATCGCCGAAGATCAGGCGCGCGGTCCCCGTCGATCCAGCGCTGCTCGCGGCCTACGTCGGCCGCTATCAAATCTTTCCGACCTTCGTCCTGACGGTGCGCGCCGACGGCGGCCATCTGTTCGTGCAGGCGACCGGGCAGGCCGAATACGAGGTGTTTGCCGAGAGCGAGACGGATTTCTTCTACCGCGTCGTCGACGCCCAGCTGACCTTTGCCAAGCCCGAGGACGGCACCGCGCCGATGCTGACGCTGCACCAGAACGGCAAGGACATGCGCGGGCGGCGGGTGCCCTAGAACGCGGTGGGATTGGGCTTGATTGTTGCGACAAGGGACAAGGAAAGTGCGCTCCCTCTCCCGCTTGCGGGGGGGAGAGGGTGTCTCCGCAGTGGACAATCCCCAAGCGGAGGGAGCCCTCACCCCACCCCTCTCCCGCAAGCGGGAGAGGGAGCGCACCACCTTCGTCCTAACAATCAAGCCTAATCCCACCGCGTTCTAGTCTAGGAATCGGCCGTCTTCTTCGCCGCCAGCGCCTGGTCGATCGCGCAGCCGCCGATCTCGCTGATGGCGCGAGAGATCACGTCGCCGTTCTTGGCAAAGCCGTCCGACAGGATGTCGAACTGCGAGCGGGCGAGCCGAAGCATCACGATCGGCACGGCCACCACGGTCTCGTTGAAGGTATCGACGGACTTGCGCAGCGCGCCGAGTTCGGCGGTGACATCAGCGACATGGGCCTCGGCGTTCTGCATCAGCTTCAGCATCCGCTCGCGCTCCGCCTCGAACTGCGCACGCTCGGCCGCACTGGTCGCGGTGATCTCCGCAAGCTGTGCGCGCAGCCCCTCGACCTCCCGCAACAGACCGTCCGAGGTGACCTCGGCGACCTCGCGCAGCTTGGCATTGCGCGTGCTGGCTTCGAACTGGCGGCGATAGAGCTGCTCGGCCGACATCGCCCGCTGTGACAGCGTTTCGATCGTGGCCGCGGCGCGCATCAGCATCTCGCCGTTGCGGCCCGAGACCATGCTGGCCATCCGCCGCAGGAAATCGACGGTTTCGTCACCGGTTTGGGGCGGCAGGGATACGACCGTGGCGGACATCCGGGATGCCTGGGAGCGGGGGCAAAAACAGCCGAACAAACAAGCAGAGCGTAATTGACCGCCGCCGTACCGACTGAAAGCTCACGCGAACCCATCGGCGCTGATCGTTGTCAGAAACAAGCCTGAATCGGCTGAATCGGTCAATCCGCCCCGAGGACCAAATCGCGGAGAAACGCGTGGCCCCCGCCAGCCATTCACGCTTTCCCCATCCGTCCGATCCGCCCCAGATGGGTGAAGCCGAAGCCGGCCTGATATTTCAGCCCGTAGCCCAGCGCCCGGTCGAATCCGATATGGGCGAGCCAGATCATGGCGATGGAGAGCAGGAGCGGCCATTCCAGCGCAAAACCCGCCGTGAGCAACGCCACCGGGACCATGTAGCTGTGCGCGGCATTGTAGACGATCGCGCCGAACCGGCTGTCGCTGAGGTATGCCAGGAAGCTCAGATCCGGCGCCAGGAAGAGCAGGGCGAAGACCAGCCACGAACCGCCCCAGACCGCATAGAGCA
This sequence comes from Bradyrhizobium sp. UFLA05-125, assembly GCF_059803515.1. Taxonomy (NCBI): domain Bacteria; kingdom Pseudomonadati; phylum Pseudomonadota; class Alphaproteobacteria; order Hyphomicrobiales; family Nitrobacteraceae; genus Bradyrhizobium; species Bradyrhizobium sp. UFLA05-125. The sequence continues at coordinate 34,035 of NZ_JBANBJ010000023.1, read as the reverse complement.
GCACCATGCCCGCAAACAGCGTCAGCCCCTCGAGCCGGAGCAGAACCTTGATGCCGCCGGTCACCTCGCCGGTTGCTGTGACTGCATCGTCCATCTGAGTCTCCTGGAGTAGCCCCTGTAATTCCTTGGGCTTTCTAGCCTGTCCAGGCGCGGCGGGCATGCGCAAAGCGGCTTTCCGGCCCGCAAAATGCCGTGTTAGAACCCGCAGCAATCGCACCTTAAGAACTGGCGGGAGCAAATGAAGCATATCCTGGACGCCCTTGAAGAACGTCGCGCCGGCGCCAAGCTCGGTGGCGGGGAGAAGCGCATCGAGGCGCAGCACGCTCGCGGCAAGCTGACCGCGCGCGAGCGCATCGAGCTGCTGCTCGACAAGGGATCGTTCGAGGAATTCGACATGTTCGTCGAGCATCGCTCCATCGAGTTCGGCATGGAGAAGAGCAAGGTGCCGGGCGATGGCGTCGTCACCGGCTGGGGCACCGTCAATGGCCGCAAGACCTTCGTGTTCGCCAAGGATTTCACCGTGTTCGGCGGCTCGCTGTCCGAGACCCACGCGCTGAAGATCACAAAGCTCCAGGACATGGCGATGAAGGCGAGGGCGCCGATCATCGGCCTCTATGACGCCGGCGGCGCGCGCATCCAGGAGGGCGTCGCGGCGCTTGCGGGCTATTCCTACGTCTTCCGCCGCAACGTCATCGCCTCCGGCGTGATCCCGCAGATCTCCGTCATCATGGGCCCCTGCGCCGGCGGCGACGTCTATTCGCCGGCGATGACCGACTTCATCTTCATGGTGAAGAACACCAGCTACATGTTCGTTACCGGCCCCGACGTCGTGAAGACCGTGACCAACGAGGTCGTCACCGCCGAAGAGCTGGGAGGCGCCTCCGTGCACACCACGCGCTCCTCGATCTCCGACGGCGCATTCGAGAACGACGTCGAGGCGATCCTCCAGATGCGCCGCCTGATCGACTTCCTGCCCTCGAACAACTCGGACGGCGTGCCGGAATGGCCGAGCTTCGATTCGATCGAGCGGATCGACATGTCGCTGGACACGCTGATCCCCGACAATCCGAACAAGCCCTACGACATGAAGGAGCTGGTCCTGAAGGTCGTGGACGAGGGCGACTTCTTCGAGATCTCGGAGGCCTTCGCCAGGAACATCGTCACCGGCTTCGGCCGCATCGCGGGCCGCACCGTCGGCTTCGTCGCCAACCAGCCGATGGTGCTCGCCGGCGTGCTCGACAGCGATGCGTCACGGAAGGCGGCGCGCTTCGTTCGCTTCTGCGACGCCTTCAACATCCCGATCGTGACCTTCGTCGACGTGCCGGGTTTCCTGCCGGGCACCGCGCAGGAATATGGCGGCCTGATCAAGCACGGCGCAAAGCTGCTGTTCGCCTACTCGCAATGCACCGTGCCGCTGGTGACGATCATCACCCGCAAGGCCTATGGCGGCGCCTTCGACGTCATGGCGTCCAAGGAGATCGGCGCCGACATGAACTACGCCTGGCCGACCGCCCAGATCGCCGTGATGGGTGCCAAGGGCGCGGTGGAGATCATCTTCCGCGCAGATATCGGCGACCCCGACAAGATCGCGGCGCGAACGAAGGAATACGAGGACCGCTTCCTGTCACCGTTCATTGCGGCGGAGCGCGGCTACATCGACGACGTCATCATGCCGCACTCGACGCGGCGGCGCATCGCAAGGGCGCTGGCGATGCTGAAAGACAAGAAGGTCGAGATCCCCGCGAAGAAGCACGACAATTTGCCGTTGTGAGGACTTGTAGCCCGAATGAGCGAAGCGACATCCGGGTCTTTGCCTAGGTCCCGCATGTCGCTTCGCTCATGCGGGCTACTGGTTTTCGTTTCTGACTTGGCATCCTCGATCTGTACCCGATGACCGAAGACGATCCGACCGACGAGATTTCAGACATCGAAGCCCGGATCGAGGCGCTGGCCGAGATCGCGGAGCGATGCCGGAAGTTCATTCTGGCTTCGAAAATAGCGATCGCGGGCGGCGCCGCATTGCTGCTCATCGTGGTGCTCGGACTGTTCGGCGTCGGTTCGGCGGCTGCGCTTGGATCGATCGCTTTGATACTGGGCGGGATCGTATCGCTCGGTTCCAACGTCAGCACGCTGCGGCAGACCGACGACGCCATCAGCGCCGCCGAGGCGCTACGGGCGGAGTTGATCGGCCGGATCGATCTCCGCGTGGTGCACGATGCGTCGATGAAGCTGATGTGAGGCGCTGCCGCATGCACGGTGCGTAGGGCGGGTTAGCGTTAGCGTAACCCGCCAACTTTTGCGGCGATGGAAGCGGCGGGTTACGGCGGCGCCTAACCCACCCTACGGCTTTCGTCGGCCGCGGCGAAATGCGCCATCTGTTCGGCGTGGGCTTTTGCAAACGCCGGGCGGGCCGTGGCGCGCGCGACATAGGCGCGGCAGGCAGGACTGTCCGCCAGCCCATCGAAACGATCGACGGGGCGCAGCACGTCCGACATCAGGATGTCGGCGACGGAGAATGAGCCGGCCAGCCATTCGCGGCCGGCCAGTACCGTCTCCATGTGCTTGAGGCGGAGCTTGAGGAAGTCGTCCAGAAACTTCCATGCCGGTGTGTCGCCGGCATTGCCGGTGAACTTGAGGATCGACCAGGGCAGACTCGCCATCTCCACGGAATTGAGCGCGGCGAACGCCCATTCCGTCGCGCAGCTGCGGCCGCGCGGATCGGATGGCATCAGTGCCTCGCTCAGTCCGCCGAGATGCATCAGGATCGCGCCGCTCTCGAAGATCGAAAGGTCGCCGTCGGTCAGCCACGGCACCTGGCCGAACGGCTGGTGCGCGAAATGCTCGGCCGAGCGGTCGCCGAACGGCATGCTGGCGACGCGATAGGGCAGGCCGGCCTCTTCCAGCGCCCAGCGGACGCGGAGATCGCGGACGTAGCCGCGGGGCATTTCGGGAACCCAGTCGAAGGTGGTGAGGGTGAGGTCGGCCATGCGATGTCTCCGTGCTGTCCAGGCATAGGACGGGTGAAGGGCTGGCGTTCCGACAGCGGGGGCGAGATTTTTGCAACGGCCGTTTGCTAGCTTGCCTTGCCTTGCGGGCTCGACGCTCCGCTCTCGCGTCATTTCTTATTGGCGGGAACAGCCTATATCATTGCGGCCGACGAGCTCGACATCTGTCCGGGGAAATCCAGCCATGTCCACGCTGTTCGCCTTCCTGCACCATCTCTGCGCCTTCACGCTGGTCTCGGCCGTTGCGATCGAGTTCACGCTGATCCGGCAGGAGCTGACGGTCGAGTCGGCACGCAGGCTCCAGCTCACCGATGTCGTGCTGGGCATTGCCGCCGGCGCGCTGTTCGTCGTCGGGCTGTTGCGGGTGTTCTTCTTTGAGAAGGGCTCCGACTACTATCTGCACAGTCACGCCTTCCTGACCAAATTCTCGCTGTTCATCATCATCGGCCTGCTATCGATCGTTCCGACGCGGGAATTCCTGTCCTGGAGCGCGGCGATCAAGGCTGGCAAGGCGCCGGTGATCGACGTGAAACGCCGGCGGCTGGTGACGTCGATCATCCATGGCGAGCTCGCGGCGATCGTCGTCATCCTGCTCTGCGCGGCCATCATGGCGCGGGGAGGGTGGGTTTAGCCGACCGACTGTATCGGCTATCCTCCGCAGCAAACAGGAAGTTGGAGGAACCCATACCAGCAGCCTTCCCGGCTGGGTGTCGAGGCCGATGCAGATATTGCGCGGCGGAAAGACCTGCTGCGAAAGATCGGCTATAAGCTCGAGGTGACGGGCATCGACAATCCGCCGATCCACGATAGCAAGACGCCCGGCACGTTAACCATCGGCGGCGCACTCCAGCTCCAGACCCGAGGAGCAACAACATGAATCCAAACATCCCCGAAGAGTTTTTCACCGGCTTGATGGGTTGGAATAGCTTTGTGATCAAGGGCAGCACGATGCCGCCCCGGGATCCTGATGACGATGAAGAGGACGATGAGGACGATGAGGACGATGAGGAAGAAGAGGACGACGACGAGCCCGCGGTCGTACGCGAACCGGACGAAGACTAGAATAGTTGATGGCAGTGGCGTACAATATCTCCCATGAGTTGGGATGCGAAAGACGTAGCGCTGCTCAAAAGACTCTGGGTCCAGGGACAGAGTGCCGCGCAGATCGCGCGCCGTCTCGGGTGTAGCCGTAACGCTGTCTGCGGCATGCTGACCCGCTTGGGCCTGAAGCGTGGCCATAAGCCGCCAACGGCAAAACCCCAGATAAGGTCGGTCCGGAAGCAAGAGCCGGTGTTGTCGGCTGCCTGCGCCCAGCCGGCAGCAAAGAAGGTGTCGCGGAAGACAACAGACAAGCAGCCCAAGGAATTCAGCAAGCGCCAGCTTTACGCCATGCTGGCTGAAGCAGTCAGGAATACGGGCTAGCGCTGGCTCGGCCGCTACGGCTCTCCCTTTGATAGTTGGCACCGCAACATCGCCAAGCGGCTCGGGCCTGTCAGCCCTGCGACATGCGCGTCCTTTCGGCACCGATACCGTGCTAGGTTTGAACGCGGCAGGGAGCAGCTGCTTCCTGCTTCATACCGAACGGGAGAACGACATGCCTGAGAGCATTTACAAGGTCATAGAACTGATCGGTACCAGCACCGACTCCTGGGAAAAGGCCGCCGGCAATGCGGTCGAGCAAGCGGCAAAAACTCTGAGGGACCTTCGCGTCGCCGAGGTCGTCAAACTCGATATGCAGCTGGACGCGAAGGGAAAAGTGGAAGCCTATCGCGCCAAGCTCAACGTGTCGTTCAAGTTCGAGGGCAGCTGAGCTCGAGCAAACCTCGCCTGGCGGGGCGAGGGGGATCTTGCGCATGCCGAAGAATCTGCGCTCAGCCGCCGCACTCCCATTCAAGGCCATTGGAGTGCGTAGGGCGGGTTAGCTTCGCTAACCCGCCCCTTTTATCGCAAGCACGCTGGCGGATCATGCTGTGCTAATCCGCCCTCGGAGCCCGCGGCTGCTTACGCTGCCTTGTTCTGCCGCTTCATGAATTCCGCCGCCCGCTTCTTCAGCTCAGTCGGCGATACGTCCTCGATGTGGGTGCCGATGTGCCAGTGGTTGCCGGCCGGATCCTTCACACCGCCGCTGCGGTCGCCATAGAACTGGTCCGTTGGCTCCATCAAGGACGTGCCGCCGGCCTTGATGGCCTTCTGGTAGACTGCATCGACATTGGGAACGTAAAGATACAGCATCGTGGACGTTGCCTGTGCCCGCTCGGAGGAGTCGGCCATCATCACGATGGAACTTCCTATCTTGAACTCCGCATGCATGACCTTGCCGTCGGGCCGCATCATTGGCTCGAACAAGGGCTGGGCGCCGAAAGCCTCTTTCATGAAGTGGATGACCTTCTCCGCGCCGTCGACGATGAGATAGGGCGTGACGGTGTGATATCCTTCGGGAACCGGCTTCACCTGTGTTGCCATGGCTGTCTCCTCTGGTCTGATGGACTTGATCCATGCAGGACGACCCCACGTACCCCGGTTTTGCCCGGAATGTTCGACCCTTTCCTTGAACAAAGTAAGACGGCCGTTGTGCCATCCCGGATGCACGCCGGCGTGTCAGCTTCATGCAACCTACCTGAATGCAGGGTTCAGTCCGAGTTCATTTCGTCGGCGCGACACTTCCTTCGCATCATTCAACGCTGATTGAAGAGGAAGACATCATGGAGCGCCGGCATTTCTTGAAACTCGCATTCGGTGTTGCGGCCGGTGCCGCTGCATTGACGGCGGCCGCGCAGGCCGCGCCGCTGGCGCCACAACCGATCGAAGGCCCGGCCAACGTCCCACGCGGCAATCCCGAGGTCCATCCCGCAGTCACCAGCAGCGCGGAGGTCGGCCAGCTCAAGCCTGAGCAGGTGCGCTGGCACGGGGGCGGTCATCACTGGGGCTGGCACCATCGTCACTGGGGCTGGCATCATCGTCACTGGCGTCATCGTCATTGGGGTTGGCGTCGCCGGCACTGGGGCTGGCGGCATCGCTGGCACCGCCGCCACTGGCGTCACTGGTAGGGCGTGCTGCAAGTTGCCAGTTGAATCAGAAAAGGGGATCGCGGTGGCGATCCCCTTTTTTGTGCCCGCGAAAACGGCAGGCGTTCAAAAAGAAAACGGCCGCGCGGTGGAACGCGCGGCCATGCTTAGGCAAAATCAGATCAGACCGGGCGGCAGCGGCCGGCCCACCAGCGGAAGCCCCACGGACAGACGCGCGGACGGGCGACGACGACCGGAGCGACCACGACAGGCGCTGGTGCTACCATGACCGTACGGCCCATCGGGCGGCAGCCGCCATAGGCGCCGCGATACCACCCGGGCCCGCAACCGCCGGCAGCGCTGGCTGCTTCGCTGAAACCGACAACGGCGCCGGCGAGCATGACGGCGGCAAAAAGATATTTCATGTGAACTCCCTCTCTAGTCCTTGGGTCACGCGCTTGTGGCGCACAATGAATCAAAAGGTGCGATTCGGCATGTTAAATTTTGGCGACATGCCGAAGCGGCGCGATCCAAATTGGCAATCATGACCTGAATACGGCATGAACGCCGCCGTTCATGCTGCTTGAAGCGACATGAGGGAAGCTAGCGGCCGAGAAAGCCGAGCACCAGGTCGCGATATCGCTCGGGCGCCTCCAGGAAGACGAGGTGGCCGGTGTCCGGAATGGTCTCTGCCCGCGCATTCGGCATCTTTGCAGCGAGCGCTTTGGCGAGATCGGCGTTCTGCCCCATCTTCGGCCGCAGCGCTTCCGGTGCATTCGGTCTGCCCGGCGCGTTGTGGTCGTCGGCGCCCATGATGAACAGCGTCGGCTGCGAAAGCAGCGGGATTTCATGCACCACCGGCTCGCGATAGATCATCTGGCCGGAGCCGACGAAGGCGCGCAGCCAGCGCGGGTAGTCGGGGCTGCCCTTGATGTTGAAGCGGGCGTCGATGAACGGCGTGATCGCCTCAGGCGGCAGCTTGATCGCGTAGTTGGTCTGGAGCTGCTTGCGATAGCCCTCGGCCGTGAGCTTGTCCTCGATCTCGATGGTCTTTTCCGTCGGCACCGGCGGCACGTAGAGACGGTAGTCTTCCAGCCCGATCGGCGCGGTCAGCACCAGATGCGACACGCGTTCCGGATAGGCCCGCGCGATGCGCACCCCCAACATGCCGCCCATGGAATGGGCGATGATCTCGGCCTTGTCGATCCCGAGATGATCGAGCAGTGCGATGGTGTTGCGCGCCAGCGTATCGAAATGCAGTTCCCCGAGCGGCTTGGACGATTTGCCGAAGCCGATCTGGTCCGGCACCACGACGCGGAAGCCAGCCTCGCTCAGCATCTTGATCACGGGCGCCCAATAGCTCGACGGAAAATTGCGGCCATGAAGCAGACGACGGTGCGGCCGTTCGGCGCTTGAGGTGCGACGTCCATATAGGCCATGCGAAGCTCTTCGCCGTCATTGACGAGCGGCAGCAGGCTCACGGGGTAGGGATAGGCAAACCCCTCAAGGGCGATCCCGTAGGGCTCGCGCGCCGCGGGTTCGCTGGCGTAAGTCGAAGCGAGCGGGAAAGCGAGGAGGGCGGCCGCGAGCGCAGTCGGGAGGATGCGGGTCATTGAGGGCTCTGATGTCTGACAACGTCGTTCCGGGGCGATGCGAAGCATCGAGCCCGGAACCTCGAGATTCCGGGTTCGGCCCTGCGGACCGCCCCGGAATGACGGTGCCCATAAACGCGTGGATGGCCGGGTCAAGCCCGGCCATGATGACGGCACTCATTCACACGCGATTGTGTAACTACTCGTGCCTGTCGCCGAACAGCGCCGCAAACTGCTTCTCGCCGGTGCGGGTGAAATTCACCACGCGGCTGCCGGGCGTCGCATCGCGCGCCGCCCATTTCAATTCGGTGAAACGCTTCATCATGGCTGCGCCGAGCGTGCCGGCAAGGTGATGCCGACGCTCGCTCCAGTCGAGGCACGCCTTGCAGACTGGCCGGCGCGGATGGGTCAGCATGTCGGGCGAGATCTGCAAATGCTTTGCGAGGAAGCGTTCGCCCTCGACCGTGAGCTCGATGTCCTGCTTCTTCTGCTTCACCAGGCGCCGCTCGCGCAAGGAGTCGAGCATCTGCACGCCGAGGTCGCCGGCGAGATGGTCGTAGCAGATCCGCGCCCGCCGCAACGCCGGATCCTTCGGCCCGGTGCGCACGCGCATGTGGCCGGCGCGGGCGGCAAGTCCTTGCAGCGCCTCCAGCACGCCGGCGACATCGGGATCGCTCAGGCGGTAGTAGCGGTGCCGGCCCTGCTTCTCCGGCTCGATCAGTCCGCCGGCCTCGAGCTTCGAAAGATGTGAGCTCGCGGTCTGCGGGGTGATCCCGGCCTCCTGCGCGAGCTCGCTTGCGGTGAGCGCGCGGCCGTTCATCAGCGCTGTCAGCATATTGGCGCGCGCGGGGTCGCCGACCAGCGAAGCGACCATGGCAATGTCAGGTCCTGCTTTCATGCTTCGATGATAGCCGAAGCATTGCGGTCGGGCAAGGGTGTAGTCTGCCAACCACAAACTCGTCATTGCGAGCGCAGCGAAGCAATCCAGACTGTTTTCCGCGGCGACAGTCTGGATTGCTTCGTCGCTTCGCCCCTCGCAATGACGGGGACAGAGAGGAGAGCCCATCATGTCCATCACCGTCTTCATCCGCTACCAGCTCGATCCCTTCAAGCGCGCGCAGTTCGAGGAGTACTCGAAGCGCTGGCTCACCATCATCCCGAAATGCGGTGGCGATCTGGTCGGCTACTTCATGCCGCACGAGGGAACCAACAACATCGCCTTTGCGCTGATCTCGTTCGAAAGCCTGGCGGCCTACGAGGCCTATCGCGCGCGGCTGCGTCAGGACGCCGAGGGGATGGCGAACTTCCGTTTCGCCGAGGAGAACAGGTTTATTGTCGCGGAGGAGCGGACGTTCCTGCGCAAGGTGGTATTGTAGGCGCAAACCAAAACAAGGGAGGCGCCCATGATCGCCGTGATCTTCGAGGTCTGGCCGAAGCCGGAGCACCGGCAGCATTATTTCGATCTCGCGGCCGATCTCAAGCCGATCCTGCAGACCATCGACGGCTTCATCTCGGTCGAGCGCTTCGAGAGCCTGACCGAGAAGGGCAAGGTGCTGTCGGTTTCGTTCTGGCGCGATGAGGCGGCCGTAGAGGCCTGGCGCAAGACCATGGAGCATCGCCGCGCGCAGGCCAAAGGCCGCGGAAGCTTCTTTGCCGATTATCGCCTGCGGATTGCCAGCGTCGTCCGCGACTACGGCATGAACGATCGCGACGAGGCGCCGAAGGACAGCCGCGTCGTGCACGACGCGCACTAGCGCGTGCGCGGGCGCGCTACTGGCGCTGCCCGGGCGCGTACTGGCGCTGCCCTGGTGGCGTGCCTATGTCTGCGCGGCCAACAAGGGAGAGAAACATGCACGTTACGACTGCGGACAAGCGCGCGACATTCAAGAAGCTGCACGAGAGCGGCTGCTTCATCCTGCCCAATCCGTTCGACGTCGGCAGTGCCAAGGCCTTGCAGCATCTCGGCTTCAAGGCGATCGCCTCATCGAGCGCCGGCTTTGCCTGGACCATCGGGCGCGCCGACAACCGCGTCACCGTGGACGACGTCTGTCAGCATCTGGCAGCATTGTGCTCGGCCGTTGACATCCCCGTGAATGCGGATTTCGAGGGCGGCTTCGCGGTCGAGCCGGACAAGGTCGCGGAAAATGTCGAACGCGGCGTGCGAACCGGCGTGGCCGGGCTGTCGATCGAGGATTCCACGGGGGACAAGGACAAGCCGCTCTATGATCGCGCGCTCGCGGTCGAGCGCGTGAAGGCGGCACGCAAGGCGATCGGCGATAGCGGCACGCTGCTGGTCGGCCGCTGCGAGGCCTATCTGTGGGGCGTGAGCGACCTCAAGCTCGTCATCGACCGGCTCACGGCTTACGCCGATGCCGGTGCCGATTGCCTTTATGCGCCGGGCCTCAAGACGCGCGAGGATATTTCGGCCGTGGTGAAGGCGGTGCATCCACGGCCGTTCAATCTCCTGATCGGCGCCTCCGGCCTGTCGCTGCAAGAGGCTGCCGATCTCGGCGTGCGCCGCATTAGCGTCGGCGGCTCGCTCGCCCGCGCCGCCTGGGGCGGCTTCATGCGCGCGGCGAAAGAGATGGCGGAGAAGGGCACGTTTGCCGAGCTCGGGAGCGGGTATCCCGGCGGCGAGCTGAACAAGCTGTTCGGCTGACGCATGACAAAAAGCGGCGGGACGTTGGCGTCCCGCCGCTTTCGTGTTTCGGCAGCGTTACTGCGCCTTGCCGGCGTCAGGAGACGGGGCTGGCGAGGCCGGCTGGCTCGGTGCCGCACCGGTGGTCACGCCCGGCGAGGTGTTGCCCTTTGGCGTCACGTCGCGCATGCCGGGAGGCGCGGCCGGATTTGCAGGTGTCGTCTGTGCGGTCTTCGCCGGCGGTTCGGTCGAGGCCTGGTTCACGCTGGTATTGTTCAAGCCGTAGAACACTGCGCCGAGCACGACCGCGATCGCGACCGCAAACAGCGCGATCTTGCCGCTGGAGGCGGGGCCTTCGCCAAGTTCGGGATCCACCTGGAGGTCGGCATCCCGTCGTGCGGCGCGAAGATACTCATCCTCACCGATGGGACGATAGGGGTCATTCGGAAAACGGTCATCGGCCATCGCTTGATCTCCTCGAATTGACTGACCAGACAACCCGGGGATGCGAATTTCGGTTCCGGGGATCTCATGCTTTCGTCGCATGTTGCCGCGCGCAGGAATCGGGAACCTGTTCATTCCCGATGAACCTTGCTCATTCTGGAACTGGAGACGTAAGTTCCGCCCTCGAAACGGGATGACATCCGATGTGGAGCCTGCCACCGAGCGACAGCGTGCTGCATTTCCTTTCCCTCGTCGCGGTTGCGGCGCAGGGGATGACGGCGGCGCTTGCCGCGGGCCGGCGCAGCATGGACTGGCTCGGCGTCTGTTTCCTCGGCTGTATCACGGCGCTCGGCGGCGGCACGCTGCGCGATCTCTTCCTCGGCCACTATCCGCTCGCCTGGGTGCAAAACCCCATCTATCTCGTGCTGAGCGGCGGTGCCGCCTTCATTACCATTCTGATCGCGCGCCTCGTGCATCGGCTCAAGCTGGCCTTCATCGTGCTCGACGCGATCGGCCTCGTGGTCTTCACCATGGCGGGGTGCGACGTCGCCTGGCAGATGGATGCAACGCTCCCCATCGTGATCGTCTCCGGCATGGTGACGGGCTGCGCCGGCGGCGTGCTCCGCGATATCCTCTGCAACGACGTGCCGCTGCTGTTTCGCTCCGAGCTCTACGCCAGCGTCTCGGTGGTGACGGGCCTGTTCTATGCCACCGCTTTCGGGCTGAAGATCAACGACGAGCTCTGGACCATTCTCACCTTCGCGCTCGGCATCAGCTTCCGCCTGCTCGCGGTTCGCTACAAATGGGAGATGCCGAAGTTCGTGTTTACGGGCGACGAGAAGGAGAAGTAGGGCTTACATTGCCTCACTCTATCCACGTCGTCATTGCGGGCGGAGCAAAGCAATCCAGAATCCGTCCGCGGCAACACTCTGGATTGCTTCGTCGCTGCGCTCCTCGCAATGACGGCGTTGCGACTAATCCTCCTTCCGCGCCTTCCCGACCTGCGCCGCCGTGACCGGCGGAGCGGCGTTGCCCCAGGAGTTGCGGATGTAGTTCGTTACCGCCGCGATCTGCTCGTCCGACAATTGCTTGGCATAGGCCGGCATCTCGCCGGTGTTGGGTGCGCGCGGCGTCGTCACGGTGTGCGCTCCGTCGAGAATGATGCGGAGCGTGGAGGAGGGATTGCCGGATTGCAGCAGCGCATTGCTGGGCAGTGGCGGATAGATGCGCGGCGCGCCGGAGCCGTCGGCTTCATGGCAGGCGATGCAGAACTTCGCATAGACGGCTTGGCCCGCCTTCATCTCGCTTTCCGATGGCGGCGTCACCGCGGGCTCGTTCGGTCCCGGTGGCAGCTCTTTCAGATAGACCGCCATGGCGCGCACATCGGCATCGCTCATCTTCGAGGTCGAGTTGACGATGACCTCGGCCATCGGCCCGTCGGCATGGCTCTTGGCGTTGCGGCCACTTTGGAGATATTCGGCGATCTCGTCGACGCTCCACGACTTCAGCCCGCTGTGCGCGGCGCTATCGAGCCGCGGTGCGAACCAGCCACCCACCTCGTTGCCCGAAAACGCCAGCCCGCGCTTGTCGGCACCAAAATAGTTCTTCGGCGTGTGGCAGGCGCCGCAATGGCCGAGTCCTGTGACGAGATAGCCGCCGCGATTCCAGGCCGCGGTCTTGAACTGGTCGGGTTCGAACAGGCCGGGCTTGAAGAACAGCCAGTTCCAGGCGCGCATCAGTGATCGATAGCCAAACGGCCAGCGCAATTCCGGCGATTTGACGCGGTTCGTAACGGGCGCCTGCGTCGAAAGATACGCGCGGATGGCCAGCGTGTCGTCCTTGGTCATCTTGGTGAAGTAGGGGTAGGGGAACGCCGGATAATAATAGGAGCCATCAGGCGCGATGCCGAAGCGCAGCGCACGGGTGAAGTCGGCGTCCGTCCAGCCCCCGATCCCGGTGTCGCGATCCGGCGTCAGGTTCGGCGCATAGATCTCGCCAAAGGGTGTATCGATGCGCTTGCCGCCCGCGAATGGTTTTGCGGGATCGGCGGTGTGGCAGCTTGCGCAGTCGCCGGCCTCCACCAGCGCCTTGCCATGAGCAATCGCCTCCGGCGACGGCTCGCTCGCGGTCGCTGCAACTGCACTGCACAACGTGAGCCCTGACACCAGAGATGCCAGAATCGTCCGCATTCCCGGTCTCCCCCTGCGACCAATCGCCATGGGGCGCATTATAGACGCGTTACGTCGTTTCGCGACGCCCCGGGTATGCTGACACAAATTGAAAAGGGCGGGCAGACTTGCCGCCACGAAATTGCGATTTTCGCCAATGCCCCGCTTCGGTCCAGATTTGTGATGCGGAGGCTTAAAATTCCGACATAAAGTGGCGCGGGCATCCGGGGCGCCCTAACTAAAAACAACGGGCACGCCAACGACTTAAGAGGGCGAAGAGGACAAAAATGGGCATCAACCAGGGTCCGATCAGTCTCGACCAGAAATACACCCAATCCACCGGACACGTCTTCACCACGGGAATCCAGGCGCTGGTCCGCCTGCCCATGGCCCAGATCCGGCGCGACCGCGCCGCAGGGCTGAATACCGCAGGCTTCATCTCCGGCTATCGCGGCTCGCCGCTCGGCGGCTATGACCAGCAACTCTTCGCCGCGCGAAAGCACCTCGAGCAGTACAACATCAAGTTTCAGCCCGGCGTGAACGAGGATCTCGCCGCCACCGCGATCTGGGGCTCACAGCAGCTCAATCTCTCGCCCGGCGCCAAGTACGACGGCGTGGTCGGCATCTGGTACGGCAAGGGCCCCGGCGTCGACCGCTGCGGCGACGTCTTCCGGCATGGCAATACCGCCGGCTCGGCCAAGCATGGCGGCGTGCTGTGCCTCGCCGGTGACGATCACGGCGCAAAGTCCTCGACCGTTCCGCATCAGTCCGACCATGCCTTCATCTCGGCGCTGATGCCTTATCTCTATCCCTCCAGCATCCACGAGATGATCGAGATGGGCCTGCTCGGTATCGCGATGTCGCGCTACTCGGGCTGCTGGGTCGGCATGAAGGTGATCACGGAGACGGTGGAGACCACCGCCGAGATCGATCTCACCGACGAGATGAAGCCCTTCATCATTCCCTCGGATTTCGAGCTGCCGCCCGGCGGCCTCAATCTTCGCTGGCCCGATGACCGCTTTGAGCAGGACCGCCGCCTGCAGGACTACAAGGGCTATGCGGCGATCGCCTTTGCGCGCGCCAACAAGGTCAACCGCGTCACGATGGATAGCCCGAACGCCCGCTACGGCATCATGGCGTCGGGCAAGAGCTATGAGGACGTCCGGCAAGCGCTGCGCGAGCTGGGTATCACCGAGGAGGTCGCTGCCAAGATCGGCCTTCGCCTCTACAAGATCGGCATGCCCTGGCCGCTGGAGCCGGAAGGCGTACGGCAGTTTGCGGTGGGCCTCGAGGAGATCTTTATCGTCGAGGAACGCCGCGAGATCGTCGAGAACCAGGTCAAGCAGGAGCTGTTCAACTGGCGCGACGACGTCCGCCCGCGCATCGTCGGCAAGATGGACGACCACGACAAGCGCTTCCTTACCTTCGCCGCCGAGCTCAGCGTCGCCTCGCTTGCTAGCTCGATCACCGAAAGGCTCCTTCGACTTAATCTCAACCCCGAAATCGCCGAGATGCTCCGCGCCAAGGCCGACTGGTTCAACGGCCGCCAGGCGACCCAGATGCAGGCCACCGCGCCGGTCTCCCGAACCCCTTACTTCTGCTCCGGCTGCCCCCACAACACATCGACCAAGGTCCCCGAAGGCAGCCGCGCGCTCGCCGGCATCGGCTGTCACTTCATGGCGCTGTGGATGGACCGCTCGACCGAAACGTTCACACACATGGGCGGCGAGGGCGTGCCATGGGTCGGCATCGCGCCTTTCACCAACGAGAACCATATTTTTGCGAACCTCGGCGACGGCACTTACTTCCACTCGGGAATTCTCGCCATCCGCCAGGCGATCGCCTCCAAGGCCAACATCACCTACAAGATCCTCTACAACGATGCCGTCGCCATGACCGGCGGCCAGCGCCACGACGGCGACCTCTCGCCGCAGAAGATTATGGCGCAGCTGCACGCCGAGGGCATCAGCGAGATCTACCTGGTCTCGGAAAATCCCGACGCGTATCCGCCCCATTCCATCGCGCCCGGCGTGAAAAAGTACCATCGCGACGAGCTCGAGAACGTCATGAAGATGTGCCGCGAGTACAAGGGCACGTCCGCGATCGTCTTCGTACAGACGTGCGCGGCTGAGAAGCGTCGCCGCCGCAAGCGCGGCCTGATGGAGGATCCGCCGCGCCGCGTGATGATCAACCCGGCGGTCTGCGAGGGCTGCGGCGACTGTTCGGTGCAGTCGAACTGCATCTCGGTCGAGCCGCTGGAAACCGAGTTCGGCCGCAAGCGCACCATCAACCAGTCCTCCTGCAACAAGGACTATTCCTGTCTCAAGGGCTTCTGCCCGTCCTTTGTTACCATCGACGGCGGCGCGCCACGCCATCGCGCACCGGCGGAACCTACTGATATCGGCGAGCTGCCGGAGCCCACCTCGCGACCGGCGCTGGACAAGCCCTACAATATCGCGGTCGGCGGCGTCGGCGGCACGGGTGTGCTGACCATCGGCGCGCTGCTCGGCATGGCCGCCCATATCGAGGGCAAGGCCTCGATGATCCTCGACATGTCCGGCCTCGCGCAAAAGGGCGGGGCGGTGCTGAGCCACGTCCGCCTGTCGGATCATCCGGCCGAGGTGACGTGCTCGCGCATCGTCACGGGCACCGCCGATCTCGTGCTCGCTGCGGACGAGGTCGTCGCGGTCGCCAAGGATACGATCTCGCTCTGCGATAGCAGCCGCACCCGAGGCATCATCAACAGCCACGTCATTCCCACCGCCGACTTCATCCTCAACCGCGACTTCAACTTCCAGACCCGCAAGCTGAATGCGGTGCTGGAGACCGCGCTGCACAAGGACTCCACCTTCTTCGACTTCACCAAGCCTGCCGAGCAGCTCCTTGGCGATGCCATCGCCACCAACATGATGATGATGGGCTACGCCTATCAGAAGGGGCTGCTGCCGATCGGTGCCGAAGCGATCGAGCAGGCGATCGAGGTCAACGGCGTCTCGATCAAGATGAACAAGGAGGCGTTCCGCCTCGGCCGGCTTGCGGTGGCCGATCCGAAGCGGCTCGCCGACATGCTCAAGGGCCAGGATGAGGTCGTCGCGCCGAAGAGCCTGGAGGCGATGACGCTGGACGAGATCATCGAGCATCGCGCTAAGCATCTCACCGCCTACCAGAACGGACGCCTGGCAAAGCGTTATCGCAGACTGGTCGACCAGGTCCGCGACGCTGCGGCGAAGGGCGGTTATGGCGATGCGCTGCCGCGCGCGGTCGCGATAAACTACGCCAAGCTGCTCGCCTACAAGGACGAGTATGAGGTCGCGCGTCTCTTCACCGACGGCCAGTTCGAGCAGCAACTTCGCGACCAGTTCGAAGGCGACTTCAAGTTCAGCTTCAACCTCGCGCCGCCGATCCTCAGCAATGGCGTCGATGCACAGGGCCGCCCGAAGAAGCGCGCCTTCGGCCCGTGGATGCTCGGTGGCTTCCGCTGGCTGGCAAAATTCCGCTTCCTGCGCGGCACCCCGCTGGACATCTTTGGCTACTCGGCTGACCGCAAGCTCGAGCGCGACCTGATCAGCGGCTACGAGAAGGACGTCGCCACCGTGCTCGGCCTGTTGTCGCCCATCACGCACGACACCGCCGTGGAGCTGTTGTCGCTGCCCGACCGCATCCGCGGCTACGGCCCGGTGAAGGAGAAGGCGGTGGAGGCCGCCAAAGCCCGCTACGCGCAACTCGCCGCCGACCTCGCGAACCCGCCGCCGGCGCCAAGGCAGATCGCAGCGGAGTAGGCGTTCGTCCCCGAACGCATCTGCCGTAGGGTGGGCAAAGGCGCAAAGCGCCGTGCCCACCTTTTTTGTTGCCACGAAAGCGGTGGCCACGTTTCCGCCTTCGCTCTTCGAGCGACGGCGGGCAAGTCGCGTGGCCCACCTACGAATTGCGATGCGTTGTCCGGTAGGTGCTGCAAAGACGCTCTTGCAGGCCTCGCAGCGCGACGCGAGAGTGGGCAACGCTAGGCCGCGAAGCGTTTGCTTTACGCAAGGGTGATGGCGATGCAGGGGCTTGCTCAACCTCGAAATGGTTTCCGCCAATTTGACAAAGGTTGTGGCAAATCGTTATGACCAACTTATGATAGTGATGCGCGCCGGATTAGGCGGTCGCGCTACGCGGGCTGATGAATGCAGGGCGGTAATCGATGTCATTGCGCGGTTTTTTGATTGTGTGTTTGACCGTAGGCGTGATGGGCGTGTTGGGGCTCTACTGGAATCAGCATGCAATCGAACGCGTTATGCGTGATGGCTATGCCACCACGGGGAAGATCACTTCGGCCGAAGTCGTATCGTCGAGATTTCCGTTCGTGTTTGACGAAGGTTGGCCCCGCTATGTCGACGAAAATCTATCGATCGGATTGTGGTGGACCGGAAGGGATGGCGTTCAACGCGAACGTAAGGGTATCGCTGTCAGTGCCGCATATGCGGCGCGCGTAACGGTTGGAAATCAACTCAGGCTTCTGACGATTCCCATTCAAGCCGTTGACGACGATGCATCTCTTCCGGTGGTCATCGAGGATCTGGATGACCACCTGAGCCATATCCGATCCCTGTCCGGGTTCATGGCGGCGGGGGCGGGTATTTGCGCCGTTCTCTTGGTGCTCGTGATCGGATGGCAGGCATGGTCGGCGCGTCGAAGCGGGCCCGGGAACGGCGTAATCGCCACCGGGGCGAGGCGTCCCTTTCCTTACATCCTCGCGCTGCTAACTGCCGTGATGCTTCCATTCGGTGGCTACATGCTGGTGAACTCCTATGCCGAGCAAAGCACGTTGAAGGAGATCCTCGACCACGGCGACGAGGCCACCGCCGATCTTACGCGGGCTTATAGTGAAGTGAACAAAGCCGGCGAGGCTCCGAGCTATCTGGTCACCCTGGCGTGGACCGACAGGGGCGGACAACAGCAGATCTACGGGCCGACCCATATCAGCCCGGCCTTCTGGCGGCAGATCACGCGTAACGGCGTCCAGACGGTCAGGCAGACGAAGATCCGGTATCTCGCTGGTAGGCCGGATGCTCGGCCTCTCATCGTGGACGACGCGGCCGAACGCCAATTTCAGGATAGCTTCGGAGTTAAGGGGGGCGCGACTTTTCTTGCCTTCGGTCTGATCTTGGCCGGGCTGACGGTGTTCCGTTATCGCGCAAGTCCGAGCACGGTTTGATCGCGGGATAGCCGATTTGGTTTCTTGCCCGCCCGGAGAGGTGGGAACGCTTTCGCCTTCGCTCTTCGAGCTACGGCGGACAAGTCGCTTTGCCTACCCTGCGAACTGCTCGGCGTTTGATTGGCGATCGAAGCGAGCCTTCACACGCGCATCGTCCGCGGCCGCCCCGCCGCGCGCGCTGGTTCAATCGGGAGGGTACTATTCGTTGTGCTACCCAACGGGCAACACGCACCACCGCTACTTTGCATGGGGTTGATTTCGACAAAACGGGTTTGATTTCGAAAAAAAGAAATCGCTTGTCCCGTCGGGCAAATCACCTTTATGACTTTGCGTGCCGCCGATGGCTCACTTGCGCCCACCCGCTACCCTCTCGCCCGACGGAATATTTCCGCGCTTGCCAAGCCCGCCGCAGCGCGTCAGAAAAACGGAGCAAGAAGAAACGTCAGCGGAGACTCGACTTGACCATCAAGGGCAAGGCCTACATTGCCGGGATTTATGAGCACCCGACCCGGCATGCGCCGGACAAATCCACTGCGCAGCTCCACGCCGAGGTCGCCAAGGGGGCGATCGAGGATGCCGGGCTCAGCAAGGACGACATTGACGGCTATTTCTGCGCGGGCGATGCGCCCGGTGGCGCCTGGCCGATGGTCGATTATCTCGGCCTGAACACCAAGAAGCTGCGCCACGTGGATTCCACGGAAACCGGCGGCTGTTCCTACATCATCCACCTCGGCCATGCTGCAGAAGCGATCGCCGCGGGAAAATGCTCGGTGGCGCTCATCACGCTCGCGGGCAAGCCGCGCACGGGCCCGATGCCGCCGCGTGCGGCCGGCGCCGAACTTGATTTCGAATCCGCGTACGGCGCGACCACCCACAATGCCTATGGCATGTGTGCCATGCGCCACATGCACGACTATGGCACCACCAGCGAGCAGCTCGCCTGGATCAAGGTCGCAGCCTCCCATCACGCGCAATACAATCCGCATGCGATGCTGAAGGACGTCGTCACCGTCGAGGACGTCCTGAACTCGCCGATGATCTCCGATCCCCTGCACCGCATGGATTGCTGCGTCGTCTCCGACGGCGGTGGCGCGCTGATCGTGACGACGCCGGAGATTGCCAAGAGCCTGAAGAAGCCGCTCGTGCGGCTGATCGGTCATGGCGAGGCGATGAAGGGCCCGCGCGGCGGCAAGGATCTCGACCTCACTTATTCCGCAGGCGTGTGGTCCGGCCCGCGCGCCTTCGAGGAAGCGGGCGTTACACCGAAGGACATCAAATACGCCTCGATCTACGACAGCTTCACCATCACGGTGCTGATGCAACTGGAGGACCTCGGCTTCTGCAAGAAAGGCGAGGGCGGCAAGTTCGTCGCCGACGGCAATCTGATCTCGGGCGTCGGCAAGCTGCCGTTCAACACCGACGGCGGCGGCCTCTGCAGCAACCATCCCGTCAACCGCGGCGGCATGACAAAAATCATCGAGGCCGTGCGGCAGTTGCGCGGCGAGGCGCACCCGAAAGTGCAGGTGCCGAACTGCGATCTCGCCATCGCTCACGGCACCGGCGGACTCCTGGGCGTGCGTCACGCCGCCTCGACGGCTATTCTGGAGCGCGTGTGATGAGCGAAGCGAAAAAGTATCCTGCACCAGTCACGAACGCCGAGACCGTGCCGTTCTGGGAAGCGGCTCGCCAAGGCAAGTTCATGATCAAGCGCTGCACGGCGTGCGGCGAAGCGCACTACTTCCCGCGCGCGATCTGCCCGTTCTGCTTCTCCGACAAGACGGTGTGGGAGGAGAGCTCGGGCGAGGGCACGATCTACACCTACAGCCTGATGCGGAAATCGCCGACAGGGCCTTATGCGATCGGCTACGTCACGCTGAAGGAGGGGCCGTCGCTGCAGACGAACTTCGTCGATTGCGATCTGACGACCCTGAAGATCGGCCAGAAGGTGAGGGTGGTGTGGAAGCCGACCGACGACGGCGCGCCGTTGCCGTTCTTCACGCCTGCCTAAGATGACGTGCTGATCCTTCTCCCCTTGCGGGAGAAGGTGGCGCGAAGCGGCGGATGAGGGGTATCTCTCCGCGGAGATACTTTTGATGCGGAGCCAACCCCTCACCCCAATGAGTTTGCCGCGCCGTCCTCGCCGCCCTCTCCCGCAAGGGGAGAGGACACTTCAACTGGCAGCGGCGCGGAGAGATATCCGGGGAGGAAACCAGAAAATGTCCGCCAGATACGAAGAGCTAAAGAACCTCAAAAACCTCGGCCAGAAATATGCCTACACCGACCGCGAGGTGATGCTCTACGCTTATGGCATCGGGCTAGGCGCCGATCCCATGGACGAGAACGAGCTCGCTTTCGTCAACGAGGGCACGCTGACGCCGCGGCCGCTGAAGGTGGTGCCGACCTTTGCGTCCGTCGCGGCGTGGGGCTCGGGGCCAGGCGAGATGAATCTCAATCGCGTCATGGTGGTCGACGGTGAGCGCGATATCACGTTCCACCAGCCGCTCGCGCCGACAGCCCACATCACCGCCGACTCCTCGGTGCTCGAGGTCTACGACAAGGGCAAGGACAGGGGCGTGGTGATCAGCCACCAGACCGTGCTGAAGAACGAGAGCGGCGAGAAGCTCGCGACCCTCGTCGCCTCGCGCTTCGCCCGCGGCGATGGCGGCTTTGGCGGGCCGAACCTGACCCAGCCCGATCCGCACGAGATCCCGTCACGCAGCCCCGACAGGACGATCGACATCTCGACGCGCCCCGACCAGGCGCTGGTCTATCGCCTCTGCGGCGATCGCAACCCGCTGCACTCGGATCCTGAGTTCGCCAAGAAGGCTGGTTTTCCGCGCCCGATCCTGCACGGCATGTGTACCTACGGCATCACCTGCCGCGGCGTGCTCCAAACCTATGCCGATTACGATCCAAGTGCCTTTCGCCAGCACATCGCGCGGTTCTCATCGCCCGTCTATCCCGGCGAGATTGTGACCATGGACATGTGGAAGGACGCCAACGTGATCTCGTTCGAGGCCAAGGTGAAGTCGCGCAGCGTCACCGTGATCAAGAACGGCAAGACGGTTTTGGCTTAACTCTCGTGCCCCGGACGCGAAAGAACAAAAACAGGGAGAAGCCACCATGGGACTACTCGACGGCAAGGTCGCGTTGATCACCGGCGCGGGCGGCGGGCTCGGTGAGGCCTACGCAAAACTGTTCGCGCGGGAAGGGGCGGCGGTCGTCGTCAACGATCTCGGCGGTCCGCGTGACGGCTCCGGCGCCGACAAGTCGATGGCGCTGCAGGTGGTCGACGCGATCAAGGCCGAAGGCGGCCGCGCGGTCGCCAACGGCGCCGACATCTCCACCATGGAAGGCGGCCAGTCCGTGTTCGACGACGCCATCAAGCACTTTGGCCGCGCCGACATCCTCGTCAACAATGCCGGCATTTTGCGCGACCAGACTTTTGCCAAGGCCGAGGAAGCCGACTGGGACAAGGTGATCAAGGTGCATCTGAAGGGGACCTTCTGTTGCACATTGCCGGTGTTTCGCTGGATGCGGGAAAACGGCGGCGGCGTCATCGTCAACACCTCCTCGACCTCGGGCCTGATCGGCAATTTCGGCCAAACCAATTACGGCGCGGCCAAGGGCGGCATCTGGGGCCTGTCCAATGTGCTGGCGATCGAGGGCCGCAAGTACAACATCCGGATCTGGACGCTGGCACCGGGCGCGCTGACCCGCATGACCGCAGACCTGCCCCGCTATAAGGAGAACCCCGGTGCGGCGCTCGGGCCGGACGGCATCGCGCCGGCCGTGCTATACATGGTCAGCGATTTGTCGGGCGACCAGACTGGCAAGGTGCTGGGCGTGTCCGGGCCCCGCGGCGTGCGTGAAATGCGGATGATGGAGATGGAAGGCTGGAAACCGCCACACACGGGCTGGAAGGCCCAGGACATCGTCGATCACGCCAAGGAAATCTTCTTCTCCGAGGCGGAGATCAAGAAATCGGCGCGGCGGTTTTAGCAACACCGTCATTCCGGGCGCGACGAAGTCGCGAGCCCGGAATGACCAAGCATAGATGCAGAGATTAAGGAAAGACGATGAAACTCACCGCCGAAGCCAAGGGCACCTTCGCGATCGCGCCGACGCCGTTCCATGATGATGGCCGGATCGACGAGCGCTCGATCGACCGCCTGACGGATTGGTACGAACAGGTCGGCTGTGAAGGCGTGACCGTGCTCGGCATCATGGGCGAAGCGCCCAAGCTCGATGCGGCGGAAGCCGAGCAGGTGGCGGTGCGCTTCGTCAAGCGCGCCAAGAAGATGCAGGTGATCGTCGGCGTGTCCGCGCCGGGCTTCGCCACGATGCGCTCGCTCGCCAGAGCCTCGATGGATGCAGGCGCCGCCGGTGTGATGATCGCGCCGCTGCCGTCCTTGCGCACCGACGATCAGATTGTCGGCTATTTCAAGCAGGCGGCCGAAGCGATCGGCCCCGACGTGCCGTGGGTGCTTCAGGATTATCCGCTGACGCTCTCCGTCGTGTTCACCCCCGCGGTGATCCGCAAGATCGTCATGGACAATCCGAACTGCGTGATGCTCAAGCACGAGGATTGGCCGGGGTTGGAAAAAATCTCAACATTGCGCAATTTCCAGAAGGACGGCTCGCTACGGCCACTTTCGATCCTCTGCGGCAATGGCGGCCTGTTCCTGGACTTCGAGATGGAACGCGGCGCCGACGGCGCGATGACCGGTTATGCCTTCCCCGAGCTCCTGATCGACGTCGTGCGCCTCTTCAAGGAAGGCAAGCGCGACGCCGCCCATGATCTGTTCGATGCCCATCTGCCGCTGATCCGCTACGAGCAGCAGCCGGGCGCCGGCCTTGCGGTGCGCAAATACGTACTCCAGAAGCGCGGCGTCATCGCCTCCAGCGCGCAGCGCAAGCCGGGTGCGATCATCACGCCGGCGGCGCAGGCGGAGGTCGATTACCTGCTGTCGCGCGTAGCCCGCGTCGACAAGCGCGCCAGTCTCCAGCCGCAATCGAGCGCCGCAGGTTAGTTGCATGCCCGGGACATCAGCATCACGCCCCGCCTCGACGATTCTCCTGCTGCGCGATGGCGCAAAGGTCGAGGGCAAGAGCCGCGGCGAGGTTGAGGTCTTCATGATGGTCCGTCACCATCAGATCGAGTTCAATTCGGGCGCCCTGGTGTTTCCTGGCGGCAGTGTCGATGCCGGCGACAAGGAGATCATCGCGCAGCCTGCGCTTTACGCAGGCGGCGAAGGGCTTTCAGAGTCCGATCTCGGCTTCAGGATCGCGGCGATCCGCGAGACGTTTGAAGAGAGTGGCATCTTGCTGGCGCGCGAGAAGGGGTCTTCCGCTCCGGTCGACGCCAAACGTGCCGGTGCGATCGCGGACGCTCATCGCGTCGCGCTCAACGAGCACAAGATCAGCTTCCTCAGCATCCTCTCCGACAACGGCCTCCAGCTCGCGCTCGATGCGCTCGTGCCTTACGCGCACTGGATCACGCCGGAGGGCATGCCAAAGCGCTTCGACACCTGGTTCTTCCTCGCCGCCGCGCCGCCCGATCAGCTCGGTGCGCATGACGGAAGGGAAGCGACAGACTCGATCTGGGTGTCGCCGCGAGAAGCGGTGGAGGGTGGTGAGACCGGCCGCTTCAAGCTGCCGTTCCCGACCACGCGCAACCTGATCCGGCTTGCCAAGCAGCCGACGGTGATGTCCGCTCTCGACCATGCCCGCGGCATGTCCATCGTCACGGTGATGCCGGTGATGACGAAGACTGAAACGGGTCGCCAGCTCCGCATCCCACGCGAGGCCGGCTATGACGGGGAGGTGTTCGAAGTCGGTGCGGTGGGCTGACATAGTTCGATATTTAGCGAAGTATTTGGGGCTGGGTGCGCGATAGGTTCCGTCCGATATCAGGATGGAATGCGCCATGGACACCACCCGCCAGGATACGACGATCACCTTCGAGCTCGCATTGCTGCTCCTCCTTGCGACACTCTGGGGCGGCTCCTACACCTTCATCAAGCTCGGCGTCGCCACCATTGCGCCGATCACGTTGATCGCGGCACGCACCGCGATCGCGGGCACGCTGCTGCTGATGGTCATGCGCCTGCGCGGCCTCGCCATGCCGACTGATCTTGCAACCTGGCGCCGCTTCGCCTTCCAGGCCTGCCTCAACAGCGTCGTGCCCTGGACCCTGATCGCCTGGGGCGAGCGCTATGTCGATGCGGCGCTCGCCACCATCCTCAACTCGGCCGCGCCGATCTTCACCTTCCTGTTCACGGCCCTGGTGACCCAGCACGAAGCCACCACGGCGCGAAAACTGTTCGGCGTCGTCGCCGGGATGGCCGGCATCTGCCTGATCGTCGGCGTCGATGCATTCCATGACATCGGCCGCGGCCTCGTCGCCGAAATCGCGATCGTTGCGGCAACGCTCTGCTACGCCTGCGCGGCCATTTTCAGCCGCGGGTTCAGGGGGCTCGATCCGATGGCGCCCGCCGCAGGCTCGCTGCTCGCGGGCGCCGCGGTCCTGATCCCGGCCTCGCTCGCCATTGAGCAGCCCTGGACGCTGTCACCCTCGCCAGGTTCCGTCCTTGCGCTGCTGGCGCTCGCCGTGTTTTCGACCGCGGCGGCCTTCGTGATCTATTTCCGTCTGATCCAGACCCTCGGTTCGGTCGGCACCACCGCGCAGGCCTATCTGCGCGTGCCGATCGGCGTCGCCATCAGCGTGGCGTTCCTCGGCGAGAGCCTGAGTCGGACGGCGTGGATCGGGCTCGCCTTAGTCGTCATCGGCGTCGCCGCCATGACCATCCCGGGAAGCGCTGCGCGTATGGCTAAGGTATCGTAAAAGCCGGCCCGGCCGGCCGGTCGAGGCATGTTCCCTCAAGGATAGAATACGTCGTATATTGGGGCCGAATGGAGTCCGGTCCTGACCAAATGCCTGCCGAACTGACGCCGAATTCGCACCCGAAGCGAGCGTTTTCGCTCTCGATCGGTCAACTGACGTTCGGCAGCTTCATCCTGGTGCTGGCCGTAATCATCGTCACCTCGACCGCGAGTGTGATCGCGATCCGCCACATCGATTCGACCTTCGCGGAGCTTCAGCGGCTGCAGAGCGTTGGCGATCTCGCCGAGGAGATCGACCGCCGCATGAACGAATTGCGGCTCGCCGCGCGTGATTTCGTCACCGACCCCGGCGCGGGCATCCAGTTCAAGCAGGTCGGGGAAGCCGCCGCGACGCTGAGCGACATCCTGAAGAAAACCCGCATCGAGCTCGCTCCCGAGCAGCAGGACATGATCGATGGGGTCACCGAGCGCCTTGCGACCTATCGCAGCGGGTTGGACCGGATCTC
Organism: Bradyrhizobium sp. UFLA05-125; assembly: GCF_059803515.1. NCBI lineage: Bacteria > Pseudomonadati > Pseudomonadota > Alphaproteobacteria > Hyphomicrobiales > Nitrobacteraceae > Bradyrhizobium > Bradyrhizobium sp. UFLA05-125. The sequence goes on along the minus strand of NZ_JBANBJ010000023.1, from coordinate 8,634 downwards.
GGCCCTGATCGATCGCCGTGCCCAGTTGCTCGCCGGCCTGCCGCCGCTACGCGAGGCGCTCGACACGGCCGTTGCCGAAACCGGCGATCGGGAGCTCGCCTCTCGGCTGTCGGAGGCTCAGAGCCGGATCGCACTCGGCTTGCTGGCCCGCAATCCGTCGGCCGCCGAGCAGGCGGCGCAAGGCATGCGGACCTTGACCATCGCCGATGCCAGGCTGAGATCGGCGGTCAATAACTATTCCGAAGCCATCATCGCCGTCGCGGTCCGCGAACGTCAGATCGCCGATATCGACAGCGAAGTGCTCGGCACCGAGGGACGGCTGATCGGGCGCGTCACCGAGTTGCTGCGCGAGGTCAGCGCGCGGCGCGGGCACGTGCTGTCGCGGGACTTCGCCCGGACGCTGGCCGAGGCGAGATGGCAGAGCATCGTGCTCGGCACCATCGGCGTGCTGATCGGCATCATTGCGGCCGGGTTCGTGGTGCGCCGGACGGTGCGTCCGCTGGCCCAGATCGCGCGGTCGATCCGCGCGCTTGCGGCCGGCGAGAAGAATACGTCCATCCCGTCTGCCGATCTCGACAACGAGATCGGCGACATCGCGCGCGCCGCGGAGGTGTTCCGCCGCGCGCTCGAGGAGGCCGATACCGCGCGTGAAGCGGCGGTCCGCGCGCTCACCGAGCAGCGCCTCGCGGAGGAAAGCTACCGCAAGCTGTTCGAGGGCTCGGTCGACGGCATTTACGTCACGACGCCGGCCGGCGACCTCCTCAATGCCAATCCGGCGCTGGCACGGATGATGGGCTATGACGGCCCGCAGCACCTCATCAACAGCATCAGCGACATCGCCCACACCATCTATGTCCATGTCGAGGCGCGCGAGGAATATCAGCGCCTGATGGAGCGTGACGGCATGGTGCGCGAGTTCGAGTACCAGGTGCGCCAGCGCAGCGGCGACATCCTGTGGCTATCCGACAGCGCGACCGGTGTCCGCGACGAGGAGGGCAGGATCGTCCGCTACGAGGGCACGCTGCGCGACATCACCGACCAGAAGCGCGCGGAAGACGCCATCGCCGAAGGCCGGCGGCTGTTGCAGCAGGTCATCGACACCGTGCCGGCGGTCATCAACGTGAAAGACCGCGAGCTCCGTTACGTGCTGATGAACCGCTACATGGCCGGCATCTTCGGTATCGAGCCGGGTGACGCGCTTGGTCGCACCACCGCCGACCTGATGTCGCGCTATGGCGCGGCCAAGACCGACGAGAACGACAAGCGGGTGCTGAAATTTCGCAAAGGGCTCGGCTTCTACGAGGAGGAGTACGAGGATGCCTCCGGCAACATGCGGCAGTGGCTGGTCAACAAGCTGCCGCTGCTCGATGCCGACGGCGAGATCGAGCGGATCGTCACCGTGGCGCTCGACATCGGCGAGCGCAAGCGCGGCGAGCAGGAGATGCGCAAAGCGAAAGACGCCGCCGAAACCGCGCTGCGCAATCTGCGCGAGACCCAGGCCTCGCTGATCGAGGCGGAGAAGCTTGCGGCGCTCGGGCGCCTGGTCGCGGGCGTCGCGCATGAGGTCAACAATCCAGTCGGCATCAGCCTGACGGTGGCGTCCGCACTGGAGCGCAAGACGGCGGTGTTCTCGGCAGAGGTCGAGCGCGGCGGGTTGCGCCGCTCGACGCTCAACGACTACCTCAACACCAGCCGCGACGCGTCTTCACAGCTCGTCGCCAATCTCAATCGTGCGGCCGAGCTGATCCAGTCGTTCAAGCAGGTGGCCGCCGACCGCAACTATTCGGATCAGCGCACCTTTGACCTTGCCGACCTCACCGAGCAAGTGGTGCTGAGCCTGCGGCCGGGCCTGCGCAAGCACAACCTGACGCTCAATGTCGAGTGCCAGCCCAACCTGATCATGAACAGCTATCCCGGCCCGTACGGCCAGGTGCTCACCAACCTGTTCCTCAATTCCGTCGCGCACGCCTTCCCGGACGGACGGCCAGGTCTCATCGACATCCAGGTACGCGAATCTGGCAAGGACAATGTCGAGATCATCTTCTCCGACAATGGCTGCGGCATGTCACTCGACGTTCGCCGCCGCGCCTTCGATCCGTTCTTCACCACGCGACGCGACCAGGGCGGCACCGGCCTAGGCCTGCACATCGTCTACAGCATCGTCACCAACCGGCTGGGCGGGCGTCTCGATCTCGACTCCGAGCAGGGCGGCGGCACGCGCATCCAGATGATCCTGCCGCGTGTCGCGCCGCTGGAGCAGGCCGCGGAATAGCGCGTGTCTAAAGCGCGATGAGATTAGGTTTTTGTTTCAGCATGATCTCCGCGCAAACGCATTCCGCGTTTTGTCGCGAGGAAAACCGCTCCACACTTTGTGCTGGCGCGATCCTTCGGGCCCGGATCATGCTCTAATCGATGTCTGCGAGCTTGCGCAGCGTGGCACCAAAGATCAGGCTTGCCTTGCCGACGAGCGCGGTTCCCGTCATCTCCGCGCCCGCATCGGTGAAGGTGCCGCTGACGCCGACGCCGACCGGCGCCGGACCGCCGAACAGGGGATTGTCGTCGCCGCGCGGTGAGGTGTGGCGCTGCACCAGCACCTCGCCCTTGAAGGTGCTGTCCTTCACTGTGTAGCTGCCGGTGTAAAAGAGGTAGGCATCGCCGCCGAGAATCTGGCCGTCGCGAAACATGATCACGCCGCTGCCCTTGCCGACGCGTCCATCGAGCAACGTCACGTGAATCGAATAAAGACCGTTCTTCATGACGTCCCGCGGCCGGCTGCCTTCGCCCCTCGGCGCGCCGGTCCGATGTTTATGCCAAAGCGCCATCCTTCGTGCAACGCAGCAGTTCACCCGCGGCCCTGGCGCCAAGCCGTAGTTGTCCCGGCTTGCGCATGACAGGGCTATGACGGCCTCATAGTGCAGCGAGGCCCTCTGACGCGAATCAAGTTGGCCCGCGAAATGCATAAACCCTAGTTGCACTGGCCGCGGGGTGCTGGAGCAAGACGAACGTGACCGACTGGATCAATTCCGGCGGCGATGAGCCGCGTCTACACAGTGCGGGTGTAGACAATGTCAGTTGTGAAGCAAGCCGTTGTGAACCGAGTCATAGGCAGATCGGCAGCTCGACGCGCTGGAAACGCGCTGCGAAACTCGGTTGTGGTATACTCTTGGTGGTGCTCGCGGCCCCCTTCGGGCACGCACGTGACCGCGGCCAATTCGTCAACACCAATGCCGAATTGAAGGCGTGGTTTGACGGCTTGCGCAGCGGAAAGGGGCCCTGTTGCTCGGATGCCGACGGGTCGGCGATCTCGGATTCCGATTGGGAAAGCAAGGACGGGCACTACCGTGTCCGCGTGCCGCGCTATGGCTTCATGATCCATGGCCAGCAGCAGGAGCTGGTGTGGGTCGATGTCCCGGAAGAAGCCGTGATTTCGGAGCCGAACCGTGTCGGGCGAACCATGGTATGGCCGATCTACGGCTACATGGGTGTCACGATCCGGTGCTTCATGCCGGGCAGCATGACCTGACGATGCCCGATCCAGCGTAGCTCGGCGGAGCTGCGGCGGATGGATCGGGCAATGCAGCGTGTTGCAGGCTCAGGTGTATTTCTTGTCGCGCTCGAGCAGCTCGACTGAAATACCTTCGGGGCCGCGGATGAAGCAGATGCGGACGCCGGGCCGGATCGTCGTCGGTTCGCGCGTGAACTCAACACCCTTCGCCTTCATCTCGGCGGCGACGGCGTCGATGTCCTTCACCGTGACGCCGAAATGGTCGAGGCCCTGATGGGGATGGGGCGGGGGCGGGTTCATGGGCTTGCCGGACTCAAGCGGTGCAATGAAGATGTTGGCGCCGCCGAGCTTGACGTCGATGCGTGCCGGGCCGCGCACGATTTCGCCACCCAGCACGTCCCGCAGCCAAGCCGCCGTTGCCTCCGGATCGGGGCTGCGCAGATGGACATGGTCCCAGGTGACTACAGGCATTTCGTTCCTCCGGTCGGGCTTCGCGGCTTTGCCGTCATGTTAGCGATCCCCTCGGCCGACCGCCACTCGCGCATTCCTGTTACCCGAGATTCGGCTGCCTGCGGGAACCCAATGCTGCCTCGCGGGTTAGGGACGAGGACGGCACGTGCGAAACGCGCGTGGTCGCATACGGGGCGACGCATCCATGCTCGCAGGGCTCTATCGCGTCGATCTCAACGGTTTGGCCAAACTCGGTGCCTTGCTGAGGCCGGCCTTCTCAGTGAGGCGAAAAAGCCCGTTGTGGCTTGCGGCAGCGGTCCTTGCCGGGGGTGGCACTTGGGGGCTGATGTCCGCTTCCGAAGGCAATGAGAGCGACGGGATCGAGTTGGCAACGGTCCAGCCTGAGCCTGCGCAGTCTGTGCCACCGGCAACCGCAGCGACCCAGGCATCAGTGCCGGCCGAGCTCGATCGTTTGCGGATTTCGTCGCAAACCTGGCGCCGCGGCGGGCTCGGTTCGCGGGCGCTTGTCACCTTCACGTTGCGAAATGACAACGACTATGCGGTCAAGGACCTAGAGATCCTCTGCGCCTTCACCCGCCGCGACGGCAGCCATCTCACCGATCGCAGGCGCGTGCTTGCCGAAACCGTGAACATGAAAAGCCGCAAGACGTTTGCGCATGTGCAAATCGGCTTCGTTAACGTGAACGCCAGTCAGGCCAAGTGCTCGCTCGCCGCGGCGCGACGCGTCTAAAGGGTCATTGTTGCGATAGCGGAATAGTTACCGTCATGCCGTCGAAAAAGTTCGCGTTGTCCTTGAACCAGAAGGCGGGCAGAGGAACATATTAATGGATCGCCGGTTAAGGCGAAGGGCCCGTGCGCTGCTGTGCGGGTGGAGCGCTGCCAGATGCCCATCCTTCGGTATTTTGTGTTCGTCGGCGGCGCATTGCTTGCGCTGCTGTTGGCCGTGAATCTCGCGCTGCCCGAAGGGCCGGTCGGCGAGAGCATCGTGACATCGAGCGAGGCACCGCTGATCCGGATTCGGTCGGATCGCAAGCTGCCGGAACGTGTGGTGCTGGATACCAGCCAGCCGACGATTGCGCCGGCCACGCCTGTGAACACGGCGAGCGTTGCTCCCCAACCGCCTGCCCCCGGCGATATGTCAGCCAAGGCACGGGTCCGCGAAAGTTTCGCCCAGTTGACCCCCACCGAACCGAAGGGCGATGCGGCGTCGGTCAAGAAGCCCGTCCAGCCGAAGCGCAAGGTCGCCAGGCGGTCTCCACAGCCCTACTACTATGGGCAGCCGACTTATTATGGTTTTGGGCAGCCGATGTTCGGCAGGCCGATGCGCGTGGCGCAACAGCCCCATTTCGGGCTCTTCAACACGACCTGGTGAGCATCCTTCGACCTGCCCGGATCGAGCAGGTGGGGGCTTTTGCTCGTTAGACCTCTCTGCTAATCCCATGCATCCGAACGATCGGGCGCCTAGCCTGACGGAACTCGGAACTCGCCCGGTCCCGGGCACGACGCGCTCGTAGCTCAGCTGGATAGAGCGTCGGATTTCGATTCCGAGGGTCGGGAGTTCGAATCTCTCCGAGCGCGCCAGTAAAATATAAACAAGATCAATATTTTAAATCGGATTCAAGCGGTGGCTTCTTGCCGCTGGGGAGCTTGGAAAATCGCGATTTGGGTCCACTTTTGGGTCCGCGCCGGTTTGTCGGGTCCAACGTTTGCATGCCTTCTCTACTCTTGAATAACCCACAACGGACTGGGTGGTCCGTGCTGGAGCATCCTAGGGATCGTTGTTGTCAACGAAAGCACTCGGAGCTACGGGGCGGGGGTCGTGCCGAAGGTATTGGGGTTCTGCCGCTCGGTGCCCATCGAGATGATGGATTCGCCAATAGGCCATCATGGCCTAACCGGGGACGCCGCTGCAAAGTTGCCAGCGGAGGGCGGGAGCCGGTCAGCGGGGGATCGAATGCGTTCGGGTGCTCGAACCAGTTACTGTGACATGTTTTCTTGACCCAGCGCAGTTGCCCTTATTTTGAGCGCGGGACGCGAACCAGCGCCGGGATAGCGCCTCTCACTCCAGAACGACGCCAGTCGCGCTTGCCGGTGGCGGATCGATAGGCGGGATCGACCAGTTAGACGGTTGAGACTCGAAAAAGCAGGAATTCCTGTTTTTCCCAGAGACGGTCATAGTTCTCGCTCCATCGCCGGATGGCTGCGGTTCTTCACCTTGATCCAGTGCTTCTGTCGGCCGCCCCGGTAAGGCCGGTCACGATGCTTGGAAACGAGACCTTCAAGACCCATGCGGCACGCGGCTCGGAATAGATCGGGCCCGATCTCGCCGCGCTCGAATGGGGCAACCGTGATCCCGTCCGGTCTCCGTGCCAGCAGCCTCTCCAAGTTGGTTTTGCGCAAGTGCAGCGGTAGGTCGCGCAGATCGTCGCCGCCGATGGCGAGAACATCGAAGGCGTAGAGTTGGACCTCGCGGTCATGCTTGCGCGAGTGCAGCGCATTGAAGTCGGAGATGCCGTCAACGCCAAGGATCACGGCCTCGCCATCGATGACGAAGTGCTTCTGCCGGTTCTTCAGAGCAGCCTCAGCGATCCACGGATAACGCTTAGTCCAATCGCTGCCGTTGCGGGACAGCAGCCGCACGCGCTCGTTCTCCCGGATCACCAGCATCCGGTATCCATCGTGTTTGACTTCGTGAAGGCACTCCGGTCCCGAGGGGACCTGCTTGCCTGCGGTCGCAAGGCAAAGCTGAAAGGCGTTACGCATGAGCGGAAGATAGGCACTTCAGCGGAAAACGCGAACGGCCCCTAGGGGCTAGCGGCCCCAGCAACCGGCTGGAGGCTTGGTTAGGCCGAGGCCGCTAGTGGCGCTGGTCACGCAAACCATTGCTTACTCACGGCCCCTGCGCATTATCGTATGTGAATTCAGCGCCTTACGGAAACGAGTAGCGTGAAGGTTATGGACAATGACTGGTCGTTCATCGTGTCTGTCACCTCGCCGTCCGTGCTAACGACGGCACTGATGGCGCTCGCGCTACTCTTCATTTGACCGAACCATCACACCCCATCGGGCGTTCTGCATCCTTGCAACGTATTACCGCGCGCCGATCGCGAAGTGCGCGGCGCGGACATGAGCGCCGACCGTGGCGTTTGTGATCGCATCGCCACAGAAGCAGCGCGCCGTTCCGTCGAGCCTCTGCGTCGGCAGCGGCATCGCCAGCCGGTGCATCCGGTCCTTCCAAGCGGTCCAGTCACGCTGGCGACGCCACGTCTCGAAGTCTGCCTCTGTGCGCGCTGCGGCCAGCTCCTGCCACGCTGCTTGGAAACTCATGCGGGCTTCGTCGAACGTCTCGGCAATGCCGCTGCGGTGCTCACCGGGATCGGTGCCGGGATAGAAGCCGCAAGACCAACTCCACTGCGGGGCCGAGTTCGGGACACCGGCGCGGCGACCTACGACCCCGACACTGACATCGCCGAAGAATATCAGCCATGTCTCGCGGTGCGGATCGTCCTTGCTGCGGCGGCGGGTGAGAGCGGGCATGCCGCGATCAAAGCGACGCACGACCTTAGTGGCAAATTGTCTATCCCTCGTGGATCAGATCGTCGCGAGACTACAGTCAGTCGTGGCTGTGAACGGTTCTGCACGCCGGGAGATCTCAGAGAGTGTCTGCTGTGCGCGAAACCTCCGGCGGAGGTCGAAAGAATGCTTCTGGGCTCACGTCTGCTTAGCCCCCACCAGCGGCACGAGAGCAGACATTCCGGGATCGCCGCTTTGGGGCCAAAAGGCGACATCGGGCGCCCTTGGCCTGTATATGAAAACAGGCCGCCCACAGAGGGGCGGCCTCAGCACATTTTGATCTGATCTTTTTTAGTTCTTGAACCCCAAACTCGAGCAATACCACCAGCTTTCGAAGTCTCTCCAACCGGATTTGGCTATGCCCTCCTTGCACTCGCTGTAGGATTTCCAGTTGCCCACGTTTTTGCACCTTGAAAAATTCCAGCCACCAGCCCAGGAGCATCCGACCGAAGGGGCGTTGCCATTAGTCTGGACCGGTGCGGCATTAGCGGGTGCAATCGACGAGATTGCGATAGCTAAACCCGCAACGAAGAGTGACGCGGCATTCATGGCTATCTCCCAAATCTCCGGGACAGGACAGCAGTCGCCATCCCGGAGCGAAAGCGTATGCGCCTGTCCAAGGAAGGCAACTGGAAATTCGTGCCAGCACGTAAGGGCTGACCTGCACAAACCGGAGAACAGCCCAATCAGGACACTCTCAAATTCAGATGAGGACACCGGCGCTCAAATGCGAGGACTGCCTCGGCGTGCATTGCAACATTTTACAACTACGATACCCTCCTTGAACTTCGCAGATGCCGACCGAATGTCGGTTGTGGGTCAAACTGCGAAGAACTCAACGTGAGCAAATCGAGTCCGCTATTCACCCCCTAAGCGGACCTCGACGAGGCGAGCGGCCACTTCGCTGATGGGCCAATCGCAGAGTGATCGGTGCGGCCACTGCGTCTGAGAGCCATCAGGTCAAACCTTACGTTGCCGGTTTGATCGCTCTAAGGCTGCTTCTCGAACGTTCGCATCGAGCCTACGGATGTGAGCCATGGCTGCGCGGAGCGAGACCACCACTGAGTATGGGGGACGATCTGGTC